>WBXI01000056.1 GCA_008933025.1 Verrucomicrobiota bacterium
AGGGCCCGGTCAAGGCCGACAAGCAGTACCCGATCCATCGCGGCGCCCCGCCGTTGGTCGACCAGTCCACCAGCCCGACGATCCTCACCACCGGCATCAAGGTCATCGACCTGATCTGTCCCTTCCTGAAGGGCGGCAAGGTCGGCGCGTTCGGCGGCGCCGGCGTCGGCAAGACGGTCGTCATCATGGAGCTCATCAACAACATCGCGAAGCTGCACGGCGGCATCTCGATGTTCGCGGGCGTCGGCGAGCGCACCCGCGAGGGCAACGATCTTTACAACGAGATGATCGAGGCCGGCGTCATCAAGACGAAGAAGGACGCCAAGGGGCATCCGGTCATCGGCGACAACGGCATGCCGGTCCTCGAGCCCGGCTCCCGCATCGGCCTCGTGTACGGCCAGATGAACGAGCCGCCCGGAGCCCGTCTCCGCGTCGCGCTCTCCGCGCTCGCCGTGACCGAGTATTTCCGCGACGAGAAAAACCAGGACGTGTTGCTCTTCGTCGACAACATCTTCCGGTTCTCGCAGGCCGGTTCCGAGGTGTCCGCGCTCCTCGGCCGCACGCCGTCGGCCGTCGGTTACCAGCCCACGCTCGCCGCCGAGATGGGCAACCTCCAGGAACGCATCACCTCCACCAAGAAGGGCTCGATCACTTCCTTCCAGGCGGTGTACGTCCCCGCGGACGATCTCACCGATCCCGCCCCTGCCACCACGTTCGCGCACTTGGACGCGACGATCGTGCTCGAGCGCTCGATCGCCGAGTTGGGCATCTTCCCCGCCGTCGATCCGCTCGCGTCGAACTCCCGCGCGTTGGCGCCCGAGTTCGTCGGCGAGGAGCACTACAACGTCGCCCGCGGCGTCCAGAAGGTGCTCCAACGCTACAAGGATCTTCAGGACATCATCGCCATTCTCGGCATGGACGAGTTGTCGCCCGAGGACAAGACGACCGTGTTCCGCGCGCGCCGCATCCAGAAGTTCCTGAGCCAGCCGTTCACGGTGGCGCAGGTCTTCACGGGCCGCGAGGGCAAGCAGGTTCCCGTCGCCGAGACGGTGCGTGGCTTCAAGGAAATCCTCGAGGGCAAGCACGACGACGTCGGCGAGAACAACTTCTACATGAAGGGCTCGATCGACGAGATCAAGGAGTGAGCCCAACCGGGTCCGCTCGGTCCGGCAGCCGGCAGTCCGGATCCGGAATTCCGCGGGACCCACGACCGATCCACAACAGGCGCATCATATGGCAACGCTCAGACTCGAGATCGTGACGCCGGAGGCACGGGTGTTCTCCGACGACGTCGACATGGTCACGCTGCCGGGCGTGCAGGGCGAAATGGGCATCTATCCGATGCACATCCCGCTCATGACCCAGGTGGCCGCGGGCGAGATCATCGCGCGCAAGGGTGCCAAGGAGCATTATCTGGCCGTCGGCGACGGGTTTGTCGAGGTCACCGGGGATCGCGTGGCGATCCTGACGGACATGGCGGTGAAGGCCGACGACATCGACGAGGCGAAGGCCGAGGAAGCGCGCAAACGCGCGGAGGCCCGGCTGCAGGAAAAGCTCGGCGACGAGGAATCGGCGACCGTCCAGGCGGCGTTGTTGCACTCGTTGACGCAGCTCAACGTCAAGCGCCGGCGTCGCTAGGCGCCATCGTCGGCAGGCTTCGCCGGGATGCCGGCCGGAGTTCCAACGGCGTCGCTTCGCGGGTCAAATGCCCGCGGCCGGCGCCGGTTCGTTTTTCGGGGACCCGCCGGGGGTGTTCCCCGCGGAATCCGGCGAACGCCCCCCAGCGGTGGCAGGCGGTGCCATGCCGGCGGACTCCTTCTCGAAGGTTTGGATCAATCGCCAGAGTGCCGCGCGCTTGACCGGTTTGGTGAGCACCCCGGCGAAGCCCGCCGCCTCGGCATTGGCCACCGGGGGTTGGCGGGTGGAATCGATCACCGCGAAGCGCCGGGTCGCCACGCCCGGACCCGGTTCGTACCGGCAAAACTCGAACTGTACCCGTGCCCCGGCCTCGTCGGTCGGCACCACGGCGACGCCCGCGGACTCCAGATAGGCGGCGATCACCTCGTCGGTGCGGCGACTCCCCGAGCGGATGCGTGCCGCGAGGTGCCGGTGTGCCCAGGTGGGCAGCACGCCCGGCAAGGCGCCGCGCTCCGGGACCTCGAACCAGAAGAGCGACCCTTCCCCGGGTTGGCTCTCCACCCCGATGAGGCCTCCCATCAGTTCCACCAACCGTTTGCTGATCGCCAGCCCGAGGCCGGTCCCGCCGAAACGGCGGGTTGTGGAACCGTCCGCCTGGGTGAACGAGGAAAACAACCGCGGAAGCACGGCGGGCGCGATGCCGATGCCGGTGTCGCGAACCGAGAACCGGAGCCAGGGGCAATCCGCGTGGATCGTGTGCTCGACGATGACGTGGACCTCGCCCCGGGCCGTGAATTTGACCGCGTTGCTGAGCAGGTTGTTGAGCACCTGCCGCAACCGCAATCCGTCGCCAAGGATCCGCCGCGGGAGGTCTCGGGCAAGGGAGACGTTCATGTCGAGTCGCTTCCCGAACGCGACGGTGGCGTGGACCTCGACGGTGGACTCGACGAGGTCGGCCGGATCGATCTCGGACTCCTCGAGCGCCAGTCGGCCGGCCTCGATCTTCGAAAAATCGAGGATGTCGTCGAGAATGCGGAGCAGCGCCTCGGCGCTGGTGCAGGCGGTGCGGGCGAGTTCGGACTGGTCGGCGCGGAGCGGGGTGTCGAGGAGGAGTTCGGTGGTGCCGATGATCCCGTTCATCGGGGTGCGGATTTCGTGGGACATGACCGCCAGGAACTCGGATTTCGCGCGGTTGGCGGCCTCCGCGGCGTGCGCCAGTTCGCGCGACTCGGCGGCGCTTTGCTCGAGTCGCTGGTTGGCCGCCTCGAGGGCGGCGTTGAAACGGGCGAGACGGTCGCGGGCCTCGAGCAGGTTGCGTTGGGTGGTCTGGTGCTGGGCGACTTCGCTGCGGAGTTCGCAGGTCCGTTCGAGGACGTGGGCCTCGAGGGCCTGATGGGCCTCCCGGAGTTGGTTGTCGCGGTCCTGGATCTGGCCGAGCATGTCGTTGAAGCCGGCCGCGAGGAGGCTCAACTCGTCGTTTCCGGACACCGGTGACCGAAGCGTGTAGTCCCTGAGCCGGCTGACCGCCCGCATGGTGTCGAGGAGATTGACGATCGGGCGGGACACGATGCGCTGGAGCAGCCATGCCAGCCAGACGGCAACCAGCAACACCGCGGCCACCAAACCGCCGAGAATCAGGCCGAATGTCCGGGCCCGGATGTCCAGCGGCGCGAGGTCGCCCTCGATGAAGAGCGTCCCGTGGGGGCCGTCGGCGTCGGCGACCGGCAGGGAGACCCTCACCCTGGGACCGACGATCGCCAAAGAAACCTTCCCGGGGGAAAGCGGCACCCGGCCGGCCGAACCGGGACGGACGCATTGCGCGAGGATGCCGCCGTCCTTGTCGTAGACGGCGGCGGCCAGCACCCCCGGTTGGTCGATCAGGGATTGGATCTCCCCCCGGGCGGTCTCCCGGTCCCTGAAGAAAAGCGCACCGGGCAGGTTGAGCGCGACGATACGGGCGCTGGACTGCAGACCCTCGACGAACGCCTCCCGCGACTGCCGTCGGTCGACCCACAGCACGGCCGAGCCGAGCAGGACCACCGCGACGACGGTGGTGGCAACGCTGAGCGTCACCAACCGGGCCCGGAGCGTGCGCATGGAGAAAAAGGACATTGGATCTGGCAGCGACTGGTCTTCCCGGCCGCGTGGTGGCTTCGTGGCGTCAGCGGTTCTCGGGATGGGCGATCCACTCGATGCCCTTCACCTGCCGAAGGCTGGCCCGGAACCCCAAGCCGGTCGCCTCGACCGCTCCCCGGCAGATTTCAAGCGAGATCTGGTCGCCATGCAGGCGCAGGTTGACCATGCCGCCGCGTTTCGCGAACTCCGGTTCGTCCCCGACGACGAGGATCGTGTGGCGCGCCAACGGTGCCAAGGAGTCCCGCAGGCTCAGATCGCGGTCCGGCGCTATGAACACCACTTGGCAACCCCTCAGATCCTCGGGTCGCTGGGCGCGGACCAGTCCGATCGGCCGCCCTTGGATCGTTGCCGCCGCGGATTCCTGCCGGAGATGGTCGCCGAATGGGTCGGTGCCGAGAATCCCGATGCGGAAGGGTTGGTCGGCCGGCCCCAGGGTCTCGGCGGGCCAAGTGAAAAAGCGCGCGATGTTGATGAGGATCGCGGCCTTGAGGCGTTGCACGGGGACGGGTGCGCGCAAGGCGTTCGCGTCGCCCACCCCGGGTTTCGGAGGTTCGGGATCGGCGGCCGCCATCCACAGTCCCCCCGCGAGGCAGAGGGACGGGAGCCACATGCGCCAACCTCCCATTGCGAGAAGGCGGGCGGACCGTCGCGATTTGCCATCGCAAGGGCGGGGAACCGCATCGCCGATTGGGGGAAGCCCGGGCATCGTCAGAAGGAATAGGCCAGCTTGAGGCGGAACGTACGGCCGTCCTGGGCGATGGAACTTTGGGTGAGTTCGGTCCCGACCGGATCGGAATAGCGGCGGTCGAGGACATTGTAGATGGACGCCGACAACTCGGCTCCCTTGGCCCAGCGGTACGCGAACAGGGTCACGTCCGCGACGAAGACACCGCCGACCGCCGGCCCGCGGCCCGTGAGCCGGGACGAAAGATAACGGGCATCGAGGCCCGCGAACAGGTGCTCGCGGTACAAGGGGACGATCAGCGAGCCCTGGACGATGTGTTTCGGCGAGTTGCTGAGCGTCTGCCGCGTCTCGCGGTCGGCGGATTGCTGGAAGGTGTGGCTCAGGCGGCCCCGGAGGCCGGATTCCCAACGGGCCTCGAGCTCGGTCTCGATGCCCGCGGCCCGCGTCCGCGCCGCGTTGCGGTAATAGAGGAGGTCGTCGCGGTTGTCGTAGGCCTGCGTGATGAGGTCCTCGGCCTCGTACAGGAACCCGGCGACGGTGGATTTCAGGTGGGCGCCGTATTCCTGCTCCCAGACGGCCTCGTAGGTGGCGATGCGTTCCGGTCGGAGACCCGGACTGGGTTTTTGGGTCTGGTAGCCGTCGGTATAATACAGTTCGTAGGCGTTCGGTACCCGGTACGCGCGTCCATAGAGAAGCTTCAGGTGGGTCGCGTCGCGGGGCGTCCAGATCGCCGCGAGCCGCGGGTTTGCCGAACTCCCGCGACCCTCGTAATGGTCGAAGCGTCCGCCCGCCGACAGCGTGAGCCGCGGGTGAAGCTGCCACTCGGCCTCCGCAAACGGGCCCGCCTGCAGCGAGTGCCGGTGGTCGTCGAGTTGGAGCCCGTACGGCGGCCGCATCTCGATGCTGAATTGGTCCTGCCGCAGGTTTTCCCGCATCTCGATCCCTGCCGTCAGCGTCACTTGCTCCGCAAACGTCCGGCGCAGCAGCAATTCCTCCCCCAACCACAGCGAGCGATACCCATCGACCAGAGGGAACATGTCCGGTTCCCCGGGCACGGACTGCGGGTACATGTAGGATCCGCGGTACTCGGTGGCGTTGTAGCTGACGTTGGCCATCACCTGCAGACCGCCGTCCAACGTCTCGTCCAGCTTCGCCCGGACATAATGGGTCTGGTCGTCGGTGCGGGTTCCCGCCGTGCCGAACAGTGTCCGGTAGGATGCCGTCGGCAGGCTTTTTTCCCGGTCGACGTGGGCGGCCTCGAGACTCAGTCCCTTCCACCCCAGCTTGAGGAATCCGTTCTGGCGGTTCTCGCGGTCCAGGTTCCGGGCGACCCCGTCCGATGCCGGTGGCTTGTCGAAGTCCGCGTAATACAAACCGGGCTGTCCGCCGCGATCGAGCCAGCTTCCGGACACCAGCAGGTCGGCCTCGTTTTCCCACCGGTGTCCCAGCGTGAAATTGCCGTGGTAGGTGTCGAGGCTTCCCGCATCGAACGCGGCGCGCCCATAGTTGAAGTTCGCGCCGGAACGGGTCACGACGTTGACCACGCCGAACAAGGCCGAACTGCCGTACATCGCCGAGCTCGGTCCCCGCACGATCTCCACCCGCTCGATCAGGTCCACGTCGATCGGGAACTCGTTGCCGATCAGCGCGGATTCGGTGACGGCGTCGTTGATACGGTGGCCATCGACGAGAAACAGCACCCGCGAGTTATAGTCGCCCGGCCGGCTGAATCCCCGCACCCCGAGATACGAGTAATTGCGGTCGCCGGACACATAGAAGCCACGGACTTGCCTGAGAATGTCGGCAAGCGTGGTGTAGCCGAGTTTCCGGATCTCGTCGTGGTCGACGATGGTGACCGACGACGGCGCGTCGGAGACGGGTTGGTTGCGCCGGCTGGCGGCATCGACCGTGTCGGCGCGGATCGACAGCAGTTGGTCGAGGGGAAGGTCGGAAAGGGGTTTCGGTCCCTCGGTCGGATCGTTTGCCGCCGACATCGGGAGGGATGCCAGACACGCGATCGAGAGGGCGAGGCAGAACCACGGGGGGGAGTGGCGTTTGCTCATGCGAACGCAGCAGTTTCGGTGGTACCGGCGTCGGGAGCGAGTCTGGAAATCATGGCGTCCGCGCGCGGGTGTAGCGGGATCCCTTGTGCGCTCGGACCGGGTATCGGGTATCGGAAAGTCGGACGTGCCGGCGGGTCCCCGGCCACGAGAGGCCGCAATTGCCCGGCCCCAAGCCAACGGGGGTGTTCGTCCGCCAAGGCCCGCCGTCCCCAAGGGACGCGAAGCCATTCCCTTCGCGCCCGTCGACGACTTCCCGACCAACTCAGACGCCACGGAGCGTTCCCGTTGGCGCTTCCAAGAATACAGGGGCCGGCTCTCCCGGCCCGTGGGGGGCCACGGGAATCCAGCGCCTTTGGCGCTGCCGGCCACCCGGCATCGCCTCGACCCCTTCGAGCCCGGGAGCGAGGGGCTTCACGGCTTGTCGGGCGCCTTGGAGGGGGATCGGGGAGACTTTGTGAAAAAGTTCACAAAAGCATCTTGCAGGGGCGGAAGGCCAAACATAGTTTCGGCGCGCCTTTGCTTGGCAAGGCTGCGAACACCCTATGGAGAGCCCACTTTCGGCCATCACCGGATCGGTCGCCACGACCGAATTCGGCTACAATTCGAAGATCGAAGGCGAGGTGGTCCACACCCAGCTCGATTCCGCGCTCAACTGGTTTCGCAAGAACTCGTTGTGGCCGATGCCGATGGGGCTCGCCTGCTGTGCGATCGAACTGATGGCCGCCGGCGCCAGCCGTTTCGACATCTCCCGTTTCGGATCCGAGGTGATGCGGTTTTCGCCCCGCCAATCGGACGTCATGATCGTGGCCGGGACGGTGACCTACAAGATGGCCCTGGCGGTCCGGCGCATCTACGAGCAGATGGCGGAGCCGAAGTGGGTGATCGCGATGGGCGCCTGTGCCTCGACCGGCGGCATGTACCGCAGCTATTCGGTGCTCCAGGGGGTGGACAACATCGTGCCCGTGGACGTGTACGTGGCCGGCTGTCCGCCGCGTCCCGAGGCCCTGCTGGACGCTCTGATCAAGCTGCAGGAAAAGGTCTCCCGCGAACCCATCACCCGCATCCTCAAACGCGATTCCGGCCCGGCGCAATACGGCCGCCTCGGGATCGAGGTTTCCGCGCAGCGGTTCGAGGACATCCCAAAAAACTAGACCGTGCCCACTCCCCTCGAGTTTGCCCAACGGTTGCGCGACGCTTTCCCGGACGTCGTGGCGGCTCCCACCGAGTTCCGTGGCGAGGCCACGCTGGTGGTTTCCGACCCGGCACGCATCGCCGATGTCTGCGGCCATGCCAAGGCCCAGCTGGGGTTCGATTTCCTGCTGGATGTGAGCAGCATCGACAATTACGGGGACGAGCCCCGTTGGACGGTGGTGTACGAGCTGTACGGGCTTGGCCATGCCTGCCATCTGCGGTTGCGGACCAGCGTGGGCGAGGAAAAGGGCGAGGTGCCGACCGTCAGCGCGGTGTGGCGGACGGCCGATTGGCACGAACGCGAGATTTTCGACCTGATGGGGATCCGTTTTGCGGGGCATCCGGACCTGCGCCGGATCCTGATGTGGGAGGGGTATCCGTACCATCCGTTGCGGAAGGATTTCCCGCTGGCAGGCAAGCCGACGGACCTGCCCGAGGTGGCGTTCACGCGCGCGGCGCCGCTGGAGGGCGGGCCATTCGTGACCGTGCCGGGCGGCAAAGACACGATCGCACGCGAACCGCGGGCACGGACTGCGGGGGACTGATTTTCATGGCCACGGCCCAATCCATAGAATTCCGCGACCCGGGTGCCGGCGGGGTGTCCCCGGCGGGTGTCACCATTCCGGGTGCCGGCGACGATCTGCGCGATCTGCACGGCGAGAAGATGGTCCTCAACATGGGACCTTCCCACCCGTCGACGCACGGGGTGTTGCGGGTATTGATCGAGCTCGACGGGGAGACGATCACGCGCGCCGTGCCGGACCTCGGGTACCTGCACCGGGGCGACGAGAAGATCGCGGAGAACATGACCTACACCCAGTTCGTTCCCTATACGGACCGACTGGACTACCTGGCCCCGCTGGCGAACAACGTGGCCTACGCGCTGGCGGTCGAAAAATTGCTGGGCATCCACGACAAGCTGCCGCCGCGGTGCCAGTACATCCGGGTCATTTGCTGCGAATTGGCCCGTATTTCCGCCCATTTGCTGGGGCTCGGGGCCTTCGCGATGGATGTCGGCGCGTTGACCGTGTTCCTGCACACGTTCACGGAGCGCGAGAAGATCTACAATCTCGCCGAGTGGCTCACCGGCGCCCGTTTCACCACGAGTTATACCCGCATCGGCGGCCTGACCCGCGACCTGCCCGCCGGATGGGCGGCAAAGACCGCGACTTTCTGCGACGAGGTGTCGGTCGCCATCGGGGAAGTCGAGCGACTGCTGACCCGGAACACGATTTTCGTCGATCGGACCCGGGGCGTCGGCCCGATCTCCCGGGAATTGGCGATCGACTACGCGTTGACGGGGCCGAACCTGAGGGCGAGCGGGGTCGACTACGACGTGCGCAAGGCGCATCCGTACCTCTGTTACCGGGACCTGGAATTCGACGTGCCCGTGGGGACGGTGGGGGATTGCTACGACCGTTATCTGGTGCGGCAGGAGGAAATGCGGCAGAGCGTGCGGATCATCCGACAGGCCCTGGCGAAGTTGCCGGGCGGGTACGACAACGCGGCGGGCGAGCCGGTGAACGTGGACGACCCGAAGGTGGTGCTTCCGCCGAAGAACAAGGTGCTCACCGGCATGGAGGAATTGATCCACCAATTCGTCCTGGTGACGCAGGGCGTGGACGCGCCTCCGGGCGAGGTGTATTTCGGCGCGGAAAACCCGAAGGGAGAACTCGGTTTCTTCATCCACAGCCGGGGCGGCGGGACGCCGTACCGGCTCAAGATCCGGGCACCGTCGTTCGTGAACCTCGGCATCCTCCCGGTCCTGTTGCCCGGCCACCTGATGAGCGATGTCGTCTCCATCCTTGGATCCATCGATTTCGTGATGGGCGAGGCCGACCGCTAGGATTTTAGCCATGGCATTCTCCGTACCCGCAGGACTGGAAGCCGAACTCGAGGCATTGGTGGCGCGATACCCGCAGAAGCGGAGCGCCTCCCTCATGTTCCTGCACGCGCTGCAGGAACATTTCGGGTTCGTGTCGAACGAGGCGGTCGAATGGACGGCCGCAAGGCTGGGACTCCAGCCGATCAACGTCCTCGAGTTGGTGACCTTCTACCCGATGTTCCGGCAGGAGAAGCTGGGTCGGACGCAGGTGAAGGTTTGCCGGACGTTGAGTTGCGCTTTGGCAGGCGCGTCCGAGCTGCGCGCGCAATTCTGCACGCGGTTGGGATTGGACGCCGGACGCCACGGGCCCCAGACGACGCCCGACGGCAAGTTCACGGTGGAATTCGTGGAATGCCTGGCGGACTGCGGGAATGCCCCGGTGGTGATGGTGAACGACGACCTGATCGGGAAATGCTCGGGCGCGGATTGCGACCGGGTGATCGCGAAGGGCCAGTAGGCCCGCCGCCCATGCCACGGGGACCGACGACGATGAATTTCGAAAGCAACAACGCCCGCCGCGGGGCCGATGGCCGGAAGGATTTCCGGGCCACGGGAAGGGTCTCGCGCGGGGCGTCTGGAAGCGCCGCGGAGAAGGGACTGGAAGTGATTTGGCTGCCCGACATGGATTTGAACCATGACAAACAGATCCAGAGTCTGCTGTGCTACCGTTACACCATCGGGCAGTCGGTAGGCGCGAGAGGCTAGCGGGGAAAAACTTCGAGTCAAGCACGACCATGCCGCAAGAGTATCGATTGATCCTGAAACACGCCGACCAGCCCGGTTATACGCCGGACATCGCGTGCTATCTCCGCCACGGCGGGTACGAGGCGCTGAAGAAGGCGGTGGCCACCCCCGGCCGCGAATTGCCCGACGGCAAGAAACAATCCCCGCGCGAGGTCATCCGCGACGAAGTCCTCAAGTCCGGCCTGCGTGGCCGCGGGGGCGCCGGGTTTTCCGCCGGCCTCAAATGGAGTTTCGTCGACCGGCGCGGCGGCAAGCCGATCTATCTCGTCTGCAATGCGGACGAGTCCGAGCCCGGCACCTTCAAGGACCGCCAGATCCTGCACAAGGATCCCCACCAGTTGCTGGAGGGAATGATCATCTCGTGCTGGGCCAACGACGTCAAACTGGCCTACATCTATATCCGCGGCGAGATGCCGCGGGGCGCGCGGTTGCTCAACCAAGCGCTGGACGAGGCCCGCGCCCAGGGATTCCTCGGCAAGAACATCCTCGGCAGCGGCCACGATCTCGAGATCCACGTGCACCGCGGCGCCGGGGCCTATATCTGCGGCGAGGAAACCGGCCTGATCGAGTCGCTCGAGGGCAAGCGCCCGTACCCGCGGATCAAGCCGCCCTATTTCCCGGCGGTCCTTGGCCTCTACATGGCGCCGACGATCGTCAACAACGTCGAGACCCTCTGCCACGTGCGCCACGTCGTGCAGTTGGGCGGGGCCGAGTATGCCAAGCTGGGCACCCCCAACAACACGGGCACCCGCATCGTCTCGCTCAGCGGCGACGTCCGGAATCCCGGCTACTTCGAGGTCGAGGTCGGCAAGGTGACCCTCGGGCAGTTGATCCTCGACGCGAATTTCGGCGGCGGCGTCCGTCCCGGACGTTCCCTCAAGGCGATCATTCCCGGCGGTTCCTCGTCCAAAGTCCTCAAGGCCGGCGAGAAGTTCAAACTCCGCCGCAAGGGCGCCGACGGCCAGATGACGCAGGTGGAGGTGGACCTGCTCGACCTGCCCTATGACTTCGATTCCCTCCAGCAGGCGGGCACCATGTCGGGTTCGGGCGCGGTGATCGTGATGGACGACTCGCGGAGCATGGTCGACGCCATCGCGAATCTTTCGGAGTTCTACGCCCACGAGAGTTGCGGGCAATGCACGCCGTGCCGCGAGGGCGCGCTGTGGATGAGCAAGGCGTTGCACCGGATGACCAGCGGCGGGGGACGCCCGGAGGACGCGGATTACCTCCGCGACATCGCGCAGAACATCCAGGGCCGCACGATCTGCGCCTTCGGCGAGGCGGCCGCGTGGCCGGTCCTGAGTTTCGTGAGCAAGTTCCGCGAGGAATTCGCCGAGCGGGGCAAGGCCGACGAGGCCGCCCGAGCCCAGGGATTGTCCCGGTCCGGCACCCACCACTGATTTTCCATGTCGAACGCAGCTCCCAACGCCCCCGCGCCGACGGCGCCGCCCCCGGTGGAGAAAATCCGCATCAAGGTGGACGGCCGCGAGATCGAGGTGCCCAAGACGATGCCCGATTGGCAGGGCCGTCCGCAGCCGACGACCATGCTGCAGGCCTGCCATTTGGCCGGCAACGAGGTGCCGCACTATTGCTACCACGAGAAGCTGCCGGTCGCCGGCAACTGCCGCATGTGCCTCGTCGAGTTCGGCACCCCGATGATGGATCCCGCCACCCGGAAGCCCGTCCTCGAGGCCGACGGATCGCCGCGGATCGCCCGTTCCGTCCTTCCGTACGAACCGCAGACGCCCCGCGGCGCCATCGCCTGCGCCACCCCGATTTCCCCGGGCATGGAGCTTTACCCGTCGTCGCCCGCGACGCGGCAGATGCGCGAGGCGGTGTTGGAATCGCTGCTCGTCAACCACCCGCTGGACTGTCCGATCTGCGACCAAGCGGGGGAGTGCAAGCTGCAGGAATACTCGGTGGAGCACGGCAGCGGCACCTCGCGTTTCGTCGAGGCCAAGGTGCACAAGCCCAAGGCCGTCGACCTCGGCCCGCGCATCGTCCTGGACGACGAACGCTGCATCCTTTGCACCCGCTGCGTCCGTTTCACCAAGGACATCGCGGGCGACGACGCCCTGGGGATCGTGAACCGCGGGTCGTACAACACGATCGCCACGTTTCCGGGCCGTCCGTTCGACAACAATTACACCCTGAACACGGTGGACCTTTGCCCGGTGGGCGCGCTCACCTCGAAGGATTTCCGGTTCAAGATGCGGGTGTGGTTCCTGAAGGAGACCCGCAGCGTCTGCACGTCCTGCGCCACCGGTTGCAACATCACCATCGGGTCGCGCGAGGACACGATCCACCGCTACGAACCGCGCGGGAACGACGCGGTCAACGGGCCGTGGATGTGCGATCAGGGCCGCCTGAACTACCGGTGGATCGGTCGGTCCGACCGCCTCCGGGACGTGCTGGCCAACGGTGCCAAGACCACCTGGAAAGCGGCGGTCGACGCGGTGGCGGCGCGGTTGGCGGCGGCGCCGTCCGGCAGCGTGGCGATCGTGGCGAGCGCGCGGCAGACGACCGAGGAACTCCACCTGATCAAGAAGCTGGCGGACCGGCTCGGGGCGCCGACGGATTCGGTGCCGCGGGAAGGCGAGGCGGACCGGTTGCTGGTGAACGCGGACCGCAACCCGAACACGAACGGCGCCCGGTTGACGGGCATCAGTTTCACCGAGGCGGGCATCCGGTTGCCGGGGATCGCGGACGGGATCCGGGCGGGGACGATCCGGAGCCTGGTGGTGTTCGGCGAGGACGTGACCCAGCACGGGATCGGCGCCGACCTGCTGGCGCGGCTCGAATTGCTGGTGGCGAGCGACATCCTGCCGAACGCGACGACGGCGGCGGCGCACTACGTGTTGCCGGGTTGCGCGCACGCGGAGAAGCGCGGGACGTTCGTGAACGCCAAGGGCCGGGTGCAGCGGTTCCTCAAGGCGGTCGAGCCGAAAGGCGACGCGCGGCCCGAGGCGGAATTCCTCCGGGAATTGCTGGCGGGCACCGGGGCGGGGGAAGTCCCCGCGACGGCGGAGGGTTTGTTCAACGCCATGGCGCGGGAAGTCCCGGCCTTCGCGGGGCTCGAATGGGCCGCGCTGGGCGATGCCGGCGTCAACGTGCCGGTCTGAGGGGAACCACGACATGCTCGACCAATTGATTTCGGATCCGACGGTGCGGTTCGTGGCGTTCGGCACGCTGAAGATCCTGGTGGTCTTCGGGGTGCTGATGACCTTCGTGGCGTACGCGGTGCTGGTGGAACGCAAACTCTCGGCCCTCATCCAGGACCGCGTGGGGCCGAACCGCACCGCGCCGCCGCTGGTGCTGAAAATCCCCGTGCTCGGCAAGCTGCTGCAGGGCTGGGGCATTTTCCAGCCGATGGCGGACGGCGTGAAATTCTTCCTCAAGGAAGACTTCACCCCCGACTACGTGCGCAAGGTGTACTTCTGGATCGCGCCCGCGATCACCGTGATCCCGGCGCTGCTGACCATCGCGGTGATCCCGTTCGGCTCGCGCCTCGGCGGGGAGCCGATGGTCATCGCCGACCTCAATGTCGGCATCCTCTACACCTTCGGCATCGTGTCGCTGGGCGTCTACGGCATCGTGCTGGCGGGTTGGTCGTCGAATTCCAAGTACCCGTTCCTCGGCGGCATCCGTTCGAGCGCCCAGATGATCTCGTACGAGCTCGCGATGGGCATGAGCGTGGTGTCGGTGGTCCTGGTGACGGGCGACCTGAACCTGGGGAAGATCGTCGAGTTCCAGGCGGCGCACGGGTGGTTGGTCTTCTACCAACCGCTGGCGTTCGTGATCTTCCTGGTGTCGGCCTTCGCGGAGACGAACCGGTTGCCGTTCGACCTGCCGGAATCGGAATCGGAGTTGGTGGGCGGCTACCACACCGAATACAGCTCGATGAAGTTCGCGCTCTTCTTCATGGGCGAGTACGCGAACATGATCGCGAGCGCGGCGATGATGGTGACGCTGTTTTTCGGCGGGTGGTCGCTGCCGTTCGTCGGCGCGCCGGCCGGCACGTGGCTGGGCGGGTTGCTCCACATCGGGATCTTCCTCGCCAAGATGATCGTGCTGGTGCTGGTGTTCATCTGGGTGCGCTGGATGTTGCCGCGGTTCCGGTACGACCAGTTGATGGACCTGGGCTGGCGCCGCTTCATCCCGCTGGCGTTGGCGAACATCGTCGTGACCGCGCTGGTGTTGGCGGCGTTGAAATCCTGATCCCCGAGAAACCATGACCAAGGTTGTCGATCGCAAGCCGCTGACGTTCTACGAACGGACCTACCTGCCCACGCTCCTCGAGGGCCTGAAGGTGACCGCGCGGCATTTCATGCGGAGCGTGAAGGGCGGCAATGCCGCGCTGCAGCTCGGCGACGGCTATTATCCGGAAGTGCCGTGGCAAGTGGCCGAGGGCTACCGCGGCGCGCCCTATCTGGTGCGGGACCAGGACGGGAACACCAAGTGCGTGTCCTGCCAGCTGTGCGAGTTCGTGTGCCCGCCGAAGGCCATCCGCATCACGCCGCCGGGGGCCGACGGCGTGCCCGCGGACCGTCCCAACGCGGAGAAGATGCCGCGCGAGTTCGAGATCAACATGCTGCGGTGCATCTTCTGCGGCCTGTGCCAGGAAGTCTGCCCGGAGGAGGCGATCTTCCTGCAAAAGCACTATTCGCTCACGGGGTTGACCCGCGAGGAGATGATCTACGACAAGGAGCGGCTCCTGCAGCTCGGCGGTGTCCACGCCGGCATCCAGAAGTGGAAGCACAAGCTCGAGGAAGCGCGGGAACAGGACACGTTCCCCGTGAAAACCGACTGACGGACCCGCCGACCGACCGGAGAAATCCATGCCAGCATTCACCGATCTTCTGTTCTTCGCCTTCGCCGGGCTGACCCTGCTGTTCGGGTTCCTGTGCGTCGCGAACCCGCTCAGCCGGAACCCGGTCACCAGCGCGATGTTCCTGGTCCTGACCATCGTCTCGATGGCCGGACTGTTCGTGCTGCTGCACGCGTTCTTCCTCGCGGCGGTCCAGATCCTGGTCTACGCGGGCGCCGTCATGGTGCTGTTCCTCTTCGTCATCATGCTGCTGGATCTCGGCGAGGAAGAGCGTCGCAAGCTCAACCGGGTGGCGCTGGTCTCCGGGTCGGCCGCCGTCATCGGCCTCGCCGTCGTCCTCGGCCGCGCCCTGCTCGCGGCCAAGCCCATGGCCAAGGCCGGGGCGGTCGCCGCCGACGGCGACACCGGCGCGCTCGGCAGGATCCTCTTCCAGTCCTACCTCCTGCCGTTCGAGATCCTGTCCATCCTTCTCCTCGTGGCGATGGTCGGCGTGATCCTGCTCAGCAAAAAGGAGTCGAGATAAGACCATGCAAGCCGGACTCAACCATTACCTGATCGTCAGCGGGCTGTTGTTCTGCCTCGGGTTGCTCGGCGTCATCGCGCGCCGCAACCTCCTGGTCGTCTACATGGGGCTCGAGCTCATGCTCAACGCCGCCAACCTCGCCTTCGTCGCTTTCTCCCGGTTCAACGACAACCTCAACGGCCAGGTCATGGTGTTCTTCGTGATCACCGTCGCCGCCGCCGAGGTCGCCGTCGGACTCGCCCTCATCGTCGCCCTCTACCGCAAGCGGCAGACCGCCCACGTCGAGGACCTCACCTCGCTCAAGCTTTGATCCCCACCTGATGGACGCCCACGCCGCCCAACACGCCGTCGAAGCCGGCACGAAGTACCAGGATCTCGCCTGGATGGTCCTCGGCGCCCCGCTGTTCTGCGGGGTCGGGGGCTGGTTCTTCGCCCGACGCAACCCCGTCCTCAACGCCGGCCTCAACGTCGCCGGCATTGTCGTCGCCTTCGTCCTCTCCCTGGTCTTGCTCGCGTTCGCCGACGATCCGGCCCAGGGCACCACCCCGTTCCACTGGCTGCCCGTCGGCGGGCTCGACCTCTCGATCGGGTTGGTGGTCGACCGGCTCTCGGTCCTGATGTCGCTCGTGGTCACCGCCGTCGCCTCCCTGGTGATGGTCTATTCGACGGCCTACATGAAGGGCGACCCGTCGTTCAGCCGGTTCTTCTCCACGCTCGGATTGTTCGTGTTCTCGATGCTCGGCATCGTGCTCGCCGACAATCTGGTGATGATGTTCGTGTTCTGGGAACTGGTCGGCGTGTCTTCCTACCTGCTCATCGGATTCTGGCACGGCCGTCCCGCGGCGGGCGACGCCGCGAAGAAGGCGTTCCTCGTGAACCGGCTCGGCGACTTCGGGTTCCTGCTGGGAATCCTCGTGGTCTGGGGCGCGACCGGCACCGTGAATTTCGCGGAAATCGCCGCGAAGCTCCACGCGACTCCCGGCCTGCTGGGCTCGATGGCCGGTGTCGCCGGCCTGCTGGTGTTCCTCGGCGCGATGGGCAAGAGCGCGCAGTTCCCGCTGCACGTCTGGTTGCCGGACGCCATGGAGGGCCCGACGCCGGTCTCGGCGCTGATCCACGCGGCCACCATGGTGGCGGCCGGCGTGTACATGCTGTGCCGGGTGTTCTTCCTCTACACGGTCCCGGCCGGTTGGCCCGCGCCGCTGGCGTTCCTCGGCGACCTCCAGGCTTCCACCGTCATCGCCTGCATCGGCGGTTTCACCGCGGTGCTCGCGGCCCTGGTCGCCGTGCAGCAAAACGACATCAAGCGCATCCTCGCCTACTCCACGCTCTCGCAGCTCGGCTACATGGTGATGGCGGTGGGCCTCGGCGCCCAGATCGGCACCCCGGCCTCGGCCATGTACCATCTGGTGACCCACGCGTTCTTCAAGGCGATGCTCTTCCTGGGGGCCGGCTCGGTGATCCACGCCTGCCACCACGAGCAGGACATCTGGAAGATGGGCGGCCTCTGGCGGAAAATGCCGGTGACGTTCTGGACCTTCCTCGTCGGCACGGCGGCCCTTGCCGGCGTCCCGCCGTTCAGCGGGTTCTATTCGAAGGACGACATCCTCGCGACCGCGCTGGAGGCGAACCCGATCCTGTTCGGGGTCGCGGTGGTCGTCGCGGCGTTGACCACGTTCTACATGGCGCGCCTCGTCCTGGTGGCGTTCCTCGGCGCGCCGCGTTCGGATGCCGCGGGCCACGCCCACGAGTCGCCGCGGGCGATGACCCTTCCGTTGCTGGTGCTGGCGGTGCCGAGCGTGGCGATCGCGTGGTTCCCGCTGGCGGACTACATCGGGGCGCAGTTCGGCGCCCATGGCCACGGGCACGCCGCGGCGGCCGCCGCGTCGGCCAAGGTGGGCGTCGGGCCTTTGGTCGAGGGGATTTCCACGGCGGTGAACGACGCGTTGTTCGGGCCGTTCAACCACAACGCCCTCGCCGCGACGCTGGGCCTGTTCGCGGTGTTGCTGGGTGCCAGCCTTGCCTGGGCCGCCTACGGCGCCGCCGCCAAGGATCCGCTCCCCGGCCTGCTGGGGCGCCTTGGCCCGGTCCTTCGCAACCGGTTTTATTTCGACGAGATCTACGAGGGTCTTTTCGTGCCGCTCCATGACCTCGCGGGAACCGTCCTCGATTGGGTCGACCGCTGGGTGCTCGGGGGGCTGGTGATCCGCGGGGCCCACGGGTCCGTCGAACTGGTCGGGCGCGCGTTGCGGCTCGTGCAGAGCGGCAACCTCCAGACCTACACCTTCCTGTTCGCGGCCGGCCTCGCGGTCGTCGCCTGGGCAATCCTCCGCTAACGCCATGTCGCTGCTGAACACCCTCGTCCTCGTGCCGTTCCTGACGGCTTTCGCGGTGCTGCTCGTCCCGGGCAATTACCGGTTCGTGATCCGGTGCCTCGCCTTGTCCGGTTCGTTGGTCACCGCAGTCCTCGGCGTCGTGCTCTTCTTCCGGTTCGTCCCCGGTGCCCCGGGCTTCCAGTTCGACAGTTCGGTCGACTGGGTCGCGTCGGGCATCCTCCAGATCAAGTTCCACACCGGGGCCGACGGCATCTCCATCGGCATGCTGTTGGTCGCGGCCGTGGTCGGCTTCGCGGCCGTCGCCGTCTCCTGGGAGATCGAGCGGCAGGCCAAGGTCTACTACATCCTGCTGCTCGCGATCATCGGCGGCGCCCTCGGGGCGTTCGCCTCGCTGAACCTCTTCTTCTTCTACTTTTTCAACGAGATCGCGCTGGTCCCGACCTTCATCATGATCGGGGTCTGGGGACGCGGGGAGAACCGGAACTACGCGGCGTTCCAGATCACCCTGTACCTCACGCTGGGCGCGCTGGTGGGTCTGGTGGGCCTGATCGCGCTGTATTCGGTGTCCGGTGCCGGTTCGCTCGACATCGTGGAATTGCAGCGGCAGATCGCGCTGACGCCGATCGCGCCCGGCATGCAGGATTTCATCTTCCTCTGCCTCGTGCTCGGCTTCGGCACGCTCGTCGGTCTGTTCCCGTTCCACTCGTGGGCGCCCCAGGGGTACGCCTGCGCGCCGACCGCCACGGCGATGCTCCACGCCGGCATCCTCAAGAAGGCGGGCTTGTTCGCGTTGCTCCGGGTGGCGCTCCCGATGCTGCCCGGCGCGGTCTCCCGGTGGGGGTGGATCCTCGCCGTGCTGTGCGTCGGCAACCTGCTGTACTGCGGGTTCGTGGCGATGCGCCAGCGGGACCTGAACCTGCTCATCGGCAACTCGAGCCTCGCCCACATGGGTTTCGCGTTCCTCGGGCTCGCCACGGTCAACGTCCTCGGCGTCACCGGCACGGTGCTGGTGATGGTCTCGCACGCGTTGCTGGCGGCGCTGAGTTTCGCGCTCAGCGGTTGGTTGCGGCGGCAGGCCGGGACGGTGGACATCGACCGGTTGGGCGGTCTCCTGGCCCGGATGCCGTTCATCGGCGCGGTGATGGTGGCCTGTTTCCTTGCCGGTTGCGGCGTGCCGGGATTCGCCAATTTCGCGGGGGAACTGACGGTGCTGTTCGGCGCCTGGCATCCGCTGCCGTGGGCGGTGGTGGCCGCCGCCTGGAGTGGTCTGGTCATCGGCGGCGTGTACATGCTCCGCGCCATCCGCCGCATCCTGCACGGGGAGGCCCGGCCGGAACTCGCCGAGGCGCGGGACGCCGCGACGTGGTGGCGCCGCCTCCCGTTCGCGATCCTTGTCGCCGGACTCCTTTTCTTCGGGATCTTCCCGAACACGCTCGCGAACCGCATCCGGCCCGCCGCGGTCGATGTCGTCCGGTTAGCCACGAAATCCGGCCCGGCACCCGCCGTGAAGGCCGCGCCCGCCGCCCACGCCAAGTGATCCTGCCCAACGCGCGATGAACTACTCGCTTCTCCTGCCGGAACTTCTGGTGGCCGCCCTCGGCCTCGGCGTGTTGCTCGCCGATCTTTGGATCGCGCCCGAACACCGCCGCAAACTCGGTCTCGCCGCCGCCGCCGGATTGTTCCTGGTGTTCCTGGTCGGGCTTCGCGACGCGGTGGACGGCTACGCGGGCGAGGCGCTCTACGCCTTCGCCGCGCCGGGTTCGCGGAACGGGATGTACGTCCTCGACACGCTGGCGGTGTTCTTCAAGGAGTTCTTCCTGCTGGCCGGGATCGTCGTCCTGTTGATGGCGGTGGAATTCTCGGACCGCTTTGCCAGCGGTGTCTCGGAGTTCTACGCGCTCGTGATCTTCGCGTTGCTGGGCATGATGTTCGCCGCCTCGGCCAACGATTTCATCCTGCTCTTCGCGTCGCTCGAGTTGATCACCATCACCTTCGTGGTCCTCAACAGTTTCCAGCGCTCGCGCACGGCTTCCATCGAGGCGGGCGTGAAGTACCTGATCCTCGGCGCGCTGGCGTCGGCCTTCATGGTGTTCGGCATCGCGCTGGTGTTCGGGTCGGCCAACACGACCAACTTTTCCCAGATCCAGCATGCGCAGGCGGCCTTGGTGGGGAACCCGGTGTTCCTCGTGGGCCTCGCGCTCGTGGTGGCCGGGCTGTTGTTCAAGATCGCCGCCGTGCCGTTCCA
>WBXI01000057.1 GCA_008933025.1 Verrucomicrobiota bacterium
ATCGTACACCACCCTGGCGTTCCGCAGGGTCTCCGCCGCGCCCTTCCGGTATGCCGCGCTCATGTCCATCGCGATGCGCGTGATCGCGTGCGGATGACCGTTGTGACGCCCCAATTCCCGGCCGAAATCCTCGAAAGTCCAGTGGTCCTTGCCCTCGGTCGCGAACAGCACCCGCCGGCCCTCCAGATCCGCGAACACGGTCAGGTAGTTGTGTCCCTTGCGCCGGTTCATTGCGTCGACCCCGACGTGCACCACGTCCGAGAAGTCGGCCGACGCATGCGCGTCTCGCACGTGCGCCATGAGCATGCGCCACAAGCGGGTATCGCCCTCGCCAAGGATCTCCCCGGCACGCTTCACGGGCATCTCCCGCATCAACGTCAGGGAGAAGGCCTCGAAGTCGCGGGTGAAGTGCTTGCCCTTGCCCTGCCACGGGGCGGTGACCGTCCACACCTTCCGGCAGTCCTTGCATCGGGCCCTGGGCAGGGCACAGAGGATCTCGGTGCGTTTGCCGAAGGCATCGAGGTGCCTCCATGTCCTCGGTTCGGCGTGATCGTGACAGACCACCCCGGAGCAGCCACACGTGCGCTCGGGACATCGGAGGCTCGGCCAAAGTGTGGTCGTCTCCCGCACCACCCAAAGAAAGCGTTCGGCGGGTTGGGTCTCAAACTCCGCCGCCACCACCTCCCGCTTTTCGTCCAGTTGCAACAACCCGGCGAATGCCTTCTCCGGAATCATGTCCCGGCGGTTCTACCAAGCCCTACCGCCACGGGAAACAGCGAGGAACCCGCAACCTCATCGCCCGCCTCATGCGGCAGAAGCGCATCGTTGGCCGCCAGAAGGGCTGCCACCGCGTCCAGACCACCGACAGCAACCACGACCACCCCATCGCCCCCAATCGCCTCGCGGAGGCACCCCCGACTTCCGCACCCGACCAGATCTGGGTCGCAGACATCACCTACATCCCCACCGACCAGGGCTGGCTTTATCTCGCCGGCGTCCTCGATCTCCACAGCCGCAGGATCGTCGACTGGGCCATGGGTCCGACCATCGACTCGGCACTCGTCCTCTCGGCCCTCTTCATGGCGACCTTGCATCGCTCTCCGCCGCCCGGTCTGCTCTTCCACTCCGACCGCGGCGGCCAGTATGCCGCCGGGAACTTCCGCGACGCCCTCGCTGCCGCCGGCCTCGTGCCCTCCATGAGCCGCCGCGGCAACTGCTACGACAACGCCTCCATGGAAAGCTTCTGGAGCACCCTCAAACTCGAGTTGGTCTACCGCGGCCATTTCGCAACCCACCGACAGGCCCAGTCCGAGATCTTCGACTTCATCGAAGCCTTCTATAACCGCCAGCGCCGCCACAGCTCTCTGGGCGGGCTTTCGCCCGCCGATTTCGAACTCCAAAACAACTAGGGCGTGTCTTCAAACCCTTCGGGTGAGCCAATCCAAGACGGCCACGAGTTGAATTGAGGCAAGAAAAAGGAAGGTCGAGTTTGTCATACCGGGTTCCGACCGCCCTCCATCGTTTGATGCGCTGGAAGAAGTTGTCGACATGATGCCGGAGCCGGTAATAGCCGCGGTGAAACGGTGTCGGCGATGTCCGATTGGATCGCGGCGGAATCGACGTCGTGGCGGCTTCCCGTTTCAAAGCCTCTCGAAAGGGATCGGAATCATATCCCTTGTCTGCGACGACTCGCTTCCCTACCGGCGCCCAGATCTGCTCCGCTGCCTTCACGTCGGCGCGGTTGCCGGGAGCCAGTGTCAGTTGCAACGCCCGGCCGTGAGAATCGTCCAGAGCGGTTAGCGTGGTGTCGAGTCCACCCTTGGTGCGGCCGATGGAATGTTCACTCTGCCCACCCGCAGGATTCGCTGCGCCCCGATGGACTTTGATATGCGTTGCGTCGAGCGGACGGAGGTTTCCGGGCGCATCCGCGGCCAGGGTATCGAGGACTTGCGGCTAGATTCCCGAACGATTCCAGCGTCGCCATCGGGTATAAACCGATCTCCATGAACCGAAGTAACCGGGAAGATCCCGCCACGGACAGCCGATTCGAATTCTGCAAATCATCGCTTCCAACATCAGACGATCGTCTTTGGGAGGACGTCCGCCACGAGGGCAATTCCGCGCTATCGATACCGAAATATCCAGAGCATCGTTCATTGTGTAAGCCGCTCAAAAAGCGGCTCGGTCAATCTCAGGCGAGGCGGCACGTTCATATTGCGATCGCCTTGTAAGGCCATACTAACCAACGCCTTGTTCAAACAAACTGGGTTTGAAGACACGCCCCAACGTAGAACGCCCTTTTCTCTGTCCGTTTTATCGAAGCAGGCCCACTCGGTGGTGGAGCGGACGTTCGGCTGGCTGATGCTATGCCGGCGCATGGTGAGTGATTACGAACGGACTGTCCGGAGAGCGACCGGCTGGAGTCACGTGGCAATGATACGAATCACGCTTCGCCGACTGGCGTGATTCCGAGGAAACTCGGGGTTTACAGACGGGCTCCTAGCGTATCGTCGCAAGCGATCTGACGTGCTTGACCTCAGCTGGCCTCGATGTTCGTGATGCATCAAACATTGATGCCTTCGATTCGGCGTGGACGGTTTATCGACCCAATATCGGTCACCTTTTCGAACCCCGAAAGCCGCCCATGAAATAGACCACGAGGCAGATAAGCAAAATAAGGCCGATCCCGCTGCCGCCGATGACGGGACCGCCAAAATAAAATCCACCGCCGCCGAAAAGGAGAAGCAAAACAACTATGAGCAATAATATATTCATATCTTCAAAGTAACACGTCGCCTCGCCGTTCCTATGGGGTCTTCTCCCCATGAAGAAATGCATCCCTCGCCACCCTCTTGAGCAATCGCGCGATTCGGATGCAGCCCCCGCTTCCGCAGGCCGTCGTGCCTTCGAAGAAATGGCGTTTACTTGCCCGGTGTCATGGGCGGAGGCGGCGGGCTTCGAAGGATTGTTCGCAGGACCGAGCGGGCTATCATCAGTTCCTCGTCCGTACGAATGACGCGAACCGTGGCCCGGCTGCCGTCCGAGTAGATCACCGCCGCAGTCTCCGCATTGCGCGATTCATGAAGTTCAATGCCAAGGAAACCCGGCCCCTCACAGACGCGTGCGCAGACGAGCGGCGCACTTTCCCCAATGCCACCAGCAAACACGAGCGTGTCCAATCCGCCAGGCGCGGCGGCGCAGGAACTAATCCACTTTGTCCCCTGATAACAAAAAAGCGCTGCAGCGTGATTCCTCGCCGTTTCCCTCGGCTGGTGGACTTGGTGGAACGGCCCGGACATGATTCGGGAGAGGGCATTCGCTCGGGTGTTGCAAATGGATGACAAGTGGAAGGTGGTGGCGGCGGAGTTTGAGACGCAGCCGGCCGAACGCTTTCTTCGCGTGGTGCGGGAGACGGCCAAACATTGGCCAAGCCTCCGCTGTCCCGAGCCCGCCGGCGACAGTTCCTGGGTGGTCTGTCATGATCACGCCGGGCCGAGGGCGTGGCGCCACTGGCGAGGGCGGTGAAGACCATCCGCGGGAATCCGGAGGGGATCCCGGCGCATTGGGGCGGGGAGTTGAGCACGGTTTTCCCGGAGAGATTGAACAGCGTGTCCGGCGCGGTGAAGCGGAAGGCACGGGATTATAGAAGCACGGACTATCTGGTCATGATGCTCTACTTCGTGGCCGGAAGGGTTTCGATGGCCGCGTATCCCAGCCACGGAAATTAGCGAGGAACCCGACGGGTTTGGGCGGACGCGGTCGGGGCGGCGGGGGCGCGGGTGTTCTGGTGGGGGCATTGGGAGTGGGTCACCTCGGGCTCCCCAGACCAAGCCCATTCACGAACTTTCTCGGGGCGGGCGGGTTCCCCGGCATTCCCGCTGGATCCGGCATCGGCGTGGCCGGTCGGCGGCGACGGCATCCTTCGGTCCCCATCCGCCCTTCGGCCCGTCCGGGATCCGGAGCAAGGCCCGGCGGGGTGCCACGGGCGCCGGCCCCACGGTGAAGGGCCCCGTCGCAAGGTGGCGCGTCCGACTTCTTGACGCATTCCCGGCCGGGACGGCAGATTCGCCCCCGAAACTGGATTTCTCGGATTTTCGCACCAAGACAAGCGCATGAGCACGCCGCACACACTCTTTGGCACGTTGCAGTCCCTCGATCTCGGCCACGGCAAGACGGGGCGATTCTATTCCCTCCCGGCCCTCGAAAAGGCGCTGGGGACGCCGGTGTCCCGGTTGCCGGTCTCGATCCGCGTGGTTCTCGAGGCGGTCCTTCGCAATTGCGACGGCAAGAAGGTCCAGGAATCGAACGTGCGCGAACTCGCCGCGTGGAAACCGAACGGCGAGCGCACCGAGGAAATCCCGTTCGTCGTCGCCCGCATCGTGCTCCAGGACTTCACGGGTGTGCCGTTGCTGGTCGATCTCGCGGCCATGCGCTCCGCGGTCCAGCGCCTCGGCAAGAATCCCAAGATCATCGAGCCCCTGGTGCCCGTCGATCTGGTCGTGGACCACTCGGTCCAGGTGGACTTCGCGGGGTCGGCGGATGCACTCCGGAAGAACCTCGACCTGGAGTTCTCGCGGAACCGCGAGCGCTACCAGTTCCTGAAATGGGGCATGCAGGCCTTCGACACCTTCAAGGTCGTTCCTCCCGGCATCGGCATCGTCCATCAGGTCAACCTCGAGTACCTCGCCAAGGGCATCCTGACTTCCGCGGACGGGGTGGTTTACCCGGACACGCTGGTGGGCACCGACTCCCACACCACGATGATCAACGGCATCGGCATCGTGGGTTGGGGCGTGGGAGGCATCGAGGCCGAGGCGGGCATGCTGGGCCAGCCCGTGTATTTCCTGACGCCGGACGTGGTGGGCGTGCATCTCACCGGGGCCCTGCGCGAGGGCGTCACGGCGACCGACCTGGCGCTGACGCTCACCCAGATGCTTCGCAAGGCGAAGGTGGTGGGCAAGTTCGTCGAGTATTTCGGTCCCGGGGCCGCGGCGTTGCCGGTGGTCGACCGCGCGACGATCGCGAACATGGCGCCCGAGTATGGCGCGACCATGGGATTCTTCCCGGTGGACGGCGAGTGCGTGAACTATCTCCGGGGCACCGGGCGCAGCGAGGAATTGTGCGCCGCCTACGAGAGCTATCATCGCGCCCAGGGCCTGTGGGGCATCCCGCAGGAAGGCCAGATCGACTACTCGCAGGTGCTGCGGCTGGATCTCTCGACGGTGCAGCCCTCGGTGGCGGGGCCGAAGCGCCCGCAGGATCGCATCGAACTCGGCAACATGAAGCGCGAGTTTTTCCAGGCGTTCTCGCGGCCCGTGGCCGAAAGCGGGTTCGGGAAGCCCCGCGGCGAGTTCGCCACCCGGCGCGCGGAGGTTTCCCTCGGTGGTTCGGGCAACGCGACCCTCGGCCATGGATCGGTGTTGATCGCGGCGATCACCAGTTGCACGAACACCTCCAACCCGAGCGTGATGCTCGCGGCCGGCTTGCTTGCGCGGAAGGCCGTCGAACGCGGCCTGCGTCCGAATCCCGCCGTGAAATCGTCGCTCGCTCCCGGCTCCCGGGTGGTGACCGATTACCTCGCGAAGACCGGCCTGCAGCCGTTCCTCGACCAACTCGGCTTCCAGACGGTCGGCTACGGTTGCACCACCTGCATCGGCAATTCCGGCCCGCTGTCCGCCGTCATCGAGGACGCGGTGGTGAAGAACGATCTGGTGGCGGCGTCCGTCCTCTCGGGCAACCGCAACTTCGAGGCGCGCGTCCACCAGTCGATCAAGGCCAACTTCCTCATGTCCCCGCCGCTCGTCGTCGCGTTCGCGCTCGCGGGCCGCGTCGACATCGACCTGAGCTGCGAACCCATCGGCGCCGGCAAGGACGGGCAACCCGTGTATCTCGCGGACATTTGGCCGACGCTGCAGGAAGTGCGCGAGGCCATGCAGTCGGCCCTGAAGCCCGAGGTGTTCCGGACGTTGTACACCGACTTCGCCTCGCAGAACCCGAAGTGGAACGAAATCCCCGCGTCGACCGGACTGGTGTACGGCTGGGATGCGGCATCCACCTACATCCAGGAACCGCCGTTCTTCGTGGATTTCTCGCTCGCGCCCGGTGCGATCGCGCCGATCCGCGGCGCGCGCGCGCTGGGCATCTTCGGCGACTCGGTGACGACCGACCACATCTCGCCGGCCGGCTCGATCAAGAAATCGTCTCCCGCGGGCCGTTACCTGCTGGAGAACGGGGTGACCCAGGAAGACTTCAACAGCTATGGCAGCCGTCGCGGCAACGACCGGGTCATGACCCGCGGCACCTTCGCCAATGTCCGCATCAAGAACCTCATGCTCGGCGGCGAGGAAGGCGGCAACACGCTGCTGCAGCCGGACGGCACCCGGTTGTCCATCTACGACGCCTCGATCGAGTACCAGAAGCGCGGCACGCCGCTGGTGATCGTCGCCGGACAGGAATATGGCACCGGCTCCAGCCGCGATTGGGCCGCCAAGGGCACCAATCTCCTCGGCGTGAAGGCGGTGGTGGCGCAGAGCTTCGAGCGCATCCATCGCTCCAATCTCGTCGGCATGGGCGTGCTGCCGCTCCAGTTCAAGGACGGCACGACCGCCCAGACGCTCAAGCTGGACGGCACCGAGACGTACGACATCGTCGGTCTCGGCGCCGACCTGAAGCCGCAGCAGGACCTCGTGCTGCGCGTCACGCGCGGGGACGGCACGGTGGTCGACGTCCCGGTTCGTTGCCGCATCGATACGCCCATCGAGATCGATTACTACCAGCACGGCGGCATCCTGCCGTTCGTCCTGCGGCAGTTGGTGGCATAAGCCCGCGTTGACGTGGGCGTGCGCCGGCCCGAGCCTTGCCGGGATTGAAGCCGATCCTAGCCGCGTGCGTGTCGATGCTGGTCGCGGCGGCGCGCCTGACGGGCGCGCCGCCGACCAACGCGCCGGCGCCGCCGCCCGCCGCCTTCCCGCTCCGGCACCTCGAGTTGTTGCCGCCACCCGCGCGGGTGCGGTTGGTGCCCCTGCGATTTCCCGCCGCGTGGCCTGTCGCCCGGGTACTCGACATCGCCACCAGCCCGGGCCACGTGTGGATCGACGCGCGCGGGTGGCGCCAGAGCAACGGGCACGGGGGAAAGATCTGGGTGTTTTCGCCGGAATCGAACCGGCTGGACCCGTTGCAGGGCCGGATCGACCAGCACGAGGTCCTGGATCTGGAAGCGCGTCGCGATGGCGTGTGGGTGGCGCTCGACGGGGGTGTCGCGGCCATCGATCCGGCGACGTTGGTGGTGGATACCTACGCGGCGCCGCAGGGACTGACCTCGGGCGACGTGCTGGGGTTCGCGAATGCCGGGAACCGACTGATGGCCTTTTCGCGGGCCGGAGTTTTGTACGGGCTCAATCCGAATGCCCGGGGTTGGTCGCGGTTGGGGGACACCAGCGGGCACAACCTGCGGAATCTGGCGCCCTGGCAACTGTTCGCCGGATCGGGCGATTGGATGCTGGTGGTGGGAGCGCAGCAAATGCTGGGGCGACACCATGCCGGGGCGGAGTTCGAGGAAATGCGGGCGCAACAGTGGAAAGCTTTGCCTGCCGTGGTTCCCCCGCATTGGACGGCGTTGGCGGGCGACGGCGACGGCGGATTCTGGATTGGGAGCGACCTGGGCCTTCACTTCATCCTGCCGGAAACGGGTTCGATGGAGCACCGGATCGCGCCCCAGGCGGTGACGGTGCCGGGCGGACTGCGCACGGTGGTGCCGGCGGGATTCCGTCCCACGGCGGCGGCGTTCGACATGGCGCGGGACAGCGTGGCGGAAGGCATCCGCGACCGGATGCGGGCGCGGGCGCGGTTGGCCCGTTTGGGGTTGGAGATGGGTCGCAAGCTGGACCCGGTGACGCCGACGACGCGTCTGCCCGGCGGCGTGCGGGCATTGCACGCCGACGGGCCGTTCCTGTGGATCGCGGCCCAGTCGGGAACCAACGTGGCACGGACCGAATTGTTGCTGTTCCACATGGCGAGCCGCAAATGGGTGGCGCGGGTGCAGATCCCGGCCGTGGTGTCGGCCCTGGCGGTGGACCCCGAGAACGTCTGGATTGGGTGCGACCTGACCCGCGGGGTGTCGTCGCCCCCGGTGTGGGTTTTGCCGCGGAAACCGCTGCTGAACACGCCGCCGGCACGGTGGGTGCCGGACGAGGTAACCGCCGCCGAGTTGGGGACGCGTCTGGCGGCCCTGCCGGTCCGGGAACGCGCGGTGCTGGCGTTTTTCGCCGGCGACCCCGCGACGGTGGCCTCGCTGCTGGAGGGACAGTTCCTGGATCCGGAGGCGTTGTTCCTGCTGGCGTTCGCGCGCGACTTGCCGGGCAACGATCCGGATCCGAAACGGGCCGAGTGGCTGCGCCAACTCCATGCCGGGCATCCGGACAGTGCCTTCGCCGCGGCGACGCGATCGTTGGTCGCCAAGGCGAATCCGGCCGCGGTCGAGGAAAAGGACGCGGCGACCCGCGTTCCGGAAGCCCCGCCGTTGGAACGGTTGTTCAAGCGACGCGATCTCGACGGGAACGGCAAGATCGACGCGGCCGAGTTCCGCGAGTGGCGCGGGCCGGATGCCGACTTGAAAGCGTACGATGCGAACGGCGACGGCGTGCTGGATCCCGGCGAATTCGACGCGGCGCTGAAGGGCGGGCGCTGAGGCCCCGGGAAGAGTTCCGGCGACCGGCTCAGGCGGACTTCGCCTCGCGGCCGTGCATCAGGAAATCGAGGTAATAGATCAGGCGCGCCCGCATCGTGATGCGGGAAACGATGGCATCGATGAGGCCGTGTTTCTGGAGGAACTCGGCGGTCTGGAAGCCTTCCGGGAGATCCGCCTGGGTGGTGTCACGGATCACCCGCGGTCCCGCGAAGCCGATCAAGGCGCCCGGTTCGGCGAGGATCAAGTCGCCGACGGAAGCGTAGCTGGCCATGACCCCGGCATAGCACGGGTTGACGAGGACGGAGATGTACGGGAGGTGCTGGCGGCCGTGGTAGGCGAGCGCGCCGCAGGTTTTGGCCATCTGCATCAGGCTGAACATGCCCTCGTACATCCGGGCGCCGCCGCTGGTGGAGAAAACGATCACCGGCAGACCCCGGTCGGTGGCTGCCTCGATGAGGCGGGTGAGCTTTTCGCCCACGACGGAACCCATCGATCCGCCGAGGAATCCGAAATCCATGACGCCCAGGGCCACCCGGTGGTTGCCAATCCGGCCGATGCCGGTGACGACGGCGTCCTTGAGGAGGGAAGACTTCTTCTTGTAGGCGGCGAGTTTGGCCTCGTAGGAGGCGACGCCGGTGAACTTGAGGACATCGACGCTCTCCATCTGGGAGTCGATTTCCTCGAACGAGCAGGTTTCGACGAGGGCGTTGAGGCGTTCGCGCGCGCCGATCGGGAGGTGGTGCTCGCACTTCGGACACACCTTGAGGTTGTCGTCGAGTTCCCGGTCATAGATCAGGCCCTCGCACTTCGGGCACTTGGTCCAAAGCCCCTCCGGAATGTCGCGTTTCTTGGATTTCCCGCCGATCCGGGGCTTTTGGAGGAACGTGGTGTCGGTCGCGTTGGGCGGCGTGAGCGAGGGCTCCACCGGATCCGTCACGATGTGCTTCTTCTTGATGACCTTGGTCGGCATGCGATCGGCCGCCCGGTGCCGGGCGGAACTATGGGGACGAGATACCAGCAGGGACCGGCCTTGGGAAGCGGCGGTTTCGGGCGACGGCGGTCGGCGCGGGGCAGGGGGAAGGCGGGAATCGACCGAAACCGGTGGGCGAAAGCGGGTGTGCCTTGCGTGGACGGGGTGCGATTGGCTACCACAACCGGCATGCCGAACGTAGGCGACCAGCTCCGCGAGGCCCGTGAGCGACAAAAGCTCACGGTCCATGACGTGGCGAATGCAACGAACATCAAGACCGACCACGTGCGGGCGCTGGAAGCCGGCGACTGGGGGCAGTTCAGCGCGCGCGTGTACATCAAGGGCTTCGTCCGCTCGTACGCGGGCCACCTGCGGCTGGACGTGGGCGCGGTGTCGGCGCAGTTGGAAGACGAACTTTCCCGGAGCGGGGAGTTTTCCGAAGCGCCGAGCCTGTCGGGTTCGAGGAAGGGCCCGCTGGACTGGGTCATGTTGCAGCTGTCGCGGGTGCGCTGGGCCATCGTGTTCCCCGTGCTTCTGGGCATCGCGGTGCTGGTGGCCGCGATCTATGGGCTGAAGGCCTGGCAGGGGCATTCCAAGGCGGACCCGGCGCGGAATCTGGGGCCCGGCTTGCACAACCAACGGCGCCCCGGCGGAAGCCCGGCGACCTTGCCGCTCCCCACCAACGCTCCCGCCGTGCCTCTCCGCCGCTGACGGTCCTTCGTTCCGGCGGGAGGCGTGATTGTCCGAAAATCTCTTTGAACGCCGCGCCGGATTGGTGTCAAATCCAGCGCTGCCAACTTGGCAACATTAAGAACTCGCCGTTCGCCATACGGGTCGCGAGATGGAAGCTTTTTCTCCACGGTGGGACCCGCGGCGAATTGCAGGAAAGACCGATCCGAAATGATCACAGTCGAGAATCTGGTAAAGGAGTTCGGCTCCAAACGGGCGGTGAACGGCGTGTCGTTCACGGTCCAACGGGGCGAGGTGTTGGGATTCCTCGGGCCGAACGGCGCCGGGAAGTCCACGACCATGCGGATGATCACCGGCTACATGCCGCCCACCGCGGGGCGCGTGCTGGTGGGAGGGCACGACGTCGCCGAGAAACCGATCGCCGCCAAGCGGTTGTTGGGCTATCTGCCCGAAAGCGCCCCGTCCTATCCGGACATGACGGTCCACGGTTTCCTCTCGTGGGCCGCCGAGATGCGCGGGCTCACCGGGGCGGCCCGGGTCGATGCCATCCGGCGCGTCTCGACCCTCTGCTTCCTCGACAACGTCCTCCAGCAAAGCGTCGACACGCTTTCCAAGGGCTACCGTCACCGCACCTGCCTGGCCCAGGCCTTGATCCATGACCCCGACGTGCTCGTGTTGGACGAACCGACCGATGGCCTGGATCCCAACCAGAAACACGAGGTCCGGCAGCTCATCAAGAACATGGGCCGGAACAAGGTGATCATCTTCTCCACCCACATCCTCGAGGAAGTCGAGGCTTGCTGCTCCCGGGCCATCATCATCGATCGCGGCCAGATCGTGGCCAACGGCACGCCTTCCGAATTGAAGGCGCGCTCCGAACTCTCCGGAACGGTCACGCTCCGGGTCCACGGTGTCGCCGCCGAGACGGTGCGCGGCAAGCTCGCGAACGTTGCGGCCGCGGGGAAGGTGACGGTCGATGGCGACACCGCCTACGTGAACGCGCGGGTATTCCCGCGCAACCGGGCCATCTCCGGCGAGTTGGCGAATGCCATCGCCCGGGTCGTCGCGCAGGAAGGCTGGAGCTTCGACGAACTGCACACCGAGGAAGGGCGTCTCGACGACGTCTTCCGCAGCATCACCATGCCGGACACCGCGAAGTCCGGCGCCTAGACCCCATCGAACCAAGCGGGAATGGAACCGCGGCACGCGTGGGTTCCGTTCCCCGACCGATTTTTACCGACTACAAACATGAACGATTCCTTGCGACACGTCTGGACGATCGCGAAACGGGAGCTGGGCGGGTATTTCAACTCGCCGGTGGCCTACGTGTTCATCGTCATATTCCTCCTGCTGAACGGGTTTTTCACGTTCATGCTCGGGTATTATTTCGAGCGTGGACAGGCCTCGCTGGCCGAGCCGTTCTTCAGCTGGCACCCCTGGCTGTATTTGTTCCTCGTGCCCGCCGTCGGCATGCGCCTGTGGGCCGAGGAGCGGCGCAGCGGCACGCTCGAACTGTTGCTCACGATGCCGATCGAGCCGTGGCAGGCCATCGTCGCCAAGTTTCTGGCCAGCTGGATCTTCCTGGGCATCGCCTTGGCCCTGACTTTCCCGGTGGTGATCACGACCGCCTATCTTGGCGATCCCGACGTCGGGACGGTTTTCAGCGGGTACCTCGGCAGCTTCCTGTTGGCCGGCGCCTACCTCGGGGTCACCGAGATGATGTCCGCGCTCACCCGCAACCAGATCATCGCCTTCATCATCTCGGTGGTCGCCGGCTCCTTCATAATACACTGCGGTAGGGAACCGGTGACGAACCTGATGAACGGTTGGGCACCGGAACGGTTGGTCGACCTCGTGAAGTCTTTCTCGACCTGGTACCACTTCCTTGCCTTCCAGCGCGGCGTGGTCGACATCCGCGACCTGCTCTATTTCGGCTCCGTCATCGGCTTCTCGCTCTTCACCACCAGCGTCGTGCTCCGCGGGGTCCGCGGCGCCTGAACCCACCTCACCGCATCCCCAATGAAAGAGAACAAGTTCCGTTCCTTCCTGTACTCGGCGGCCGGCGTGGTCCTCGTGCTGATCGTCGTCGTCGCCCTCAATTTCGTGCTCGGCCGCTCCCGGCTGCGGCTCGACCTGACCGAGGCGCGCCTCCACACGTTGTCCCCGGGCACGCGCCAGATCCTCGCGCGGATCGCGAAGGGCGACAGCGACGTGACGGTGAATTTCTACGTGTCGCAGAAGGGCAACCGCCTGCCGCCGATGGAGGAAGCTTTCGCGCGGCAGGTCGAGGATCTGCTCGCTGAATTCAGCGCCGGTTCCGGCGGCCATCTGCGGGTCAAGAAGCTCGATCCCCAGCCGGATTCCGAGGTGGAGGACGCCGCGAAGCTCGACGGCGTCGAACCCCAGATGATGCAACAGACCGGCGAGCCCTATTACCTCGGTCTCTCGGTCATCCTCGACCCCCAGAAAGTGTCCATCCCGTCGCTGTCGGCCCAACGCGACAAACTGCTGGAATACGACCTGGCGCGGGCCATCTCGCAGGTGACCCAGACCACCAAACCGGTGGTCGGCATCATGAGCCCGTTGCCGTTGATGGGCACGCCGAGCAACCCGTTCATGGCGCGCATGGGCCAGCAGGGGAGCGAACCGTGGGTTTTTGTCTCCGAGTTGAAGCGCGACTTCGACGTCCAGACGGTGGCGATGGATTCCGAATCGATCGATCCCAAGGTCCAGGTGCTCCTGGTCCTTCACCCGAAGGACATCACCGAGAAGGCGCAGTACGCGATCGACCAGTTCGTGCTGCGGGGCGGGCGATTGGTGGCGATGCTGGATTCGCTGTGCCTCGCGGACAACCGCCAGCCGAACCAGATGGGTTTCAACATGGGTGGCGGCTCTTCGCTTCCGCGGTTGCTGAAGTCCTGGGGACTCGAGTTCACCACGAACCAGGTGGTCGCGGACGCGCAGTATTCGCGGGAGATCAATTTCGGCCGCGGCCCGCAGGCGGCCCCGGCATTCCTGTTCCTGAACAAGGATGCCATCGCGAAGGGCGACGCCCTGTTCGAGCAAACCGACGACCTGCTGCTGCCGTTCGGCGGCGCGTTCACGGGCAAGCCGGCCGACGGGCTCAGGCAAGAGGTGCTCCTCAGCTCGAGCAAGGACTCGCAGTTGGTCGACCCGATCACGGCGCAGTTGAACGGGCCGAAGGTCCGCGACGACCTCGTGCCCTCGAACATCCAGTACGCGCTCGCCGTGCGGCTCACCGGCAAGTTCAAGACGGCGTTCCCGGACGGCAAGCCGGCCGGCGACGACAAGAAGGACGGGGCCAAGACCAACGAGGTGGCGCAGGTCCAACAGAAGGAAGGCAAGACCGAGAACACGGTCTATCTCTTCGGCGATTCGGATTTCCTGTACGACCCGTACTGCGTGCGGGTGGACCGCATGTTCCACGTCGCGACGCCGTTCAACGGCAACCTTTCGCTGGGACAGAACCTGGTCGAGCAGGTGGCGGGCGACAGCAGCCTGATCGGCGCCCGCAGCCGGGCCTCGGTGCGCCGGCCGTTCACCGTCGTGCAGAAGAAGCAGGCGGAAGCGCAGAAGCGCTTCCAGGCCGAGATCGGACGCCTGCAAAAGGACGTCGAGGAAGCCCAGACCAAGATTTCGGAAATCCAGAGCAAGAAGGAAGGGAACCAGAAGTACATCCTTTCCCCGGAATCGAAGGCGGCGCTCGACAACCTCACCAAGAAGCAGACGGAGGCGAACCGCAACCTGCGCAAGGTGCGCAAGGATCTCCGGCAGGAAGTGGAGTCGATGGAAAACACGGTGAAATGGATCAACATCGCGGCGATGCCATTCCTCGTGACGATCACGGGCATCGGCCTTGCCGTTGCCCGTCGCCAGCGGACCGCCGCCAAGTGACGTGACCAACCCCGAAACCGTTTCCCGAATCTCACCATGAAGGGCAAGACACTGGGAATCCTCCTCGTCGCCGCGCTCGTGCTCGGCGGATTGGGCTACCTCGCCAGCAAACGCGAGGCCGCCCGCTTCGACGAGTCGAAGGTCGGCATGGGTGCCAAGGTGCTCGACAAGTTCGATCCGAACGACGTCGCCGCGATCCGCATCGTCGCCTCGACCAACCAGCTCAGGGTGTCCCGCAAAGGCGACATTTGGGTGGTGGCCGATCGCGGCGACTACCCCGCGAACTTCGGCACCATCGCCGAATTCCTCCGCAAGCTCGGCGACCTGAAGGTGTCGCGCCCGGTGGAGGTCGGCCCCTCCCGGTACGCGGCGCTGGACCTCGTGGATCCGGCCAAGGGCGGCGGCGTGCGCGTCGAATTGCTCGGTGCGGACGGCAAGAAACTGCGGAGCCTGCTGCTCGGCAAGAAACACATGCGCGGCGGCGAGGACAATTCGCCGATGGGCGGCGGCTACCCCGATGGGCGCTACCTGCTGGTCGAGGGCGAGCCCAAGGTGGTCGCGCTGGTTTCGGACGCGCTTGCGAGCGCCGAACCGCGTGCCGAGGACTGGCTGAACAAGGACTTCGTGAAAGTCGAGTTGCCGCGCGAGATCGAGGTGATCCGCGCCGAGGCCACCAACAGCTTCCGCCTCTCCCGCACCAACGAGTTCGCGGAATGGCAGTTGGTCGGCATCAAGGACGGCGAGAAGCTGGACACCGCGAAGACCGGCGCGTTCTCGACGGTGTTCAACGCGACCACCCTCAACGACGTGGTCGCCAATCCGGATCCGGCGGCGCTGGGGTTGGACAAGCCGACGGTGGCACGGATCCAGACGACGACCGGCTTCAGCTACGAGTTCAAGTTCGGCAAACCCCAGGCCAACGAGGATTACCCGGTGCAGGTCCAGGTGAGCGCCAAGTTTCCCGAACCGGCCAAAGACGAGAAACCGGAGGACAAGGAGAAGCGGGCCAAGCAGCAGGAAAAGCTGAAGTCCGAGCAGGCGTTTTCCAAATACACCTTCCTCATGGCCAAGTGGACCGCCGACGCCCTCCTGAAGAACCGCGGCGACCTGTTGGTCGGCGCCAAACCCGAGGGCGCGAAGGGCGGCGAGGGCGAGGCTCCCGGCGGGCTTCCCGCCGGCTTCAAGATTCCCGGTCTGCCGGGCAACTAGGCGGTTGCGCCGGACCGCATGCCCATGAGCAACGCGTCGCTGTCGTTCAACCCGCATCTGGCAACGCTGCCGGTGTACGTCCCCGGCCGCCCCATCGACGAGGTCGCGCGCGAGCACGGGTTGGATCCCGCGGCCGTCATCAAGCTCGCGTCCAACGAGAATCCCCTGGGGGCATCGCCCCGGGCGATCGCCGTGATGGCGGCGGCGGCGCGGCAACTGCACCTGTACCCCGACGGCAGCGCTTTCCATCTCAAGCGCCGTCTCGCGTCGAAGCTGGGGATCGATCCCGCCCACTTGGTGCTCGGCAACGGATCGAACGAAATCCTCGAGTTCGTCGGGCATGCCTTCATGAAGCCGGGCGACGAGGTCCTCGTCGCCCAGCACTGCTTTGCCGTGTACCCGATCGTCGCCGCCTTGTTCGGCGCGCGACTGGTGGTGGTTCCGGCCCGTCCCGATTTCGGGGCGGATGTCGACGCGATGCTGGCCGCCATCACGCCGCGCACGACGGTCGTGTTCCTTGCGAACCCGAACAATCCGACCGGAACGCTGGCGACCAAGGAAGAGGTGCGGCGTCTGATCGACGGTGTGCCCGGCGGCACCCTGCTGGTGCTCGACGAAGCGTATGTCGAATTCCTCGACGACCCGTTGGATTCCGTGTCGTTGGTCCGGGATGGAAGCCGTCCGAACCTGCTGTTGGCCAGGACCTTCTCGAAAAGCCATGGGCTGGCGGGACTTCGCCTGGGCTATGGCATTGCCTCGGCCGAGGTGGTGTCCGTCCTCGAGAAGGTGCGGCAGCCGTTCAACATCAACTCGATCGCGCAGGCGGGCGCCCTCGCGGCACTGGACGACGACGCGCACCTCGCGGCAACCCGGGCGAACAATCGCGAGGGACGCGCGTTGCTCGAGGCCGAGTTCGTCCGGTTGGGCCTCCGGCACGTCCCCTCGCACGCGAACTTCGTGCTGGTGAACGTGGGCGACGGCGCCCGGGTGTTCTCCGAACTGCAGCGCCGGGGTGTCATCGTGCGCCCGATGGGCGGCTACGGACTCGGGGAATGGCTTCGGGTGACGGTGGGAACCCCGGCCGAGAACCTGCGCTTCCTCGGTACTCTCCGCGAAATCCTCGGCGCGCGATGAACGGCGACGTCGAACCGCCGCGGCCATCCGAAGAGGATCCCGATGCCGCGTCGCGGCAAAAGTTCATCCTGAAATGGGTGATTGCCGCGTGCATTCTGGGCAACGTGCTGGTGCTGCTGTGGGCGTTCGCGGGCAAGCACGGCAAGTGATCCGCGGACCCGCCGGCAAGTCCCGGCTGTGCACGACCGGCCGACGATCGTAACGTTTCGGGGTGAAGCGTATCGAGGGTTGGTTCACGACGTTCGTCCAGTGCGCGCGGCTGCAGCCGCGTTGGCAGGCGCTCAACCGCGAATTGCTCGCCGAGTCCCGCCAACTCCGGGAGTTCGACGATGCCGGTCGCCGTTGGTCGGCGAAGAACTATCCCGGCGGCTACACCTCGTACGGTTCGCTCGACCATCTGCACGAGTTCTCCAGCACGTTCATGGAGCTCCAGCGCCATCTTGACCGGCACGTGCGCTCCTATGCGCGCGCGCTGGACTGGAACCTTGGCGGGCGGACGCTGGCCATGACCGATTGCTGGGTGAACATCATGCCGTTCCGGACGTCGCACAGCCTGCATCTCCACCCCAACTCGGTCGTCAGCGGCACCTATTATGTCGCGACGCCGCGCGGGTGCGCCGGCTTGAAATTCGAGGACCCGCGGTTGAGCAAGTTCATGGCGGCGCCGCCGCGCGTGCCCGCGCCGCGCCGCGAGAATCGTCCGTACGTGGTGTATCCCGCCGAAGCCGGCAACGTGATTCTGTTCGAGAGTTGGCTGCGGCACGAGGTCGTGGCGAATCCGATCCGTTCGGAACGCATCAGCATCAGTTTCAACTACGCCTGGAGCTAGCGTGCCGGCCGCGAATTCCTTTGCAGGAGGCGGCAAGGCATTGGCGGTCGGCTCACCGGGACCCGCCGGGGGGCGTGGGCAACAACCGGCGGATCACCGCAAACAGGGCGATGACCACGCCGGCCAAGACGCCCCAGAAGACGGCTTGCATGGCGGTGCCCGACACGACGGTCTCGCCCCAGCCGGGACGACGTTCCTCCGCGGGCCCCAGGGTCGCGGTGGTCCGGGAAGAGGCATTCAACCGATCCGCCAGCAGCGCGAGGTCGTAGCGCGGTGCCGTCGCCTCCGGGTTCCCGTAGTGGAGTTCCATCCGCTCCGAGCCGGCCGCCAGGAAATGAAGCCGTCGCGTCGTGTACTCGGCCTTGGCCGTCAGGGAAGGCAGTGGCGGGTTGTCCCCGTCGTCGATCTCGATCCAGGAGGTGGTCCCGGCCGGGCGTGAGCCCGGAACCAACTCCAGCGGTCGGGGCGGGGTGCCCGGCCCGCGCAGCCATTCCGCGCGGGCGAGAACATTGGTGAGTCGGGTTCCGTCCCGGGTTTCCACGACCTCCAGCCAGCGCGCCGACCGCGCGAAAGCGGTCTGGGAAGTGTCGATCCGCACGACGGCCATCGGGACGCCGGGAGCCGCCGATACGAGGCGCCAGGCCGAAGCCCGGGACTTCGGTCGTGCCGGTTCGGCGGTGGTCGTCAACGGCAGCGCGCGTCGCAGGGTCTGCCGGTCGGCCACGTAGGCCACCTGCCTTCCCGACTGGACGATGCGGATGTCGGCGAGATCGTCGCGTGACGCGGCCAGGACGTCGCCCGGCAATTCGAGTTCCGCCGTGCCCGTTGGTGCCGTCAGCGCGCGGTGATGGCGCCATCCCTTGGGTTCGAATGCCGCCCCACGCCCGAGTGCGTCGGGACCCACCGCGGGTTCCCTGTAGCCCGGGGTCGCGGACCATGGCCCCGCGGCGACGATGGCTTCCGGGGTGATGTCGGCCGGCAACGCGAGGCGCGAAATGTCGTATCGGGGTGCCGCGGCGAACGCGTTCCCCGCCAACAGGCGGTGTTGTCCCTCCCTCGTGGCCCAGAATTCGATCCGCTGGGCGTGGAGCCCGACCCGCAACGCGGGCGACGCAAGCGGCGGGCTGTCGCCGTTCTCGATCAACACGACGATCTCCCGGGTCGGGATCGGACGTTCCACGCGGATGCGACGGTTGCCCTCGGCCGTGGTGTCGTCGCCGGGAATGCGGTGGACGAAGGCACGGACCAGTTCCTCGGTGACCAAGGCGTCGCCGGCGACCCGTTCGGCGAGGATGCGGACGGGACGGGTGAACAAGGGTTCCGGGGTCTCGAGTTCGATCCATGCCACGTCGAGTCCGGCGGCGCCCAGATCCAACTGGAGCCGGGTGATGCCCGGTTCCTCGGAACGCGAACGGATGACCGCGGGCACGGCCGAAACCGGCACCGGGGTCGCGGGGCCCGCGAGCAGGACGATGGACCGGACCGGGATCGGTGGGCTGCGGCGGTCATCGAGGACGAGTCGCATCCGCGTCCACGTTCCACGCGCGAAGTCGAGGCGGACCTCGGTGGCGCCCTGATAGTCCTGGTAGAGCGGCACGCCGGACGCGAGGCGTTCCCAGATTCCGTTGCGTTGTCCCTCGAGGGTCGCCGCCTTGAAGAAGCCGGTGGTGGTGGTGACGAGTCTCAGGCCGGAAAGCGCGCGATCGGTCCGGGTGTCGAACTCCAGGACCGATTGGCGGTCCGCGATGCGCGCGGCGACGGGCCCGGCGTCGATCGTCGCCCGGGGAGGCTCGGCCGCGATGGCCCGGTGAAGGCGCCAAGGAACCTCCCGTCCATCGGGATCCAGGATGCGGAGATCGCCCCGGTCGGCACGGGTCGAGGCGAGGACCTCCGTGCCGAGTTCGACGCGCGTCAGGCCGGCGCGGGCCACCGCGAACGGGAGTTGGCGCGGCCATTCCGACGGATCGACGGCGCCGAGCAGGCTGGTCGCGGGCAATGCCGCCAGCAGCATCGCCAGCGCGAACTCACGCAGTGGGGTTTTCATGGGCGGAATCGGGTCGGTTGAGGAAGCGTTGGTAGAGGAACGATGCGGCGATCGCGATGATCGCGACGCCCGCGAACGCGCCGATCCGGTAGAGTTGGTCGAGTCGGGCGAGGTCGTGGAAAAACAACTTTGCCAAGGTGACGGCGAGGAGTCCGAGGCCGGCATAGCGCGTGGAACGCGAGGACCGGACGATGCCGCCGACCAAGAGACCCAGGGCAAACAGTCCCCAGCCAATGGTGTAGCTGAGATCGCGCGCGAAATTGCCGGTAAAATCGAACGTCAGCGTGGCGCCCTCGGCGAAGAAATCGGCGATCTCGAGGTTCAGCAACGCGAACAACAGGATGGCGCCGAAGCCGCGCAGCGGAGAGCGCACGTCCGAGGCCAGGAGCAGGTGCGACGGCGGCCGGAGCAACGCGGCGCCGGCGAACTGCGCCGCGGCGGCGACGAGGTAGGTGTAGAGGTACCAGTTCCAGATGCGGACTCCGGTGCGCTGGTGGTATCCGAGCACGGCCGGGTTGAGGGTGAGCCGGACAAACACGACGGCGAGCAATGCGAGCCCGGCGAGACGCAGGCCCGGGTGCGGCAACCGCAGGAACAACCAGAGCAAAGCCGCCCCTTCCAGCGCCCAGGCGACCGTCAGCCATTCGCGGCTGAACTGGATGGGAAACACCAGCGTGACGAACAGCAGGGCCACGCCCCCTTGGACCGACAGCACGGTCAATCGACGCGGATCCGCGGCGGGCCATTTGCGGGCCAACCACGCGAGGATCGCGAGGGTCGGCACC
>WBXI01000058.1 GCA_008933025.1 Verrucomicrobiota bacterium
ACAACCTTGTGGCTCTGCTCTCCGCTCGCGGGGACTAACCCACGTATGGCGGACCAATCGCCCCTTCTCCACAGCGCCAGACTCGGCAAGAGCCCTGCGCGAGGCCATAGGGTCTTTGCGACCAGACCCATCGTCCACCGCGCTTGCCTCCGGTTACAATACGGTGTCGCGGCCTTCCGAAGGCCTTGCCACCGCAGTCCGAAAGCGCTGCGCGCGGGAGACAGGCCTCGGCGGTTCCCCGCGCGAAGCGCCGTCGGAGTGCGGAGGGTAGGAGCGTCAGCGACGCCCACGCCGCTTTGCGACCAGGCCCATCGTCCACCGCGGTCGCCTCCGATCTCAAAACGGTGTCGCGGCCTTCCGAAGGCACCTCGGCCAGGGGCGATTCGGGAGGCGATGCTGGGCCCACCCGGCGATGGGGCACCGTAAGCCCGAACGCGTGCCGGAAAATCGAGTCGGCGGAAACCGACGGAAAGGGAAGATGGTGCGAGGTGCAGGTTTCGAACCTGCGACCCCTTGCGTGTGAAGCAAGTGCTCTACCACTGAGCTAACCTCGCACAGAGCGCGATGTGATTAATCGAACCACCGGCAGGTGCAAGGCCGAATTCATTTCGAGCACGCCTTTTTTCCGCGGACTCCCCCCCGCGGAACCCCGACTCCATGGCACTTCTCGGAATTCCCGACGACGATTCGTGCGTCCCGCCCGGCAACCGCGGAACCGCGCCTTGCCGTCCTCGTTGTCCGCAACCCGTTCCCTTTACGTCCCCACGATTGGGGCGCCGTCGGCACGGATTGGCACGGCAACGCCCGCGGTCTAGCCTCGGTCCCATGAACGACACGACGTGGGAACAACGATTCCGCGGGATCTACGATCGCGGCCTCGCCGCCTGCCGCGCCGGCCGACGCTCGCCCTCGGAGATGTTCGGGCCGGATGACGTCGCGTTTCTCGCAAGTCTCGGTTGTTCCCCCAGGGAGGTGTTCGATTTCGTGGAGGACTATCTCGACTACAACGAACCGGACTTCGCGACCGCCCTCCGGATTACCGCGGTGCGCCGCGACTACTTTCTCCGGGTGCAGCACGGCAAACCCACCGGCCGCACCGCGCCGGCCTCGGATCTGCCGGCGAAATCCGACGCCGTGGACGGGATCCCCTGGTTGCCGCGGCTGATCGCCAAGGCCCGGCTGAAACTGCGCGGCGAGTTGCCCGACGAATTGATGTATGGTTGCGGGGGCGACCGACCGTTCCTGCGGCGCATGGGCACCGACCTGCCCTCTTTCCTCGAACTCGTCCGCGATTCGGGCGACGACGACCGACGCATCGTCGACGCCGTCAAGCAAACGGCCGGCCTGTCGTCGTAAGGGCGCATCCCGCCGCCGTTCGGGCGCCACGCCGCCCGTCATGGCGGGCAACGGGGACGCGAGCGATCTCCTCGTCCGGGCCGCCGCCTTGGCGTGTCCCACAATCCCGCGACTCGCCGTCCGGGTGGCGAATCGCCTGCCCCGTCCAGGGCCCGTGGACAAGGACCGCGCCGTCCCGATGCGCGCGCATCGGGGACGGCCGACGAATTGGGCTTCCAACCCACCGTCCGGGAATGCGATTCCATCGCGGTGCCCCACCCGCCGTCGCGAACCGCCTGGTACCGCATCCTGTACGTGCAGGTGTTGCTGGCCGTCGCCCTCGGCATCGGCGTCGGACACTTCTTCCCCGCCACCGGCGCGTCACTCAAGCCGTTCGCCGACCTCTTCGTCCGCCTGGTCAAACTCGTCGTGGCGCCGATCGTGTTCTGCACCGTCGTCCACGGGATCGCATCGGTGGCCGATCTTCGGCGGCTCGGGCGGCTCGGCCTGAAGACGCTGTTGTATTTCGAGGTGGTTTCCACGGTGGCCCTCGCGATCGGCCTTCTGGTCGTCAACCAGTTCCGGCCCGGCGACGGATTCCACGTCGATGCCGGGGCGCTGGATGCCAAGGCCGTCGCGGCCAGCAAGACGTTCACCACGCAGTCCAAGGCCCTGGACACCGTCGACTTCGTGCTCAACATCGTCCCCTCGACGTTCCTCGAGGGATTCGCGAAGGGCGACATCCTCCAGGTCCTGTTCCTCGCCGTGCTGACCGCCTTCGCCCTGAACTCGCTGGGCGAGGCCGGCGCGCCGATGCTCCGCGGCATCGAGTCCCTGTCGCGCCTGTTCTTCGCGATCATGGGCATCATCGTCCGGTTCGCGCCCGTGGGCGCGTTCGGGGCCATGGGGTTCACCGTGGGCACCCAGGGCTTTGCCTCGCTCGGACGCCTGCTGGCGTTGATGGCCTGTTTCTATGCCACCGCGGGCCTTTTCGTGGGGGTCGTGCTCGGCGCGATCGCGCGCGTCGCGGGCTTCTCGCTGTACCGCCTGTTGGTCCACCTGCGCGAGGAACTGCTCCTCGTGCTGGGCACCAGTTCGAGCGAGACCGCGCTGCCCGGCCTGCTCCGCAAACTGGAGGCGCTCGGATGCTCGCGGTCGACGGTGGGACTGGTGGTGCCGACGGGCTACAGCTTCAACCTCGACGGCACGAACATCTACCTGACCATGGCCGCGGTATTCCTCGCCCAGGCCACCGACACGCCGCTCGGTTTGTCCGGACAACTCTCGCTCCTCGCCGTCGCCATGCTCAGTTCCAAGGGCGCCAGCGGCGTGACCGGCGCTGGATTCGTCGTGCTCGCCGCCACCCTCGCGGTCGTCCCCGGCATTCCCGTGGAAAGCATCGCCCTGCTGGTCGGCATCGACCGCTTCATGAGCGAGTGCCGCGCGTTGGTGAATCTCGTCGGCAACAGCGTCGCCACGGTCGTCATCAGCCGTTGGGAAGGCGAGGTCACCCCGGGCGAACTGCGGGTCCGACTCGCCGACGGCGATCGCCACGCGACCGGACTCGGGTGATGTCCCCGCGACGCCCCCCGTCGGTCGCAACCGGCGATGCGGCATCCCGCCCGACTTGTTCCAAGGCGTCTCTCCCGACATCCTCCGTCCGCAATTGAAAACGAAAGTTCCTGACTTCGCCGCCGTCATCTTCGACCTCGACGGCGTCATCGTGGATTCCGAACCCCGGCATTTCGCGTCGTTCGAGCAGGTCTTCGCCGAGCTTCTCGAGGGCCGCCCCCACGGGATCGATCTGCCCTCGTACATCGGCCGTTCCGACGAGTTGGTCTGGCTCGACTTCATCGAGCGCCACCAACCCGCCCAGTCCCTCGCGGAACTCACGCGCTGGAAACAGGACCACTACCTGCGGATCATCCGGGCCGAGCAACCGTTGTTCCCGGACATCCCGCCGCTGGTGCGGCGTCTGGCGCAGGTGTACCGGTTGGCGGTCGCCTCGGGCTCGGTGCACCGGGTCATCGCCGAAGTGCTCGCCCTCCAGGACCTCCGGACCCACATCCCCGTCGTGGCCTCGGTCGAGGATGTCGGCCGCGCCAAGCCCGCCCCGGACGTTTTCCTGCATGCGGCCTCGTTGCTCGGGGTGCATCCCTCCGAATGCTGCGTGATCGAGGACTCGGCCGCCGGGGTGACCGCGGGACGGGCCGCCGGAATGACCGTGATCGCGATCACCAACTCGCTCCCCGAGGACCGCCTGCGCGATGCGCACCACGTGGTGCGCACCTACGCCGAGATCGAACGCATCTTGCTGCCGGCCACGTGAAACGTCGTGGGATCCCCGCGCCGGGCGGTGTCCGCCAAGGACTGCCCCACGCCGCGGGAAGCCGACGCGAACCGACTCCGCATTCACGCCCATCGCCGGCACCGGGTCGTGGCCTCGGCCAAGCTGCCAGCGGGCTGCACTGGGACCGCTTTGCCACCGGGAAGGGGCACGCTTCCCACCCGACGTCGCCGGGTGCTAGGATCCGGACCTCATGGCGTTGCTCGAGATCCGCGACTTGAAGAAGAGCTTCCGCACCCCGGATGGACCGCTCCACCCGGTGGTGGACATCCCGGCGTTCGACCTCGATGCCGGCGCCCAGATCGCGTTGGCCGGTCCCAGCGGCACCGGCAAGACCACCTTTCTCCACCTCATCGCCGGGATCCTCACGCCCGACGCCGGGACGGTGCGGCTCGACGGCACCGAGGTCTCGGCATTGGACGAACCGGCGCGGGACCGGCTGCGGGCGACGTCGATCGGCTACATTTTCCAGACCTTCAATTTGCTGCAGGGCTTCACCTGCCTGGAGAACGTGATGCTCGGGATGAGCTTCGGACCGGGCGCCGACCGGGGGCGGGCGGCGGGCCTGCTGGAGCGGGTCGGTCTGGGCGCGCGGCTGCACCATTACCCCCGGCAACTTTCCACCGGCCAACAACAGCGCGTGGCGGTGGCGCGCGCGCTGGCCAACCACCCGCGGCTCGTGCTTGCCGACGAACCGACCGGCAACCTCGATCCGGAGAACGCGCGCGATTCCCTGGCGCTGATTCGCGAGACCTGTGCCGAAAACAACGCCGCCCTCCTCATCGTGAGCCACGACCAGACCGTCCTGGGCGCGTTCGGCGCCGTCCGTTCGCTCGCCGACCTCAACCGGGCCGCGACCACCGCCACCCCGATCCCCAACCCGACCCGGCCATGATGCTGTTCCTGCTGGTCCGCCGCAGCCTGCGGCAACACCTGTTGTCCACGCTGGTCACCGCCTTCGCCATCGCGCTGGCCGGCGGCCTGCTGATGACCGTGTGGTCGCTCAAAAAACAGGCCCGCCAAACCTTCGAGCAGATGAACGGCGGTTGGGACGCGGTGCTGGGTGCCCGGAGTTCCAAACTCCAACTCGTCCTCAACGCCATCTTCCACCTCGAGTCTTCCCCGGGAAACATCCGGCCGGCGGACCTCCAGGTCCTTGCCTCCAAACCGTCCGTCCAGGCCGTCGTACCGATCGCGATGGGCGACAATTTCCGGGGCTTCCGGATCGTCGGCACCACCACGAACCTGTTCTCGGAACACGAGTACGCGCCGGGACAAAAGTTCCGGCTGCGCGACGGGCGCATTTTCGACGACGGGCTGCGCGAGGCGTTGGTGGGCAGTTTCGCGGCGCGGCAACTGGGCTTCGCCGTGGGCACCGAGTTCCGACCCTACCACGGCCTCAACTACGCGGGCGAGGGCACCAACAACGTGCAGCACGACGACACCTACGTGGTGGTCGGCGTGCTCGAACCGTCGAACACGCCGGCGGACCGCGTGGTGTGGATCCCGCTGGCGGGATTGCAGAACATGACCGGGCACGACCCCAACGCGGCGAGCGACGTCAGCGCGGCACTCGTGAAACTCCGGGACCCGGCCGCGGGTTTCCGCCTGGACATGGAATACAACAAGCAGGGCAACCAGTTCACCTTCGCGTGGCCCATCGGCACGGTGATGGCCCAGTTGTTCGACAAGATCGGGTGGTTCGACCGCGTGCTGGCGTTGGTGGCATGGCTGGTCGCGGTGGTGGCCGCGGCGTCGGTGCTGGCCAGCATCTACAACTCGACGAGCGCGCGGAAACGCGATCTGGCGATCCTGCGCGCGCTCGGTGCCCGGCGCCGGGTGGTCTTCGCGTCGATCGTGCTCGAGGCGGCGGCGACCTCCGCCCTGGGCGCCCTCGCCGGGGTGGCGATCCAGTTCGCCCTGCTGGCCGGGGCCGCGCTCGTGGTCCGGACCCAGACCGGGGTGGTGCTCGATCCCTGGCAACCGGACTGGGTCTGGCTCTGGGCGCCGGGCGCGTTGGTCGGTCTCGGCGCGTTGGCGGGCATCGCCCCCGCGTGGAAAGCCTACCGGATCGACGTCGCCGCCGGGCTCGCTCCCGAAAGCTGACCGGACCCCGGCCGGGCGGCCGGGGTGCCCGGGCGTGCGGCGCCAATGGCCCGGCCCCGAGCTCAATGCGCCGCGGCGGAGACGGAGATGCCGCCGCCGGCGGTGACTTGGTCGCGGAATCCCGCCAGCACGCGACGGCGATGGCGCAGGGCCGACCCGGTGCTCCACGCGCACTGCACCGCCAGCCAGACCATCGCGCCGAGCGCCGCGCGCCCGCCGTGCTGCATCTCGAAACGCTCGGAGACCATCGCCGCGCCCAGCGCCAGCAACCCGCCGACGACGCCGGGCACGAACAGCACGCCGTTCATCGCCCGTCCCACCGCCAGGTTCGACGCCTTGCCCGCCAACACGTGCCACGTGCCAACCCAGCGCATCGCCCACGCGTGCAGCGGGCTCGTCGCGATCGCGCACAGGTGCATCCACAGCGCGAACCGCAGGTTGTCGGTCTTGTCCGTCCCGACGATCCAACCCACGAAACACAGGTCGTTGGCCAGCAGCAGGGCCCACGGCCCCGCCAACAGGCCGACCACGGAACGGCGTTGTTGGCGCAGGATTTCCCCCGGGACCAGGGGCGTGGTCAGCAGCAGTTCCAACGCGCCGCTCGCCCTCTGCTCCCCGAGCGTCACCACGCACTCCGCCGCCACCCACATGCGGATGAGCCAGTGGAACACCATCGGGACGACGGAACTCAACTCCCCCATCGCCCATTGGGCGCCGATCGTCCGGGCGATCCAGATTTCGATGCCCAGCAAGCTAACGACGAGGATCCAGGGCAACAGGGGTTTCCAGCGTTCGCGCCGGCTCAGCCACACCCAGGCGCCCAACGCCAGCAACGGCGGGCGGCGGCGGGCGCGGACCCCCTCGTTGCCGTAGCGCAGCCGGTCCACGAAGTCCCGCCAGCGGGCCTTCCATCCCCGTTTGCCGCCCTGCCGCCAGACCCCGCGGACCTGTCGCGCCGTGTACGCCAGGACCAGGAACGAAAACAACGATTGCAGCCCCACCGCCGCGAACACCGCCCGCATCGGGACGATCGACATCGCCGGCAGCACCACCAGGAACGGCACCACCGGACTCGGCAGCACCACGGCCATGTAATCCGCGACCGGCCCGGCGTTCTCGCGGCTCGACAGAAACCCCAGCAGGCCCCACGGAAACACCGTCGTCGCCAACACGAAGGAAAACGCCAGCCCCACCGCCTGCCGCGGGTCCCGCGACCACAACGAACCCAACAACCCGAACGACAACGCCAGCACCAACCCGTTCGCCAGCGCCAGCAACAGCATGCCCAACGCCGACAGGGTCACCCCGCCGACCAACAGCGGGATCGCCATCATCGGGACCAACGCCAGCAACTGGTACGCGATCTCGCAACCCGCCGCCGCGAGTTTCCCCAGCACCACGTCCCAACCGCTCAGGTCGGTCAGGAACAGAAGGCCCAGGGTCCCCTCCCGGCGTTCCCGCCCGATGCTGTCCGCCGTCCGCTGGCACCCGGCGATCATGGCCCACGCCCCGCAGGCGATGCCGAGGGTCGTGAACAACGCGCTGCCCGCCGCCATCGCCGCGCCGCCAAGCCCTCCGTAGAACCAGAAACAGGCCGCCGTCGCCACGGCCCCGACGATCCCGGTCGCCAGGCGCAGGCGCCAGGTCGCCGGGCGGCGCGAGGCCACCCGGAGTTCACGTTCCAAAACCGGCCACACGCTTCTCATCGTCGAAATGACCCCGCCAACCGTCCGCCATCACGCCGGCGTCGCCGAAGTTTTCTGCTCGCCCGGCCGCGTCCGGCCGTGCTCGCGGAATTCCGACAACATCCGCGAACGCGACCTTTGGATCCACAGGCCATCCACGAACACGCACAACAACCACCAGAGCGCGATCGACATCCCGAAGGATCCCGAACCGCCGCCGATCCGACCCACGACCGCCAGTGTCCCGGCACCCAACGTCACCAACCACGGCACCACCAGGATGCGGAACAACACCGGCAACGTGGTCCGCGAACCGCGCGTGGAAAGTCCGATCCACGCCCCCGTCCAGGCCAGGGCGTAGCCGTCGAGGGCGAACAGCGACATCCGCACGACCCACGTCGCCGTCCATTCCTGGAACTCGTCGTTCACGAACCGGTATCCCAGGACGAGGAATGCCAGATCGGCCAACAGCACCACCGCCCCGGCCAATTCGAACCGGCGCCGCAGGGCCCGCATCCGCCCGTGGACGACCTCCCCGACACCCATCGGCGTCGACAGCAGCAGCTCCATCGCCCCGCTGCGCCTGTCCTCGAAGAACTGGCGCGGCGCCTCGCTCGCGATCCACACCTTCATCACCGCATGGACCAGCAACGAGGTCGCCATGAAACTACTCGCTTCGAACCAATCGCTTCCCAACGCGGCACCGATCGCCAGATAGGCCGCGACCACCCCGGCAAGGAACACCCAAACCCACCAACCCGCCTCCCATTGGCGCCCGGCCAGCCACACCATCGGCCCCTGCTCGAGCAACCCGGTGCGGAAACGCTCGCGGTCCGCCGCTCCCGGCCAGCGCCATGCCGCGATCTTTTCGGAAAGCCCGCGCCGTCCGGACTTCGCTTCCCGGGTCTGCCACAGCAGCGGCACCCGGTGACTGCCCCACGCCAGCGCTCCCAACGCCCCGGTCCACGCGAAGGCCAACGATTTCCAGTACCGGGCCGCGTTGCCGCCAAACCCGGCGTCGAACGCCCAACCGTACCAAGGCACCGGCGTGGCCCACGAACAGTACTCGGTCCAAAGCGCCTCGCCGCTGCCCCCGAACGCGTTGGTCTTCGCATCGATCCAGACCCCCAGCCCACCGAGCGCGGGAACCAGGCCACAGACGGCGAGCATCAATCCGAACGCGGCGATCGCGGCGCGTTTGCCGTCCGCGCTCAGCGTCGACGCCAACATGCCGACCGAAAGCGACAGGAACAGCGTGGTGCCCAGGACGAGGATCATCCGGAGGTACTCTTGGAACGACACCGCGCCGAGCAGCATGGACATGGCGAGCACCGGCAGGGCCGCACCCAAATGGAACACGCAGCCCAGCGAACTGGCGGCGAGTTTTCCCAACAGGACGTCGTGCCCGCGGAGGTCGGTGAGGAACAACAGGCCCAGGGTGCCCTCGCGGCGCTCGCCGGCGAGGGAGTCGGCGCTGAACACGACGCCCGCGAGGAGCGCGTAGACGAAAGCGAGGAACGAGACCGTCGTGAACAAATCCTTGCCCGGCCCCCGCACACCCGTGCCCGCCTCCAGCAGCAGCAGCCACGCGCCCACCGCCACCGCCACCCCCGCCGACAACGTGCGCGCCCAGTAGTTCCACGGCCGCCGCGAGGCGACCCGCAACTCCCGGGCGACGACGGGCAACAGGGTCATGTGCGCCCGATTCGAAGGGACCCGACGCCCAAAGGAAAGCCGCGAGTGGAGGGGACGGCGCGGGGGTGAGTCCCGGCGCCGCCCACTGCGGCGTTCCGGGCCGGCCAAGTCAACCCGCGGGCAACCCGCGCAATCGCGCCACGGTCCGGCGCCACCCGCGCCATGCGATCCACAGCCAAGTCGCGCCGCACGCCCAGTCGGCAACCCAGACGCCGATCCTCGGGACGCTCCAGCGTCCCAGGACGTCGACCTCGGTGCCGGGCATCCAACCGCGCGGGAGGTTCGCGGCCAACGCCACGCAGGCCCACCACGCCATCGCCCCCGCCACGCCCACCGTCGCCAGCGACACCCATGTTCCCGTCAGCAACCGTCGTCCCCGCATCGCGCCGGCGATCCCGAGCGACACCACGGCCAACGCGGGCGGGATGGCCATCGCCGATTGGCCGACCAACGCCGCGGCAGCCCACCCCGATCCGTCGGCATTCGAGCGGGCGGCACTCCAGGCGGCGATGCCGCAGGTGGTGGCGACGATGGCGAGCGCCGGGGCGAAACCGGAAAGGACCGAGAGCCAAAGTCCCGCCGCGAGGCGTTCGCGGGAGATCGGCGAGACCGCCAGCAATTCCCAGGCGCCGCCGTCGCCGTCGCGCATCCGTCCCGCGGCCGCGATGGCCATCCCCACCACGAGGGTCCAACGCCAGACGCCGCCCCAATGGGCGGTGAACTCCCAGTCGCGGAAGAACACCACCTGCACGCACAGCGGGATGGCGGCCCAACCGGCCCAGAACACCATGCCCAAACGCGCGCTCCATCCCCGGCGCTCAAGCCACACCAACGGCGCCCACGCCAGCCAACGGGTCTTCCAACCGTGCGCCCACGACGGCGCCACCGGCTGCGTCAGCCAGCGGGCCCACGGCGGCAAGGCCCGTCCTTCGCCGGCCCGACGCCAGGTCCGTTCCAATCCCCGTGCCGCCAACCGTCCGGTCGCCCAGACCAAGACCGCGCTCGCCGCCGCCACGCCGGCCGCCTGCACGACCCCGAACCACCCCCCGGTCCCGCCGCCCGCCATCGACCGCGGGCCGAATTGGACCATGATCCATTGCCACTGCCACCAACCCTCCAGGAGGCGCCGGAACTCGGGTCCGAACGACGGCCCGCGCGCGACGGAGCGTCCGGACCAGGAATTCCACGCCGCCGTCAGGGCGATGTGCAACCCCACGTAGACGACCGTCGAGCCGGCGGTGAAGCACACCGCCAGCACCCGCGCCCGCCACCAGCGTTCCGTCAGCGCGGACGCCGCGACCCCGGCGGCCAGCGCCAGGCCCAGTGCGCCCAGATGGAGCAACAGCATCCGCAACACGTCCGGCACGCCGACCCCGCCCAGCAACAGCGGCACGGTCAGCACCGGCCACGTCGCCACCACCAGCACCAACGCGCGCCACGATTGCAGGAAGGCTTTTCCCCAGACGATGTCCCGCGCGCCCAGCGGCGTGAGGAAAAGCAATCCCAGGGTCCCCTCGCGCTTCTCCCGGGCGAGGCAATCCGCCGTCAACCACGGCGCCAGCAACCACAGGCCGGCCAGCACCGTCTTGCCCAACGCCCGGAAGAGCCCGTTGCCGCCGGCCGTGCCGGGAAGGTCGACCCACCACCAGGCACACGCCGCCCCCAGCACCGCCGCCGCCCCGGCCCGCAACCAATGATGTCCCGGACGCCGCGCCTCCACGCGCAACTCGCGGCGCACCACCACCCAGAAGGCGCCGCGCGGGTTTGCCATGGGAAACGCGTCCATCGATTCAGGCCGCCCTGCGTTGGAGCGGGCGTTTCATGAAGTTGCGCGTCTTCAGGTCCCAGACCGTCATCCGGCCCCACCAGAGCGAGGCCACGCCCTGGGACAAAGCCGCGAACAGCACCCAGGTCTCCTTGTCGGCGCGGTCGAACAGCGCGCCCGTGAAGGCGGTCAGGACGCCGGCCACGCCCATCGGCGCGACCACGCCCCATGCCAGTACCAGGACCCATCCCAGCATCGGATGCAGCCGGCGCATGGCGCAGCGCATGCCCACCATCGGCAGGGTCAGCCATGCCACCAGGACCAACTGGGCCTCGTACCACCAACCCTCCACGTCCGAGGGTTGGATGAATACCAACTGGATCGCCATCGAGGCCGCCAATGCCGGGCCGAACGTCGCCCACAACGCGCGGGCCCGTCCCGTCACCAACCGGCGCGGCGGCAGGGTCGTGACCAGCAGCAGTTCCAGCGTCCCTTCCTCCACTTCCTGCCGGAAACTCCCCGCCGCCGCCAGGGCCATCGACAGCAACAGCACGGGCGGAAAAGCCCAGCCGACGTGCTCGAAATGACTCTCGAGTCGGGCGAGCAGTCCCACCATCCCCCACAGCAGCAGCACCGCGCCCAGCCAACCCAGACGACCCCAACGCAGCAGGGGTGACCACGCCTGGAGCCAGCGGATCGGGTTTTCCTCGAGCCAGCGCCGCGCCCGGCTCCGGCCCCAGCGCCACGCGCGCCGGCGGTCGCGGTCGCCGGACTCCATCGACCGCCCCGCCTTGCGGCTCCGGGCGAGCACCGTCCCGGTCAGGAACACCGACCCGGCGAACACCAGGATGGCGAATTGCCCCACCGCCACCAACGACGCATCCACCCCGGCCATCACCCATGCCGGGACCGAAACGACCCAACCGCTGGCCGAAACGCCGCCGGCGGCGACCGACGCGAACAGGATGGCGAAGGGGGCGACCAACCAGAATTCCGGCTCGGGCATGGAGGTGTTGGGCGGCATGCCGGCCAGCATCGCCGAGCGCGCGACCATCGAGCAGATGGCGAGCATCGGGATCCAGAGCAACACGCTGTATCCCAGGGCGCACAGCATCGCCGATGCCCAGCGGGTGGTGCGCGCGGTCGCGAGAAACCCGGCGGCGAGCCCGACCAACACCACCGACAACTCGATGGCCACCGCGCGGGCGAAGTCCCCGGGCCGGATCCCGCCCATGAGGAACGGGATCGCCAGAAACGGGATCGTCGACAACCAAAGCCCGAATGCCCGCAACACGTGCGCCATGCCTTTGCCCGCCACCACGTCCCACGCGTTCAGCGGCGTCAGGAACAGCAACCCCAGGGTCCCTTCCCGCCGCTCCCGGCTGATGCAATCCGCCGTCAAGACCGGGCACAGCCACGCGAAGGTGACCGTCAGCACGGTGTGCAGGATGCCGAACAACAACGCGCCGGCCGTCGCCGGGGTCAATCCGTCGTCGAAAAGCGACCCCTTCGACCGCAGGAGCAACAGGCCTCCCAGCGCCAGGACCATCGCCGAGCCCGCCCCCACGCGGATCCAGTAGGTTCCCCAGTAACGGGCGGCCGACCGCAGTTCGCGCTCGAGGACCGGGGGGATCACCACAACGACCCTCCCCGCGCTTCGGACCTCACGTCCGCCATCGCGGCCCGGCGGAAGTCGTCGCGCAATTCCCATTCCCCGGTGTCGAAGTGCAGGCCGGCGACCAGATGCATGAACCCGTGTTCCAGATCGATCCGCACCCGTTTGTTCACGCGCCCCAACGCGTACGCGCACACGCACACCCAGATCGCCAGAAGGGCCACGAGCCAGGAACCGGGCCCCGTCGTCAGCAACGGCACCACGCAGGGCAACAGACCGATCCATCCCGGCAGCATCACCCGCAGGTAGGCGGCGCGGAACGCCGCCTGCGGGCCCGTCTCCCGCAACCCGTGCCGCAGCCCCGCCCGGATCAGCGCGTCGACATCGAACAGCAGGAACGCGGCGCCCGCCGCCAGGGCGGCTTCCAGGAACAACGCGTCGTTTGCCGGCGGCAACCCGGGGAAGGCCAGGCGCAGCACCGGCAGGAACTGCAACGCGAGCAACCCCGCCACCGGCCAGGCGTATTGGGTCCAGATCGCGGCCCGATGCCCGGCCACGAGCGGGTCGCGGCCCTGGCCCGAGACCACCAGCAACTCGAGCGCGCCGGACTGCCGGTCCTCGCCGATCCCGCGGGTCGCCGAGAGCGCCGCCTGCACCTTCACGAACTGGTGGAGCACCCACAGCAGGGCGCATTCCGCCAGCAGCGCGAGGCCGCGGGTCATGTGGAGGCGCAGGGACAACGAGGCGGCGAAGGCCGCCAGGTTTGCCGCCACGAGGGTCCAGTAAACCGCATGGAACGACGCGGGCAACGGCCGCACCACGCGCTGGAACCACGCGTAGGGCTGGCGCGCCAGGAGGCCCGCCCAATGGTACTGCCGGTAACCCACCAGCCCGCGGGCCCGGGCCCGCGCCGCGTCCGCCGCCACGCCCGGCGACACCACGCCCCGCTCGCGCCCGCGACCCACCATGAACGAGGCCGCCACCAACGCCACCCCGCCGCCCGTCCACAGCCATGCCACCGACCGCCCCCACCAGGCGCGCATCGCCGGATCCTGCCACGGCTCCGCGCGGGCCCAGCGGAACGCCGCCACCGGGCTGAACTGCTGGATCGCCCATCCGCTCCGACCCGGCATCCGCCACGCCAACCATCCCGCCCCGTACAACGCGCACAGGCCCGCCACCACCCCCAGCGTCCCCAGGGCCGCCGTCCGGAAATCCCGCGCCGCCACCGACCACCACAGGCCGACCGACAGCGAAAACAACAGGGTCGCGCACAACGTCGCCACCAACCGTCCGAACTGGGGCCCGCTGACGCCGCCGAAGACCATCGGCACCGCCAGGATCGGCACGACGGCGAGCACGCCGTGCGCGGCGCGCATCGAGTTCGAGACCAGTTTTCCCAGCACCACGTCGTGGCCGCGGAGATCGGTCAGGAACAACAGGCCCAGCGTGCCGTCGCGTTTCTCGGCGCCGACGGCATCCGCGGTGTGGAGGACGCCGGCGAGCAGCGCGTAGCCGAAGACGGCGCCGCCCATGATCTGGAACAGGACCTCGGCAAGCACCTGCGGCCGCGCGTGCACCGGCGTCGCCAGCAGCACCGAGAACAAGGCCACCCCGCCCATGGCCGCCAGGAAACGCACCGGTCCCATCGCCCCGGATCGGGCGGCCACCAACAACTCGCGGTGCACCACCGGCAGGAAAGACATGGCCGGTCGACGGGCCCGGTGCCCGCGCTATTGGGTTTCGCCCTTGGTGACGCGCAGGAAGACTTCCTCGAGCCCGAGCTCGTCCTCGCGCAATTCCACGAGGCGCGCGCCGCCGCGGACCAATGTTTCCGCCACCAACCCGGCGTCGGCGAGCGACTCGTCGAGGACGACCTTGATCCGGCCTTCCTCCTCCGAGACGTCCTGGATTTCCGGCCGGGTCCGCAGCAACTCGATGGCCCGGGCGTTGTCGCCCGCCACCCGCACCCGGAACACCCGTCCCGCGTGGGTCTCGCCGCGCACGCCCTGGACCGGACCCGAATAGATGAGGCGGCCGCGCTCGATGATCGCGCAGCGGTTGCAGAGGGTCTGCAGCTCGCTGAGGATGTGCGAACTGATGATGATGGTTTTCCCCATGCGCTGGAGTTCCTGGAGGATGGCCATCATCTCGATCCGCGCCCGCGGATCGAGGCCCGACGCCGGTTCGTCCAGCAGCAACAGCTGCGGGTCGTGGATGAGCACCCGCGCGAGGCCCAACCGCTGCTGCATGCCGCGGCTCAACGCGCCGATCAGCGCGCCCTTCTTCTCCGTCAATCCCACCAGTTCCAGCACGTCGAGCACCGTCTTCTCGCGCACGTTGGCCGGGATCTTGTAGCAGGCGCCGAAGAAATCGAGGTACTCGGTCACCTCCATGTCCTTGTACACGCCGAAGAAGTCCGGCATGTAGCCGATCAGGTGGCGCACCCGGTCCGCGTCCCGCACCACGTCCTGCCCCAGCACCTCGGCGCGCCCGCTCGACGGCGTCAGGAAGGTCGCGAGGATCCGCAGCGTCGTCGTCTTGCCGGCGCCGTTCGACCCGATGAACCCGAACAGATCGGCGCGGTTGACGGTGAGGTTGAGGTTCGCGAGGGCCGTCATGGTCCCGTAGACACGGCTCAGTTCGTGGGTCTGGACGGCCGGGATCGGCGGCGGCGCCGGGGCCTCGCGCGGCACGAATTGAAGGGCGGGATCGCTCATGGTGGGAAAGGGATCTGGGTTCAGGGTTGCCTCGGGACTCCCGGCACGACCAACCGGAGCAGCGTGCCGCGTTGCTGCCGCAGCGCGGGAAACTGGTTCAGTGGCGGGATCAACGACTCGCCCGGCAGGTACGCCAGCACGATCGTGTCGCCCCGCTCGAGCAACGGCAGCAGGTCCATCCCCGCCGGCCAGACCAGGTCGCGCCCGTTGCCGCCCGCGCCGGAAGAAACCCGCGATGCCAGCGACATCGCCGAGGCGCCGCCCGCCCAGTCGTCGATGTGCTCGCCGCCGCCCCCGCCGAACACGTCGTTGCGCTGGGTGGCCGCGGCCTGGACCCGCGGCTGCCAACCGCGCACCCAGTCGAGGTAGCTTTCCTTGGACGCCACGGAGAGGTCGACGCGCGCGGTGCCGTTCGCGGGAATGGCATCGACCCTCCGGATGTTGCCGCCGCCGAGCACCATCACGTTGGTCAGGGGCGACTGGCGCAGGTTGGCGAGGGTAAGCGTCGATCCCTCGCGCCGCGCCTGCAACGGGGCCACGCCCGTGTCCTGCCAGTCGCCCACGTTCATCTGCGAGGTCCAGACCGGCACGTACACGTCCGCCTCGACCCCCTTGCCGCGGCGGCGCACCGCGAGACGGCCGGTGTCGTTGTGGTTGCCCCAGAGCCCCTGGAATTCCGACCGCAGGGTCGCCGAGGCGAGGTCGCACGCCACCCGGTAGGTCTCGTTCGCCGGCGAGTAGAGGCTGGTGAAGGTGCGCCCGCGCAACACCGCCTCGCCCCCGCGCGGCAGGATGTCCACCACGTGCAGCTCGTTCCACTCGCTCTTCCCGGCCCGCAACCGGAACCCGATGTAGTAGATCAGCAGCGAGAACAACGCCACGTAGGCCGGGAACGTCAGCCACGTCAGCATCGGGCGACGGATCCGCCGCAGCCACCATTGGTCGAACGGACCGATCACCACCAGATAGACGACCAGCAGCGCCAGCAGCACCCCGACCGGCAGCTTGCGCACCTGCCGGGTCTCGATCATCGCGCCGAACACCGCGTCGGTGCTCCGGCCGCCCCAGGCGTTGATATCGCCCGCCCGCAGCAGGTCCCTCGGCACCCCCGCCAACCGCGCCCAAAGCCAGGTCCGGTTCCGCCAACCCCGGACCGGATCGCGCTCGGGATTGAAAGCCATCACCGTCACCAGACCCCGCCCGCGGGGCCCGCAGACCACCAGCGGGAACTTTCCCGAAGCGACCAGGGTCTTGCCGCCGCGCGGCGCCAGTTCCACCAGCGGCATCGTGACGCGGTCGAAGGACGGGTCCGCCCCGAGGTCCGCGTAGGGATCGCGCTCGGCGGCCGCGTTGTTGTTGCGCCGGGAGGTGTCGAGCGGGGGCGGTTGGTAGGCGTACTGGAATTCCCCGCGGCCCGCGCCGGTGCTCTGCGACAACCACCGCTGCAATTCGCCGTCCAGCGGCCGGTTCGCCAGGGAACCCACCGACGCCGGCAACACCTCGCGGAGCCAGGCCGTCGCCCCGACGTCCGCCGGTTGGTCGATCGCCACCACCAGATGCCCGCCCGCGTGCACCCACGAGAGCAGCGCCTCCACCTGCGGATCCTTCAGGTCGAGGGCGCGCGCCGTGTTCAGGTAGATCGCGTTCAGTCCCTCCAGCGCGATCGGGTTCTCGGGAAAACTCTCGAGGCGCTGGCCGAGATCCAACCGCACCGCCCGCGGCTGGAGTTCGTTCTGCTTGCCCGTGGTTTCCGGAAAGGCCGGCATGCCCGAAAAAGACCCCGGCGCGCCCGCGAGCAGGAACCCTTCCCAGGCCACCTGCGACAACCGCGACCCGGTGGTCTCCACCACCACCTTGTCCTTCGAGTCCAGCAACCGGGTGTCGAGCGACAGGAATCCCTGGGACGACGAGAAGCACGGGACCACCACCCGCTTGCGCGTGTTCGTCGGCAGTTCGATGGCATGGCGCACCGTCGGGCCCCCGAACTGGCCCGCGGAAATCTCGATGACCGCGTCGAATCCGGGACCGTCGTTGAAGATCTCGAAGGTGACCGGGAACCACCCGCCGGAACGCACCACGGAATCGTAGCCGGGAAAGGTGTCGAACTGGACCTTGGCGGACGCCGCCGGGACGACCCACAGCAGGACGGCCAGGGCCAGGAGCCGTGGCAGGGTCGAGGGGCCGTGGGGACGGGGTTCCGGGGTCATGGGCAAGCGCAGGGCGGTCTTGTAGTCGGGCCGGGTGGCATGGGCAACGGGTAACTGGACGGGGACACCGCCGGGAGCGCGGCGGGCCGCCGTCGTGCCCGGCCCGGTGCGGGACGCCGCGCCGCCGGCCGGGACACGGGCCCGGACCCGGCGCTGGGTTGTGGCTTGGTGGCGGATCACTTCCTTCCTCCGGTGCCCGGCCGCGGCGACGACGCCGTCGGGATGCACCCCATCGTCGGCGGTTGGACCGGGACGCCCCCCGCCCGGTGCCGCCAAATCTTTCAAACACCCGTTTGACATCCGGCACACCGGTTTTAAACGTGGGTGTCCAATGCGACGGCCTTCGCCCAGCACCCGAAAGACGGCGGTACCGGATCCCGGGGATTCCCCGGGGCCCGGGGCGACCGCCGCGCAGTTGCTCGACGCGGCGGCCGAGGTGTTTGCCGCGCGCGGGTTCCGGGACGCCACGGTCCGCGAGATCTGCCGGCGCGCCGGCGCCAACGTCGCCGCGGTCAGCTATCACTTCGGCGACAAGGCCCGCCTCTATGCCGCCGTCCTCCGGGAGACCGGCCGCCGCGCCGCGGCGGTCGCCGATCCGGCGCGGGATGCCGATCCCCGGCAACCCGCCGCCCGGCGGCTCGAGGGCTTCGTCCGGTCCCTGCTCTCCCGCATCCTCGCCGGCGGCCCGGCCTCGCTCCACGGCGAGATCCTCGCCCGCGAGATGATCGAACCCACCGAGGCGCTCGACCGGGTGGTGTCGGAGTTCATGCGGCCGCAGGCGGAGCACCTGAACGGGGTGATCCGGGAACTCGTGGGGCCGCGGGTGCCGGCCGCCGGGATCCGGCGGCTCGGTCTCAGCGTCGTGAGCCAGATCCTGTTCTACAAACACTGCCGCCCCGTCCTCGAACGCCTCTATCCCGACCAATGCCCGGACGCCGGGCGACTCGAGGAACTCACCCGCCACATCACCGCGTTTTCCCTGGCCGGCCTCCGCGGATTCGCCCGGCCCCGCAAGCCCCCCGCCGCCGACTGACCGGCCCGGGTTCCCCTCCCCGCCCCTTTCCCCATGTACCGCCTCGCCCTCCTCATGCTGCTCGGTGACCGCGCCAAATACCTGATGCTCGTCGGCGGGCTCACCTTTTCGGCGTTGCTCATGACCCAACAGAACGCCGTCTTCCAGGGACTGGTGTCCTGGACCACCAGCCACATGCGCAACATGCGCGCCTCGGTCTGGGTCGTCGAAGCCCGCGTCGAGCAGGTCAACGAAACCAAGGCCCTGCGCGACACCGACGTGAACCGCGTCCGCTCCGTCCGCGGCGTCGATTTTGCCATGCCGTTGTTCCAGGGCGTGCTGAAGGCCCGCGCGGCCGACGGCTCCGACAAACAGATCCAGTTGATCGGGCTCCATGCCGGCACCCTGTTCGGCCGCCCCACGGTCGTCCTGCGCGGCCGACTCGAGGACCTGCGCCTCGCCAACACGGTCGTGCTCGACGAACTCGCCGCCCTGAGACTCTCCGCCGGGCGCACTCGTCCCCTCGACATCGGGGACTCCTTCGAGATCAACGACCGCGAGGCGCGGGTGGTGGCGATCTGCCGGACCGAGCGCCATTTCTTCGGTTTCCCCTACGTGTTCTGTGCCTACGACCAGGCGCTGCAATTCGCGCCGCGGCAAAGGAAGATGCTTTCGATGATCCTGGCCGAGCCGAAACCGGGCATCACCCCGGAACGGGTCGCCGCCGACATCCAGCGCGAGACCGGTCTCCGCGCCTACACCACGCCCCAGTTCGAGAAGGCCACCTACGCCTGGGTCTGGAAGAACACCGGCATCCCGGCCAGCTTCATGACCACCATCATCCTCGGCTTCGTCGTCGGCGTCGCCATCGCCGGCCAGACGTTCTACTCGTTCGTCCTCGAAAACCTCCGCCACCTCGGGGCGCTCAAGGCCATGGGGGCCAGCAACCGACTCCTCGCCGGCATGCTCCTCGCCCAGGCCCTCACCGTCGGCGTCATCGGATACGGCATCGGGCTCGGGCTCACCGCCGTGTTCGGATTCGTCGTGCTGCCCCTCGGCCAACCCCCGTTCCTGCTCCAGCCCGCCTCCATGGCCCGCACCCTCGTCGCCATCCTGGTCATCTGCACGCTGGCCGCCCTCTTCGGCATCCGGAAGGTCGCCAAACTCGAACCCGCCGTCGTCTTCCGCGGCTGATCCCCATGACGCTTCCCTCCGACCTCCCTCCCGTCCCGCCCGCCGCGGTCTCCCGCGGCATCCTCACGCGCGGCGTCGTGAAATCGTTCGGCGTCGGCGACGCCCGCACGTTCGCCCTCAAGGGTGCCGACTTCGCCGCCGCCGAGGGCGAGCTGCACCTCGTGGTCGGTCCTTCCGGCTGCGGCAAGACCACGCTGCTCAGCGTCATCGCCGGCACCCTCGAGTGGGACGAGGGCGACGTGGAGGTCTTCGGCACCCGGCTCCACGACCTCGACGCCGCCCGCATCACCGAGTTCCGGCGGCGCCACATCGGGTTCATTTTCCAGCAGTTCAACCTCATCCCCACCCTGACCCTCGTCGAGAACGTCAGCGTTCCCCTGCTCCTCAACGGCACCCGGCGCCACGAGGCCGAGTCCCGCGCCGCCGAACTGCTCGCGCGCCTCGGCCTCGGCGGACGCGAACGCAAACGACCCAACCAACTCTCCGGCGGCCAGCAGCAACGCGTCGCCATCGCCCGGGCCCTCGTCC
>WBXI01000059.1 GCA_008933025.1 Verrucomicrobiota bacterium
ACCGCTCAACCTGATCGAGGCCATGGCGCACGGGCTTCCGGTGGTGACGACCCGTTGGCGGGGAATTCCCGAGATGGTACCGGACCAGTATGCCGGGTTGGTGGAGCCCCGCGACCCGGCGGCAGCGGCGGCGGCATTGTCCACGGTGGCCACGACGGAGGACGGCCTGCGGTTCCGCGGACGGTACGAGCAGCGGTATGCGCTGCGGGCCCACCTCGAGGTCCTGGCCGGCGCCCTCCGTTCCGTCGCGGGGTCCTAGGTTCCGGCCCCGCGGGACGGTTGGCCGCGCTCCGCGAGCAATTGCCGGAGCAATCCGCCCGGCGCGCCGCTCTTCCGGAGGATCGCGGCCTCGCGGTACGATCCCCAGCAGTGGCCAAGACTTCCCTTCACGTCGGACCAACCGACGCGGCCCTGGAGCGCGTAGAGCCCGAGTTTCGCGGCGCGCACGGCCAACCCGGAGAGCTTCGGTTGGTGCACGTCGAGGTACCGGTGCGCGATCCGATGGTCGATCCTTCCCTTGTACACGTATGCCGACCAAGCCCGGCGAAACCGATAGTACACCTCGGCGGCGTGCACCGCCGCGAGGGTGTTCCCCGCGGCGATCTCGCGGACATACCAATCGCAGTCCTCGCCGCCCCCGATCTCCTCGTCGAAAGGCCGGGCCGCCCAGGCGTCGCGCCGGTACAGGCAGTTCGGGTTCCCCGCCCCGAATTCGAACCCGCGGAGGAAGTCCTCGCCCTCGTACAGCGTGATCCCCCCGGTCATGCCGCGTTCCCCGTCGTTGCGCACCAGCGGGCCCGCCGCCGCCACCACGCCCGCCGGAAACCGCGCGATGGCCCGGCGGTAAACCTCGAGGAAATCGCTCCGGACCGGCACCACGTGGGAGCTCAAGGCCAGAACCCACGCGTGGCGTGCGCTCGCGAAGCCAACATTCAACGAACGTCCGTAGGTGAATCGCGCGGCGTCAATCGTCACGATTCGGGCGCCGGCGGTCCGGGCCAACTCGATCGATCGATCGGTCGACCCGGAATCGACGACCACCAGTTCGTCGTCGGGAGCGATGTGCAGCGCCGGCAATAACTCGCGCAACCCGGCCTCCGCATTGAGGGTACGGATGACGACGCTGATCGACGTGGCGGCCATGAACGGGACCGATCCAAACGCGGCCGGCAGATTAATGCAACCTGCGGCACGCCGTGCACGTCTCCTGCTGTCATGGGGTTGCAGGCGGACCGCTTGGGTGTGCACGCCCGGCGGCTTGACGCGATGAGAACGAGTATCGGTTGGATTTCACGGACACTGGCAATTGGCTTGGCAGCCTGTCTTTGGGGACGGGGGGGACCCGTCGTCGCGGCGATTCCCACCCCTCGCGTCGACAACACGACGCTGCGACTGCCCGCCTCGGCGCCCAGCACCGACTACACCTTCGAAAGCGTCCTACCCTACGACCTGACCAACACGGTCGTCACCGTGGCCAGCCCGCCCGGCGAGACGAACCGTCTTTTTGTCGCGGAATTGCCCGGCTTGGTGCGGGTCATTCCCGATCTTTCCAATCCCCGGATGGAGACGTTCCTCGACCTCCGTTCGCGCACCCGCACGGGCGAGGGCGAGGAACACGGACTGTGCAGCATCGTGTTCCACCCGGGCTACGCGACCAACGGCCAGTTCTTCGTCTTCTACTCCTGGAATCCGCCCGGGGCGACCGAGGTCCACAACCGGTTGTCCCGGTTCCGCGTGGATCCCTCGAATCCAAACCGTGCCTTGGAATCGAGCGAGGAACCACTGATCTCCCAGTTGGACCGGCACCCGTGGCACAACTCGGGCGACATGCACTTCGACAGGAACGGTTACCTGTTCGTGTCCCTGGGCGACGAAGGGGCGGAGTACGGCTACGAAAACGCGGGTCTGTTCGACCGGAATTTCTTCAGCGCGGTGATGCGGATCGATCCCGACCAACGTCCCGGCGGCGTGTTGCCGAGCCCGCATCCCGCCGTGTTTCCGGGCACCTACACGGTGCCGGCCGACAACCCGTTCTTCGGGCGGACCAATTACATGATCGGCAACGACGTGCTCCCGATCACGCTCGACCCGGAACACATCCGCGGCGAGTTCTACGCCGTGGGATTCCGGAATCCGTGGCGGTTCTCGATCGATGCCGCGACGGGCACGATCTATTGCAACGACGTCGGACTCGCCTACCGCGAGGAAGTCGACGTGTTGGTGCCCGGCGCGAACTACGGTTGGGTGTTGAAGGAAGGCTCTCTGCCGTGGCCGTTCTGGGTGCCCGCGTCGGGACTGACCGACCCGGTCCACGAGTACGAGCATACCGAGGGGCGGATCGCGATCACCGGAAGCCTCTTCTACCGCGGGTCGCGATACCCGGAACTCGACGGCACGTATGTGTTTGGCGATTTCGGAGGCCAACTGAGCCAGATCCGTCCCCTGCCCGACGGCCACTTCGCGCCCGAGCAGGAACTCCACTGGTGGGCCGGTCTCGTCACCCTGGGGGTGGATCCATCGACGGGCGACATCCTGATGGGAGGACTGGACGGGGTGGCGCGATTGTTGAAACGGGATCACCCCGGCGATCCTTTGCCGGCCCACCTTTCCGAGACGGGCATTTTTTCCGATCTCAAGACGCTCGCGCCGAATCCCGGGGTCATCCCGTACTCGGTGAACCAGGTTTTTTGGTCGGACCACGCCATCAAGCAGCGCTGGTTCTGCGTGCCGAAAGCGGCCGACAAGGTCCATTTCGAACCGGAAGAGCCCTGGGCGGCACCGACCGGGACGGTATGGGTGAAACACTTCGATTTCCCGACCGATTCGGCGACGCCGCCGGCCACGCGCCGACTCGAGACGCGGGTGTTGGCAAAGACGTCCGACGGCATCTACGGGGCGACCTACCGATGGAACGCGGCCGGGACGGACGCGGATTTGGTGCCCGGCGAAGGGCAGGAGACGGATCTGGAGACCGCGGGTCCCGACGGCGTGCGGGTGCAGCGTTGGCGCTTTCCGGGACGCGGCGAATGCCTCCAGTGCCACACCGCGGTGGCGGGGCACGCGTTGTCGTTCAACACGGCGCAACTGAACCACGACGAGGACGCGAACGGGACGCGGCGCAACCTCCTCGAAATGTTGTCCGAGGCCGGCTATCTGGAGGGTTTCGAGGACGCGAGGCCGAACCTGCTGCCGCGCCTGCCCGCCCTGGACGACGAGACATGGAGCCGGGAAGCCCGGATCAAGGGATTCCTCGCCGCGAACTGCGTGCAATGCCACCAACCCGGCGGCGCCACCCGCGCGGTTTGGGACGCACGCCTGGAGACGCCGCTTGAAAATGCCGGCATTCTCGGCGCCACCGCGATCCACCCCATCGATCTGGCGGACACCAAGATCGTGGCGCCGGGCGACCTGACGAACTCCTCGATCTACGTGCGACTCGCGGGACTCGGCCCGTTGCACATGCCACCGCTCGGCACCTTCGTGGTGAACACGCAGATCGTCTCCCTGGTCGCCGCGTGGATCACCAACGATCTCCCGGCCCACCCGTCCTATGCCCAATGGACCACCAACCAATTCGGCGCGGGCAACGTCGTGTGGTTCGGGGCACCGGAGCAGGATCCGGACGGCGACGGACTCCCGAACCGACTGGAGTACCAACTGGGAACTTCCCCCACCGAACGATTCGACCGGTGGATTCCGGAATTGACCCGCGACCGCGGCGGGGTCCGCTTGCGATTCACCCGGAAGGCGAACCGTTCGTTCGTGGTGGAGAGCTCGGATTCGCTGGCCAGTCCCTACTGGAGGCCCGTCGACATTCCGGAAAACCGGGTCTATTTCCCCGCCAAGGACGAGGTGGCCGACATCCGGATCCCGGCGACCGATGCCATCCGACTGTACCGGATCCGGTTCACGACGCCCTGACCGGCACGGTTGGGCCCTCGTGCGAAGCCGGAATGCCGGGTCGGCCGCCACCGGCCCCGTCAATCGCGTCGACGGCGCAGTCCGGACACCACGGCGCACGCGATCCACAGCGTCGCGAACCCCGCGATCCACGCCGCGAGGAGTTTGCCCCAGCCCATCCCGCGCGTCGCCGTCGCCCGGAACGACACGGTGAGGGTCTTGTCCACGCCGGTCTGCAACACCTGGACGAACGCATGGCGGATGCCGCGGGTCGGCAGGGTGACCCGGAGGGGCTGGACCCGGGAAACCGCGACGGCCTGAGCTTTCCGCAACTGCTCGACCTGCTGTTCCGCGACGCGGGCGTCGTAGTCGATGCCGCCGTTGTTGCCGGCCGGCGCCGCCTGCTGGACGCCGAGGTCCCCGAGGCCCAGCGGATTCTGGTTCGCGAACGAATTCTGTCCGTTGATCAGGTTGCTGCCCTGGACACGGTTGAAGTCGGTCTCGAGTTGCCTCAACTCGCGACTGGTCTCCGCATCGCGGACGGAACGGAAGCGGTTGTTACGGGTGAGGCGTTCCACGAAACCGTAGTTGCCGGCGGCGATTTCTTTCCGGGCCATGCTCAGGGCCCCCTTGGCCTCGCTTTGTTCGGTGGTGGCCCGCGCGCTTTCCTGCCGCACGTATTCCGCGACCGTGAAGTCCTGGACCACCGGCGCCCATTCGGCCGCGTCGTGGTTCATCGTGCCGCCGAAACCGTCGTACTCATGGTCCGGGGGCAGAAACAACTCCCAGCGCGCGTCCTTCAACGGGGCGTCGAAACTCGGCGACTCGAACCGGACCCGGCCGCCTCCGCGCGGAAACTGTCCCGCCAGCACGTAGGTCAACTCCACGCCCACCGCCACGTCCGCACCGGAGCCCTCCAGCGGCACCAGCACCGCCGTGCCCTCGCGCGCCGGACGCACCGGCTCGCCCCCCACGAATGCCGACCACAGCGTCGCCCCGGCCGGCAGCCGCACCGCCAGGTTCTGGCGGCCGTTGTTGCGCACTTTCAGTTGCATCTGCGTCATCGAGTCGCCGTGGTCCGCCACCACCGTCCGCAACTGGACCTGTTCGATGAGCGCCGCCAGAACCGTGGCCTCCGCGAACCGCCGCACCTCGACGGGAAGCGTCCACCCGGGCCTCGCGTAACGGTACGCGGCCACCACCGACCCCGGGCCGCGCGCCCACGCCGGCAATTCGCGCGTGTCGATCCGCTGCAACTCGTCGCCGGCCGGCACCGGGGAAAGCTGGAGCTGTCCCGCGGCCAACAAGGCCACCGTACCCGTCTCGCGCTCGGTCCCCACCGTAGCCAAACCGCCGAGCACCACGCCGTTCGTACCCGCCGCGCGCGGCGCGTCCCAGGTCACCATCAGGGACACCTCGCCCCGCACCTTGCCCTGCAGTTCCACCCGCCAGTCGTTCGTCGACTGGTCGCGGCGGCGGATTCCCGGACCGTGGATCTCGACGTTCCGCCACGCCGCCGGCACCCGGATCCGGAATTCCTGCACCGGGGCATTCTCCACCGTGTAGCGGATCACCGTGCGGCCCGTCAGCAGGCCCTCGGAGATCGTGGCGAACTGCGCGGTCTCCGCCCGCACCACCGGCGCCAGTTGCTCGGTGTCGAGACCGACGCTCCACGGGGTCGCGGCCCCGCTGGATCCCGCGCGGACGAATTTGAATGCCAGCAGCGTCGTGCCCGGTGCCGCCGTCCGGCCCAGCGTGCCCGCGGGAATCTCCGTCAGGCCGCGGATCGCCGTCGTCTTCACCCCGATCCCGGGCTCGGTCGTGACCGACACCCGGCCGTCCTCGCGCGCGAATCCGGGCACCGAAAGCCCCGCGAGGTCGAGATGCGGCGGCAGGTTCGAGCGCACTTGGGAGAGGTCCACCTCGAACTCGACGGTGCCCAGCAACCGTTCGCGGAACTGGATCTCCGCGGTGGCTTTGCCCGCGTCCAACCGTTCGCTCCACGTCTTCAGTGCCGGACCGCGGATCGCGTCCACCGTCCACCCCTCGGGCACCGGGATGGCGAGACCGAAGATGCCGGCACGCTTCACGTCGAGGGTCACCGCCACCGCGAGCGCCGACTGGTCGGCACCCACCGTGAACCGGTGGCTCGTGGATGCTTCCAGACGGGGTTGCAACACCTCGACCCGCAGCGCGAGCCCCGGATCCGCCTGCAGGAAGCGCCACGCCGAGAACAAGGCCCCCGGATCGCTGCCCGCGCCTTTCGCGAACTCGGCGGGCTCGATGCGATCCAACCCCGTCGCGCGTTCCACCGACAACCCGAGTTCCTCGCTGGCCCGGACCGCCACCGTGCCCGACTCCCGCTTGAGATCCGCGAAACGCGGCAACGCGATCCCGATCGTCGACGGAAGCGACTCGAGCATCGACTCGGTGTCCACGACGACCCGCACCGTGGTCGATGGCGCGGCCAAATCCACCGTCGCCTCCCGGCGGTCGGCGGTGGCGAAGTCCCAGGCCCGGACGGCGTCGCCCGTCACGCGCAGCAACCGTTGGCCGGCGGGAACGCGGAGCCGGAGTTGCCTCAACTCCCCCTGCGCGGCCTGGAGATCGTGGACCGCATGGATGCCCGCCACCCCCCCGGACAAAGTCACCAGCGTGGATTGCCGGCCGAACGCGTTCACCGCGACTTCCGTCGCTCGCCGCGTCCGCGGCGTCCACGACAGCGCGAGTCGCGGCACGGGCCCGAGGACCGCGTCGACCCGCGTCGCGTTGCCCTCGGCACGGCGCCGCACCGAAACCGCCGCCGGCCATTCCAGATCGGCATCCGGTTCGTCGATGCTCAACCCGACCCGCGACGCCAACGCCGGGGGTAGGTCGAACTCGAGCCGTCGGCGGGCTATGTCCCCGCCCACGCGGGCCAAAAACCGGATCTTCACCGTGACCGCGCCGCGGTTGGGCAAGAGGACCCCGACGCGTTCCCCGTCGCGCCACAATTGGGCCTCGCCGTGGGTGGCCGCGAACCCGCGAACCGCCACCTCGGGCCCGAACAACGACAGGGTCTGGTTCGTCGCGAAGGACCGCAGTTCCAACGACGCCTCGAATTCCGCCGCGTGGTCGCGGGCGGTTCCCTCGTAGGTTGCGCCGACCAACGAAACGAGGTTGGTGGCGGCCTGGGCTTCCGCCCGCGGCGCGGCGACATGCCCGAGGATGGCGAACAACAGGACGGCGGTGGCCGTGGCCGACGTGCCCGCACCGTGGGAGGGCGGGGGCGGCGACGCGTCCGCCGGGGGCCTTCCCGAACGGAACCATGCCGCGTACCGGGCAAGCAGGTAGAGTCCCAGCAGGCCCACGATCGCCGGCGTCCCGACGATCAGCGCCAGATGCAACGCACGCCAGGTGACCAGGAGTTCGGCGAACCCCAGCAGCGCCAGGGCCGTGCCGATCGCGAGCCACAGGGACGATGGTTTGTCGCGGCGCCACTGGATCCATGCCAGCGCCAGTCCGACGAAGAACGCCGCGACCTGCAGCAGCGTGCCGAACACGGCGTGGGCCGTGGCCGACATGGTCGTGAAGCGGATGTCCGCGGAACCGCCGCCCGGATTGAGCCCCGCCGCGTTGGTGAGGTTGAGAACCCGGGTGAACTGGAGGGAACGTCCCGATTTCGGGATGTCGATCTGCAGCGAACGCAGGCCCGCCACCAAGGGCAAAGCCAGCGGCGGTGCCGCGGGCCCCTCTGGACCGGGCGCGGTGCCGCCGCCGCCCATGCCGCCGGGCCCCCTTGGGTCCGTGGGTTTCGCGGGCACGGCGGGGGCGGCGGACGCCGCGGACCCGGGAACCACGAGGCCGTACCGCGCCATCAGGGCCGGAGAGAGGCCGGTCCCCGCGCCCGTGCGGGCCTCCTCCTCCAGCATTTCCGCGAAGCGCCGTTCGGTCACCTGCTGGACGCTTCCGTCCGCCATCAACACCTCACGCCCGTTCTCGCGCGCCGGCGAATAGGCGAGGATCGCGTTGGGATTCGCCTCGTCCTTCCCCGCGCCCACCCACGTGTACTCTTGGCCCGTGATCGGATCGACCCGCAGCGCGGGGGAACCGAGTTCGGTGGCGATCTCGTCCAACGACGCCGGCATCCGGTTGGTGTTGTCCGACGAGAAAATGCGCGCCGCCAAGCCGATGTTCTTGAGATTGTTGACCGACTTGATGCGCTGGGCCTTGCCTTTGGCCTTGGCCAGTGACGGAAGGAGCATCCCCGCGAACACCGCCAAAAGGCAGGTCACGACCGCCACCCGGGCGAGCCCACGAAAGCCACGGCGACGGCCCGCGGCCATCGCCGCCAGGACGAATCCGGCGAGCAACGACACGACCACGAGGCTTCCCGCGTGCTCGTGCCAGATCGCGGCGTAGACCCGCACGAAGGATTCCCACGCCTCGCGGATGCCGTAGGTCGTGCCGCGGGCGACGGTCATGCTGCCGCCGAATCCGGAGATGTGACGCGAGGTCGGCACGTACAGCTGCCACTCGGCATAGGTTCCCGCGATGTCGGACCGCGGCGCCTCCAATGCCACGTCGCGTGGCCACCAGCCTCCCAGTCGTCCGAGACGCTGCGCGTACTTCAGGTCGATCGCGAAGGTCCGGTCCCTGTCCTCGCTCCGCGGCAGGGCCACCACCACGAAGTCGCCGTCCCGATCGGCCTTCGTGGGCTCTCCGTTCACCGCCACGCCCCACAGCGACGCGTCGCCCGGCAGGCGGAACCGTTGGAACTGCCGCTCGCTGTTCTTCACCATGAAACTCGCCGAGGTCAGCATCTCCCCTTCCTCCGTCAGCACGCTCGTGAACTGCGCCCGGTCCGCCACCGCGTCGAGGACGGCGATCTGGTCGTGGCGCGTCGCGTGCAGCGTCCATGCATGGTTCGTCCCCGCGTACCGGGCGGCGTGCAACACCGGACGCGAGATCAACGCCCGGTCCGCTTCGGCCAGTTCCACCGGATCCATCGGGCGCAACGGATCGCCCAAGGGTCCCGGCACCAGCGTCAATCCGGGGGCCGCCGTGATCGCGATCGTCCCGGTCTCGCGCTCCGCATCCGGGGCGTGCGCCCCCGCGGCGTCCACGGTCCCCCGCTTCGGGTCGAACGTCGCGTCGTAGGTCACCACCAGCGTCACCCGCCAGTCGGCGCGGTCGGACCGGAACGCCAGCAATTCGTCGGTCCGTTCGGGGAGCGCCGTCGCCGGCAATTCGCGCGCGCCCGAGGTCGCCGCCGTCTTCAGTTGCAGTCCGGGCTGGGCCCCGGCACCCACCAGGGCGCTTTCCCGAAGCGCGCCCACGGGCCGCAATGCCTCCAGTTCCAGCGTGGCCGGGATCGCCCCGAAGGCCTGCTCGAGTTCGACTTCGATGCGACGGACGCCCAGCACCCTTTGCCCGAACTGGAGCCGCAGCCGCCCGTTCCCCGCCTTCCAGTCCTCCAATCCCTCCGCCTTGACCGCGGTCACCACCATCCCCCGGGGCAAGCCCGCGTCCAGGGCGTAGATCCCCGCCCGGGCCACCTCGAGGTCGACCCGGTGCCGGACCACGAAACGGGTGTCTTCCAACCGGCCGGTGACGCGGCTGGTGGCCGTGATCTCGGGCTCGACCCGGGTCAGGTGCGCCCGCAGCAGCGCCGGCCGCGCGTTGAACCGGAACGCCGCGGCCTCTCCCGGACCCGCGTTCACCTGGCGCATTCCCTCGTTGCCGTCGAACCGCGCCATCACGTCTTCCGTCCGGACCTGCACCGCCCCGCTTTCGCGCTGGAGATCCATCGGCGACGGCAACTGCACCGCCACGTCCGCCGGCAACCCGGCCACCGACTGCTCGGTCAGCAGCGTGACCTGCACCGCGCCCTCCATCGGCCGCAGAAACTCCACCGTCACCACCTGCATCCGGTCGAGCGATTCCACCTTCCAGTCGCGCAATGCGTCCGCCTCGATCCGGGTCAGGGTTTGCTCGGGCGGCAAGGCGATCCGCAGGCGGGTCAGGCGCCCTTGCAACACCTCGTGCCGGATCCGCGACGTCAGCCGCACTCCCGTCGGCGTCAGATCCACCGCGACCCGCGTGTCCGCCGCCACCACCGCATCGCGCTTCACCTCGGCCGTGCGCCCCTGCCAACGCAGCGCCAACCGCCGGTCGCTGCCCAGGACGCCCTGCACCGCGTTGGTGCGGACGTTCTCGGGGACGAGCGATGTCCCCGACTGCAGGTGCAACTCGAGGTCGGGCCGGTCCGCGACGGCCGACACGGTGGCGATGGCGGCGGCAGGACCGACGAGGGAGAACTGCTGCCAGGGTTCGGCCCGTTGGACCTTGGGCCTCAGTTCGAACTCGAGCCGGTGATTCCCCGGCTCGGAAACCACCAGCCAGAGGCGGCCGGGCGCTGCCACGATGCGCCAACCCGGCGGCATTTTCGCGTCGAGGATCGCGGCGTCGCCCTCGAACAACAGCGTCGAAAGCTCGCTGGTGCCCCGCGAATCCGCGTCCAGCGACACCTGGAAGGACACCCCCGCGTCGTCGATCCGTCCGGTGTAGCGGATCTCGTGGAGCAACAGGTTGGTGGCGACCGGACCTTGGGACGGGGAGGTCGGCGCCACGATCCGCGGCGCACCCGTGCCGCGCGACAGGATCTGGAGACCGTTCAGGACCGCGATGCCACCCGATCCCGGGGCGACCACGATCTGGACGGGTTGTCCGGCCTCGACGGGAACGTCGCGGAACACGACGTATTGCGCGCGTTCGCGCCACGGTTGGCCCGCCTGCCACCCACCCGCGCCCGCAGCGGTCGCCGACCCGGGATGATTCGTGCCGGAATGCAGGGTGAACACGCTGTTTTGTTCGGGCGCGACGTCGGCCGCGGCCCAGCCGTACAGGTGGAAGTGGTAACGGCCCGGGGCAAGACCCGACACGGTCACGAGGATGTTGCTGCCGTTGGGCGCGAACACGTAGCCGTCCAACATCGGGTCGCCCGTGGCATTGCCCCAGACGCCGGGCGCGTTGGTGATCGCCAGGGCGATCGGGGTCGGGCTGCCGTCGGCGAGCCGGAGGTTCTCGAGACGCCCATCGGCCACCGGCGGCATTCCGGGGACGAACCTCGGTTCGTAATGCCGGTACAGGTTCCAGAGGTCATTGGTTCCCTGCCCCGTCGCGGCGAAACCGGATTTAGGGCTGGCCGTGCCCGCCCCGAAATCGACGTTCAACAGGCTTTGGGCGCGCAAACCGAGCGACACCGCGAGCAACAAGAGTCCGGACAGGAAACAGCGTGGGTTCGGCATGGGAATCTCCCTGGATCAGCGGTTGCAAACCGGGCCACCCGGTTAGTTGCGCGGGAACCGCCCCGCGGAGGACCACGCACGAACCCTGCCCGTATTAGATGGCATTCGGACCGGGCCGGCCGGGCTTCGTCACGGCCGCCCCGCCACCCGCCCGTCCACGCATCGACGGCGGCGGATCCGGTACACGACCCACCTCCTGCAGTGCCTGCGAACGAGCGACCGCCCGAACCCGCCGGCACCTCGCGGGACTCCCTGCCGGCCCCCTACCAAGCGTTCCAATAGGTCCCCGACTGCGCGGCCCAGTAGTTCGTCATCTGGCCGATGTTCTTCCACTGAACGGAACCGTCCAAGAGCAACAGATTGCCGCCCTTGGCCCCGACATCGATCGGCTTGGTGATCTTCTTGGTCGTGAGGAAGGGCGATCCGTTCTGGCGCGCGGCCCCCGCCCGGCCATGGGGGGCGATCACCCATCCGGTCCCGCCCACCGGTTCGGCGTACGCGTTCAGGTCGCACGCGAGGGTCAGTCCGGGATCGTCGGTGAACTTCTGGGGCGATTCCCATTTGGGCGACGGCTCCCCCGACCACGGCTTCTTGTGGCCGCCATTGTAATTGAAGCCGATCACATATCCGTAGGGCGCCTGGAAATATTGGAACGTGCCCGCGAGGCTCGGGCAGGTGCTCATGTTGGTGGCGCTGTACCGCCGGATGGCGTTGAAGGTGTTGGTGCTGATCCAAATCGAGTGGGAATAGCCGTCGTCGCGATAGCCCTGGGGCAGGCGATCGTTGTTGTCCATGCCATACATCTGGAGGGCCAACCCCAGTTGGCGCAGCGCGACCTTGCAGGACGTCCGCCGCGCCCGTTCCTTGGCCCCGCTGAGCGCCGGCAGGAGCATCCCCGCCAGGATCGCGATGATGGCAATCACCACCAACAACTCGATCAGCGTGAATCCCGCGCGCGATCCGAGGGCACGTCCCGTGTCGATCCGGTGCGATGGATTCATGTCGGGTTGGAGACCGCGGGGGTTCGGTCGGCGGACATCGGTGAATCTCGCTTTCGGAAAAGCCAATCTATCGGGCCCCGGTGGTCCGCTCGGCCATCCAGATATAATCGTTCGGCGAAGGGCCCGAACCCGCCGTCGGCTGCGTCGTGCGCCGGAGGGTCGCCGCATCCCGCCATTTGTGGACCTCGGAATGCCCGTCGGCGAACGACAACGCCCCGGACCCGGCGTGATAACTGGCCGGGCAGTCGTTCATCGACTCGTTCTTCGGCAGCACCGTGGTGTTGATCGGCATGAGATGGACCAGGAAACCGTCGTTCAGCGTGGGGCATTCGTCGGTCAGCACCCACCGGTTGGACGGATCGTCCACCTGGTCGATGTTCCGGTACTCCCGCCAAACGCGCTTCCTTTCCTCGATCTGCGGCCACGAGGTGCCGTCCCAGAATCCACCGAAGAAGGCATTCATCGCGATGCTGCGGACCCGCGGCTCCTTCTTGGGAGGGTTCACGGTGCGGTCCCCAGGGCATTTGAAGATCCCCGCCGAACGCCCGATATAGGAACCAAGGAGCGCCTTGGTGAACAGGAGGGTGTTGGTATTGTCCGGGTTGGATTGGTTATAACTCATGAACCCGGTGCACCAACTCCGGGTGAGGTCGGTCTCGAAGACCGTGTTGAAGGGCAGCTTGCCCTGGCTGTCGTCGGCGTACATGCGCCACGCCAGCATGACCTGCCGCAGGTTGTTCATGCATTGCATGTTCTGCGCCTTGACCTTCGCCTTGCTCAGCGCCGGCAGGAGCATGCCCGCCAAGATCGCGATGATCGCGATCACCACCAGCAACTCGATCAGCGTGAAGCCGCGGGAGGTCCTTCCGCGGGACCCACCCGAAACGGCTGGGGCCCGATTCCCAGCGGCCCAGGCGTGGCCGGGAAGACGTTTCTCGCGGGTGATCACCCCGCCACAGTATTCCGGCGTGGAAAGGAGGAAAGGCATTTAGCCGCCCACCGGACGACCCGCGGTGCCCCGCGTCCATGGTGTGGACGGCAGGGATACCCGGGGCATGGAAGGGATCGTGGCACCGCGCGGCACGGACACGACGGTCCGTCCCGTGGCATCGCCTCCATCCGGTCCGCTGCGATGGACAGCGGCATCACCCCGCCGGACTGCCCGCCGCGCGGCCACCCGACCTCCTCCACCATAGCAGTCCCACGCCAAGGACGGCGAAAGCGACCGACGCCGGCATCCACCATCGCCGGTTGGCGCCGCGGACGACGTCCAACTCCAGGTCCAATTCGGATTGCCTAATGTCCCGGTGCTGGGCGCGCACCCGTATTGAATGCTCCGCGGGCATCAGCGCGTTCGCCAGATAGACACTCGGCACCGGTTCCCACCGGTTGCCATAGCGCACCCTGTGTCGGCCCACCGCGAGCTCCAACGGCGACGTCGCGTACTCGAGTTGGATCGTCCCGGTTCCCGACCGGAGATCCATCGCGGCCGGGAAAGCGGCGCCGACCAAACCGAGCGGACGTCGCGTGCCATCGATCTCGAGCGAGAGCGATCCCGATACCCACCGCCCGAATGCCATCGATTCGGCGTCCGAGACGGCGCCGTCGCGGTCCGTGTCCGCGAGGGCGAGGATGCGGTCGGCGACGGCGACGCCGGGGGTGAGATTCAATTCGACGGAGACGCGATGGGTGGCGACGAGCACGAAGGAACCCTGCAGGCATTCGTCGAGGCGATGCCCGCGCGCCGGCAATATGGCGAGGACCGCCAGCACGCCACCGAGGATTCTCTTCACCGCCCCGTGGGTTTGCGGCCGTAGTCGTTGGTGGGATCGCGGTACATGCTGTGAATGTGGTTCGCGGGGATGCCACCGAGGTTTTGGGGCGCGTATTCGATGACCAAGGTCGGGCCCTGGATGCGGAAATAGGCGGCGCTGCCGGGGGCCGTGGGGCCGCTCCACGCGAACCAAGTGTCCGCGAGACGCGACTCGATCTCGCGGAGTCGCGGCGCTGCTGACGCCTCGTTGATGATGCCGGCCCATTGGGCGATCAGTTCCATGAGCAAACGGCGTTGTCGGGCGTCGAGCGAGGTTCCCTGAACGCCTTCGGGCACGATCGTCTTGCCGTCGCGACCGGGTCCGAGCACGAGGTCGCGGAATACCGGGCCGAGGATCGCCTGCGAGCGCTGGGCCGGGGTCAGCGAATTCACGAGGGCGAACGCCAAATCGTTCTCCGCGCCCATCGGCCGGATGGTCTTGCCGTTCCGGACATACGCGGCGGGCTGGGTCGCGATGAGCGTGGGGGTGAGGACCCCGTTGGTTCCGTGGAGCGTGGCGTTGATGGCCAGATGATGCCCTCCGTACTGGAGCATCCACGGGGCGGTGGCCGAGGGTTTGCCGACGAAGGAAACAAAGAACTCGTCGCGCCCGAACGCGGGGCTGCCGCGGCCGGATCCTTCCCGGAGCGCCTCGTCGGCCTCCACGATCGCGTTCACTTTCTCGTAGCCCGCCTTGCTCAGCACCGCGGCCAATACCCGGAGCGCCGCCTCGCGTTGCGCGGGCTTGAGATCGCCCATGCGGAGACCGGCGCGGCGGACCATCGAGACCGGGAGATTCGACCATCGGGCGCGCTGCGCCTCGTCGTCGAAGGCATGGACCGCCGCCTTGCGCTGGGAGTCGTCGAGCGTGGCCAGAAAGGCATCCGCGGCCCCGGCCGCGTTGGCGGTCGCCATGGCCGCGGGAACGTCGGCCCGGGCAACGATCCACAATGCCAAACCCAGTGCCACCGCGATGCCGGCGGGAATCTTTCGGAAGAACGGGACGTGGGGATTCACGGGGTGAACCTGCCGAAAACCAGCGGCGGGCACAGGCCAAATGTGGTCTCGGCGCCTGCCGGCTTTCCCCCGGCCTCGCCTTCTGTTTGGCTCTCCGGCCACGGATGAAGCCTCCGTCCGAACGATTCCTCCTCCTGCTGCTCGCGGCCGTGCAGTTCACGCACATCATGGATTTCATGATCATGATGCCGTTGGGCCAGCAACTCATGCGCGAGTGGGACGTGGGTCCGGGCCAGTTCAGCCGTTTGGTGTCGGTGTATACCCTCGTGGCCGGGATCGCGGGCCTGCTGATGGCGCCGTTCGTCGACCGGCATGACCGTCGGACGATGGTGCTGGTGGCCTATGCCGGATTCGCGGGTGGAACGCTGGCGTGCGCCCTGTCGCACTCGCCCGGCGCCCTGCTGTTGGCACGCGGCGTCTGCGGCCTGTTCGGCGGCATCGCGGGCACGGCCGTGATGTCGATCGTCGGGAACATCGTGCCGGCGGCGCGGCGCGGCGCGGCGATGGGGACCATCATGACGGCGTTTTCCGCCGCGGCGGCCCTGGGTGTCCCGTTCGGGCTCTATCTCGCCCAGCGCTTCACCTGGGAATCCCCTTTCTTCCTGCTCGCCGGGCTGGCGCTGGCGAACTGGATCCTGCTGTGGCGGTTCCTCCCGCCGGTGCGCGGCCATCTCGACGGCGATGCCACGCCGGGCTTCGGCCGGTTCCTGGCGCTGCTGCGGAACCGGAACGCCGGCTGGGGATTGCTCTTCATGGCCACGCTGGTGTTCGGCCATTTCTCGCTGATCCCGCTGCTCGCGCCGCATCTGGTGGGCAACCTCGGCCTGCCGGAAAAACACCTTTCTCTCGTCTACCTCGTCGGCGGGGTCCTCTCCGCCATCACCGGACCACGCATCGGCCGGCTCGCCGACGCCGTGGGAAAGGTCCGCGTTTTTTCGTTCCTCGTCTGCGTGGCCTGCGCGGTCACGCTCGCGATCGCCCTGTCGCCGCCCTTGCCCATGGGCGTGATCCTCGCTCTCGGCGGCGGCTATTTCGTGTTCGGCAGCGGCCGGTTCGTCCCGGGACAAGCCATACTCAGCCTGGCCGTGAACCGACACGACCGCGGCGCCTACATGAGCCTCAGCGGTTGCGTCCGCGACCTCGCCGGCGGCCTGAGCTCCATGCTCGGCGGCCTGATCGTCGCCAAAACGGCGGACGGCCATCTCCAGCACTTCGACCGCCTCGGATGGATTGCCGTCGCGTCCGCGATCCTGACCCTGTGGATGGTCCGGCGGATCCAGCCGGTCGAGTGACCCCGCCCGGTTCCCGAAACAAAACCGGCCCCGGATTCTTGTTCCGGGGCCGGCATGGCGGGGGATCCGTCGACGGACGCGGATCAGTACTCGCGCTTCTTGGTGATGCCCGGCTTCGGGATCGGATAGTGCCCGTTGGCGTCGGCCAGAACCGGCGCGGGCGAGTCGGACGTCAGCATGTCGAGGCCCGGTGCGAGTTCGTGCTCGCCGTTGAGGATGTCATCGTAGGTGACGATCTGGCCGGTATGGGCGGCCATGCGACCCATCGACGCCACCAGACTGGCCGTCGCGCCGCGCTTCACCTCGTTGTAGGGGGTGTCGTTCCGGATCGCGCCGAGCAGGTCGGTCCATTCCACGACGTAGGGATCGAGTTCGGCCCCTTCCTTCGGCGCGCGCCACACGATGTCGGCGTTGGAGAGCTTCTGGCCCTTGTAGATCCGGGCTTTCGAAGGCCAGTGACCTTCCGAGGAAATCACCGCGAGGCCCTTGCTGCCGTGGGCGTAGCTGGCGAACTCGTCGTGGACGCCCGGCATGGTGCGGCCGTACAGGAACAGCTTGGCACCGTCCCCGAACGTGTACTCGACGGAGTAGTTGTCGAAATTCTGGTCCACCGCGTCGCCGCGGTAGTGGCGGCCGCCCGAGGCCTGGGCCTGCACCGGCCAGGAGTTCTTCATCCAGCAGCACTCGTCGATGTTGTGGATGTAGAAGTCCGAGTAGCAGCCGCCCGAGGCCCAGATGAAGCTGTGGAAACGGCGGATCTGCCAGAGCAGTTCGTTCTGTTCCTTCGGCCGCGGCCCCGAGAATGCCGACCCGACGGGGCCGTGCATCCGGTAGGCGCGCATCGCGATGATGTCGCCGATCTCGCCGTCCTGGATGCGCTTGAACAGACCCTGCCGGGTCTTGCAATGGCGGATCATCAGGCCCACGCCGACCTTCAGGTTCTTGGCGGTCGCCTGGTCCGCGAGGTCGAACATGCGGCGCGTCGTCGGACCGTCGACCGTCACCGGCTTTTCCATGAACACGTTCAGACCCTTGGAAATCGCGTAGGTGAAGTGCACCCAGCGGAACGCCGGCGGCGTGGTGAGGATCACCACGTCGCCCGGCTTCAGGACGTCCATCGCCTTCTTGTAGGCGTCGAACCCGACGAACTTGCGGTCCTCGGGAACGTCCATCTTCTCGGAGAACTGGCCCTTCAGCCCCTCGTAGGAAGCCTTGAGGCGATCCTCGAAGACGTCGGCCATGGCGACCAGTTTGACCGGGCCGTTTTGGGCGGACATCGCGTTGCCGGCCGCGCCGGTGCCGCGGCCGCCGGCGCCGACGAGGGCAATCTGGATGGTGTCGTTTCCGGCGGCGTGGACGTGAGGCAACGCAATGCCGGCCAACGCGGAGGCGGCCGCAAGCGTGCCGGTGCTCCGGAGGAAATCACGACGGGTCGTGACGGGTACGGACGGGGAATCGTGCATGCGCCAGTTTTCCCGCCGGTCCCGCGTTTGTGTCAATGACGGGTTCCGGGGATTTGCCGTCCCGGAACCGGATCAAAGACGGGGTGCCGGCGGGAGCGACGGCGTCTGGAACGGCAATGCGCCCTTCGCCTTGGTCTTCCGCCGCCACACTTTGTCCCCCGCCGTCAGGTACAGTTCGTCCAGATTCCTGCCGCCGAGACAGACGTCCGTCGCCCACACGCCGGGTTCGGGCTTGGAGATGATCCCGTTGACCCGCCCGGCCTGGTCGCAGAACTGAACCCCCAACGACGTGGCCACGTACAGGCGCCCCATCGTGTCCACGCACACGCCGTCCGCGCCCGATCCACGCGGGTCGTCCGGCAGGTGCAGGTGGAAATAGCGCTGGCGGTTGGCCAGGGTGCCGTCGAGTTGGATCTGGAAGCTGTAGACCAATTGCCCGACCAGATCGCTGACCAGCAACAGGCTCTGGTCCGGCGTCAGGCACAGCCCGCTCGGAAATTCCACCTCGGTGTCCAGCACCGTCACCTTGCCCTTCGCGTCGAGCATCTTCACCGCGTGGTTCATCGGGTCCGTGAAATAGATCGCGCCGCTGTTCGCCACCACGAGGTCCTTCGCGCCGCTGTCCGTGGCCAGGAATTTCTCCGCGTCCTTGCCGGTGTACTGCACGATCCGCCGTTGGTCGGGCTGGGTCGCCACGATCGACCCGTCCGGCGCCACGGCCAACGATTGCGCGCCGGAACTTTCGGCCCGCATGGAACCCACGGAGCCGTCGGGCGCGATGCGGTACACGCGGTTCTGCTTCATGTCCGCGAAGAAGACCTCGCCCCGCGCGTTGGCGCACAGGCCGCCGGGCAACTGGTAGCCCTGCCCGAGCAATTGCCAGTCCTCGCCCGGGATCAGGACGTCGCCCAGCGGCGATTTCGGGTTCAAGCCGGCCTTCACGCCCGAAGACCAATCCTTCCACAGCCAGCGCATGGCGTCCGGGAACACCGAGCCCGCCTGCTTCGAATCATGCCCGCCGCTGCCCCACTCCTTCCGCACCTCGTATCCGGCCCACGCCAGGGCGCTGTACATGTCCTGGTTGGCGATCCACCAGTTGCCGCCGTAGATGTTCTGGTCGTTGTAGCCGTCCTGCAGGAACACCCGCAACGGACGCGGCTCGAACTTCCGCACCAGGATCGGGTAACCGTTGCCGCCCCGCAGCCCCACGTAGGTGCCGATCGTGCTGAACACCCGCCGGAATTGGTCCGGGCGTTCCCACGCCGCCGTGAACGCCGCGATCGCCCCCGAGCTCGCGCCCGCGATCGCGCGGAGATTCGGGTCGGCCGACACCGTCGCCTTGGCCTGCCCGAGCGCCTCGGGCAGGAATTCGTCGGCGAGGAACCGCGCGTAGTCCTCGCCCAGACCGTCGTACTCGAGGCTGCGGTTGAACCGGGGCAGCGCGTTGGTGCCGTGCAACGACGGCAGGACGCCCGGGTTCACGAACACGCCGACCGTCGCCGGCATCTCGCCCTTGGCGATGAGGTTGTCGAACACGATCGGCACGCGCCACGAACCGTTCGTGGACACGTAGCCACCGCCGTCCTGGAACACCATCAATGCCGCCGGCTTCCCGCCGTCGTGCTGGCGCGGCACATAGACCCAGTAGTCGCGGACGGTCCCGGGAAACACGGACTTCGGCCCGGCGACGAACGCATGCTTCGAGACGCTGCCGTGCGGCACGGAGGCGTCGTATTGGGAGTCCGGGCCCAGCTTGTAATCGTTGTCCTGCTGGGCGCGGACTCCGGGAGCGACCAGGAGCCCGGCCGACGCCAACAGTGCCATGGAACGACGTTGCGACATGGCGCGGAGTGAACGGGAGCCCGGCGCGCGGCGGAAGCGGAAAGTCTCGCCCACCCCGTCTGCCGCAACCCCGCGCCCGTCCCGGCCGCGGGAAACCGCGGGGCTGCCGGGGAATCGTCCTGAATTCCGGCCTCGGCCATGCCAGCTTCCGGCATGCGCTCCCGGATTCCCCTCGTCGCGATCGCGGTGATGTCCCTGCACTGGATGGCCGCCGCGCTCTCGAACGAACCCGCGCGCGGCCTCGGGATACCCGCCGACGCCCGGGCGGAACTCGAGGCCGGCGCCGTGCGGTTGGAAACGGAGATCTCGGGACTCGGCCGCACCGCGTCCCCCGGCTCCCTCGCCCTTCTCCCCGATGTCCGCGTCCTCCACCGCGCCGTCGCGTCGGTCCTCGCCCACGACGAATTCCAACACACCAACGACGTCGCCACGGCCCGCCAACTCCTCGCGCTCGCCTTCGCGCGCGCCGCGGAACTCCGCGCCGGCAGACCTTCCTGGCCGACCGCCACCGGACTCGTCGTGCGCGGCTTCGTGTCCCGCATCGACGGTTCGGTCCAGCC
>WBXI01000060.1 GCA_008933025.1 Verrucomicrobiota bacterium
CGGGGTCGGCGGCTTGGTTGCCACGCCAGGCCGTTTACTTGTCCTGCAAGGACAAGGCCTCTTAGATGTGTCCAGTATTGAAATTTTGGTCTTGGACGAGGCAGATCGCATGCTCGACATGGGATTCCTCCCGAGCATCCAGCGCATCGTCCAAGTGCTGCCCCGCGAGCGCCAGACCCTGATGTTCTCCGCGACGCTTTCCCGCGACATCGAGGCGCTCATCCACAAGTTCCAGCAGCACCCCAAGATCGTCCAGATCGGGCGCCGCTCGAACCCCGCGGAAACCGTCACCCAGTTGGTCTACGAGGTGCCGCGTCACCTCAAGATGCCGCTGTTCGTGCACCTGCTTACCGATCCCAAGATGCACATGGTCCTCGCGTTCGCGCGCACCAAGCACTCCGCCGACCGGATCGCGCGCCAACTCGAGAAGAGCGGGATCCCCACCGCGACGCTGCATTCGAACCGCTCCCAAAACCAACGCCTCCGCGCCCTGAAGGATTTCAAGGCGGGCGCGGTCCGCGTGCTCGTGGCCACCGACATCGCCTCGCGCGGCATCGATGTGGACGGCATTTCGCACGTCGTGAATTTCGATTTCCCGATGCACGCGGAGGATTACGTCCACCGCATCGGACGGACGGGTCGGGCGCAGGCCGTGGGCGATGCGATCAGCCTGGTGACGCCCGACGACCGGGCGCACGTGCGTTCGTTGGAGCGGTTCATCGGCCGGGGTCTGGTTCGAAAAAAGCCGGAAGGCTTCGATACCGAGGCCAAGGCCACCGAGGAAGCGGGCGCGGACCGAACCGAGACTCGTCAACGCCAGCCGCGTCCCGCGCCTTCGGAGCAGCGGCGCCGGGGGCCGATGCCGCAGTCCCAATCCCAAGCTCCGCGGGGGCCGGCATCGATGGGTTCCCAGAAACCCTGGGAGCGCGGCGCGCGCCCCGATGCCCCGCGTCCGGTGTCGACCCATGGGGATCAAAGCGGGCGTCCGGCAGGATCTCGGCCCCCGTTCCGTGGCCCGCGCCCCGACGACCGGCGACCGGCCCCTGCCGGCGGCCAGTGGCAGGACCGTGGACCCCGACCGGCGTCCACGGGATACGGTGGCGGCAGGCCCGGACAAGCCCCGCGTGGGGATCGCCCGCAGTCCCACGATTCCAGACCGCCGTCGCGCCCCGCCGACGATCGATTCGGCCACGGCGGCGGAGCGCCGGTGCGTCGCGACGAGCCGGGATCGGGTCCCCGCGCGCCGTTCCGCGGGCCGCGTACCGAGGGACCCCGTTCCTCCGGGTTCCGCTCGGAGACCCCGCGTGGCAGCGGCCCCCGCCCCTCGGGTGGACCGCGCACGGAGGGATCGCGTCCGGCCGGCCCCCGGCCCGGTGGTTTCACGCCCCGGCCGAAATTCCGGTCCTGAGCCGGCTAGCGCTTCACGCGGCCCGAGGCGGAACCGCCCATCAAGGCCTCGATCTCGGCGCGCGAACTCAGGTTCGCGTCGCCCTCGATCGAGTGCGCGAGGCATGACGCCGCGGTGGCGAACCGCAGCGCCGTGTTCGGGTCCTTCAGCTCCGGGGTGTTGAGCGCGAAGATCAACCCCGCCGAAAACGCGTCGCCGCCGCCCACGCGGTCGACGATGTGGGTGATTTCGTACGGTGCCAGCCCGCCGTCGGGCGCCGACGGCGCCAGATGGAATCGGTCGGCCGCGGTTTCGTAGAGGAAACCACCCCAACGATGGTGCGAGGCCGAGCGGCTTTCGCGAAGGGTGATGGCGATGGTCTCGAGTCGGGGGAAACGAGCGTGGAGCTGCCGGGCCACGTCGAGAATGGCGTCCGGATCGGGGCCGTCGTCCGTCCGGGTCGCGACCCGGGGCCGGATCCCCAGCATTTCCGCGGCGTCTTCCCGCCCCGCCACCAGATGCGTGGCCTCGGGCAACAGGCGGGACATTTCCACCGCGGCCAGCTCGCGCGGCGCGAGGCCCGGGTTCCAGCGCCAAAGTTTCCCGCGGAAATTGAGATCGCACGAAACCGGCAGGCCGAGGCGACGCGCGGCACGCGCGGCCGCCAGATTGGCCTCCGCCGCCACCGCGGAAACCGCGGGGGTGATCCCTGTGAGATGGAGCCAACCGGCATCGCCCAGGATCGTGTCCCAGTCGTACGCGGTTGCGGGCGTGGTGGCGATCGCGCTTCCCTCGCGGTCGTAGACCACGTTTCCGGCGCGCTGGTTGGCGCCCTTCTCGAGGAAATAGAGGCCCAGCCGCCCGTGCTGCGTGCGCAGGATGTGCCGGGTGTCGATGCCATGCCGTCGCAGGCTGGCCACGCAGGCATCGGCGATTTCGTTCGCCGGCAACGCCGTGACGAAGGCCGTCGGCCCGCCGAGCAGCGCGATGGACGTGGCCACGTTGGCCTCGGCGCCGGCGAACTCGACGTCGACATGCCCGGGCATGGCTTGGGAAAAGCGGAGGAACCCGGGCATCGAAATCCGGCCCATGATTTCCCCGAAGGCGACGATGGTTTTCATTTCAAGGTGTCCCCACGGATGGTTCCCACGAGTTCGGCCACCGCGCGGGCGTTGGCCTCGACGCGATCCCAATCGCCGGCGGCAATCGCCTCGCGGGGCGCGATCCAGGAACCCCCGAGCGCGATGACCGAAGGTTCGCGGAGGTAGCCCTCGGCGTTTTGCTGGGTGATGCCGCCGAGCGGGATGTAGTCCACGGCGAGATGGTTATAGGGGGAGGTGGTGACCTTCAGATGCCGGATGCCGCCGAGCGATTCGGCGGGAAAGAACTTCAGGAGCCGGCAACCCAGTTCCAGCGCGCGTTCGATCTCGCTGGGCGTGCAGATGCCGGGGGCGAACGGCAAGCCCGCTTTCTGGGCGGCCACGACCACCGATGGATTGAGTCCCGGCGCCACGCCGAACTCCGCGCCCGCATCGACGACCTCCGCCACTTGGTCCGGGCGCAGGATGGTTCCCGCCCCCAGTCCGATCGCGGGAAACGCGCGGCGGATGCGGCGCATGGACTCGAGGGCGCCGGGGGTGCGCAGGGTCAACTCGACCAGATCGATCCCACCCTTCAGCAGCGCTTGGGCGAGCGGTTCCGCGCGTTCCGGATCGTCGATGATCACGACCGCGACGGCGGCGGTCCGGCGAAACCGTTCGAGCAACGGCGCGGGAAACGGCGATGACATGGGCGGAAAGTGGGATTTGTGGCCGTCGTTGTCGAGATGCCGATGGGCCCGCGCCCGCGGCCGGCGCATCCCGCCGGCGTCTTTGACCGGACTCGCGAGACGAGGTGGCATCGGGTCCGGAACGACGGGCGCGGGAAACCCATCCTCCCGGAAACCACCCACCCACTCCGCCGCCATCGCCCTCAACGGGCCGCCACGGTCGCGCCGTCGATTCGCAGGGAGTGCCAGTAGCCGAATGCCGGGCCACCTTCGCCCACGCCGTTTTCCAGACGCACCGTCACCTCGCGTCCGGCGAATCCCGAGAGGTCCACCCGGATCTCGCGCCAGCGCGGGGTGGTCTTCGACACGATGTTCTCGTGCACGATCACGCCGTCGACCCGCACGCGGAGCCGCCAGTCACCGTCGTCGTGCGACGCCACGGAGAACCGGAGTGTCGCCGGCTGGGCGGTGCCGACCTTGAGGCGACGTTCCAGAAATGCGGGGCGGGCTTCGGCGTGCGGATGGGTCATCAGCACGTCGCGTCGGCCCGCCCATTCGACCAAGCGGGCGGGGGTGCCGTCGGCCAGCGGGCAATCGAGGCGCCATTCGGGCGCCCACAACGAGGCGCTCTCCTGGTCGCCCGGACCCGCATTCGACGCGCCCTCGTCGGATCCGCCCATCAGCTCGCGGCGGCGTTCGTCGGTGAGCGGCTTGCCATCCTGCGGGGGCGCGAGGATGTACCAGATCAGGTTCCGGAAATCGGCGTCGGGCATCTGCTCGAGCCCTTCCGGCATCACCGAATTCGCGGTCACGGTCAGGGATTTCAGGTTGGCCTTGGCCACGATTTCCTCGGTGGGCCCGGCCATCGCGACGCGCACCCGTGTCGCGCTGTTTTCCACCACGCGTCCGGCCAGCGTCCGGCCGTCCTTCGTCTCCACCACCACGTTCTCGTAGCCCTGCCCGATGATTTCGTTCGGGTTGATCACGTTGTGGAGCAAGGCGTCGAGGGAACTGCGGCCCACGCCCGTCAGGTCGGGTCCGACATCGGCGCCCTCGCCGTGGAATTTGTGGCACGCCAGGCACGTCTTCCGCGCCACCTCGTGCCCCGCGTTCAGGTCGACCGGTCCGGCGGCGACGACCCGGCGTTTGTCGGCGATCAGCTTCAGCTTGTCGGCACCGGATGCCTTGTAACGGCCGAACAACTCCACGGCCTTGTCGCGTTCGCCGTCGGATTTCGACGTCAGCAAGCCGCGGATCACGGTGGGCGGGAGTTCGCCGCGTTTCACGTCGCCCTTCTCGATCGCCGTGTAAAGCGGCCGGCGCCATTGCCAGCGGCTCGCCGCCAACTCCGCGACCGCCCGCCGCAGGGCCGGCGATTGGCCCGCCCATCCCGAGAGCAACAGGCGGCCCGTGTTGTCGGCGCCGATCTCGCTCAGGGTGCGCACCGACTCGACTTTCAACGCGTCCGGTGCCGGGCCCGCGACCACATCCAACAGGGCCTGGCGCATGTCGCCGCTCTTGCTCGAGCGCGCGGATCGGATGGCCGCCAGTCGGTCCGCCTCGGACGCCTTGGGATCCACGATGCGGGCGATCGACGCCTTCAACGCGCTGGCATCGCCCCACGCGGTTCCGAGTTGCTGGGCGCGGGTGACCACGCCCTTGTCGGGGTTGGCGAGGAGTTTGGCGAGGAGCGCATCCGGGGATTTTCCCGGCACCAGCGCGCGCCCGCGCTGGCCTTCGAGCAGGCCGTCGAGCACCGGCACCAGGAGCGCGGATTCCTCGGGCAAAGCGCCGAGCAAATCCAGCGACGCGTCGAGCAGCGCCGGCTTGCCCTCGTCGAGGAAGCGCCGGACGGTCTTGTAGGCGAGTTGGCCGGAGAGCGGTTGGTAACGCTGGCCGTTCCGGACGAACCAGTCCGTGGTGAGATTGGGATCGAGGAGAACCGTGGGTTCGATCGCCATCCACAGCAGGAACGGAAGATCGCGGTCGGTCGTGGCACGGGCATTTTCCATCAACACGCCCAGCACCTCGGCGAGCACGGGCCCGGCGGTGGCCGGGTCCAGTCGCGGCGGGGTGTTCACGGTGAGCGAGCCGCTGCTGAGCTGGCGCAGGGCGGTCGCGATCGCGGCGTGCACCAGCGGCGATTCGTCGGCCGCCAAACGTTTGAGGCGCCGCACCGTCGCGTCCGTGAGTTGGCTGCGTTCGCCGGTGAACCGGGCCGCCCATTGCCGCACCGCCGGGCTGTCGGAGTCCGAGGCCTCGTCGAGGATCCCGTCGTCGGCCAAGCCCGTGGCGAACAGCGTCCACAGGGCCGCGAGCATCGCGTCCTCGCCGTGGCCGCGTTTCAACATCGCGGCCAGCGCCGGCCGCTGCGACGCGACGTCCGGGCGGCCGCCGAGAACCCGTTGGGCCATGCGCCGGTGCCAGACGTTCGGGTGCGCGAGGACCTTGACGAGGTCCGCCGTCGTGGCCTTGGCGAGGTCAAGGCCCGGGGGATGCGACGGCACGGGCATTCCGGGTTGCCCGCCGGTATGGACCACGCGCCAGATGCGGCCGTGCTCGCGGTCGACGCCCCCGGGATCGGCCCCGGCGTTCTGGTAGCACGGGTATTTGTCGTACCAATCCATGATCCACACCGCGCCGTCGGGACCGGACTGGGTGCTGACCGGCATGAACCAACCGTCGTTGGCCCGGACAAAATCGCGGACGAACGACGCCGCGAACGTGCTCCCCCTGGGCACCAGCCGATCCTGGTGGATGGCGTTGGCGTGGATGTTTCCCTCGAGGGCCATGCCCTTGTATTCGGCGGGGAATTGGTCGCCTTGGTAAATGCACACGCCGGCATAGGCCGCCATGTGGTGGTGATGGTCGACGATGCTGGGCAACAGGCCGTAGGCATACGGATACGGTGGTTGCCCGGCCTGCCGGTCGTAGAGTCCGCCGGGAGCGAGGTGGAAGAAGTGGTCGATGACGCAGGCGCTCACGAAGGCGTTGCCGCGCGCGTCGAAATCGACGCCCCACGGGTTCGACGTGCCTTCGGAAAACACCTCGAGACGGCGCGTCTTCGGTTCGAATCGCGCGACGCCCGCGGTCAACACCGTCGGCTGGGCCGGCTTGTCGGGATCCACCGTCCTGGACAGCGTGAAGACGCCGTGTGTCATGTAGAGCTGTCCGTCCGGACCCCAGGTGAATCCGTTCAGCAGTTCGTGACGGTCCTCGAGGCCGAAACCGGTCTGGACGATGGTTTTCCGGTCGGCTTTCCCGTCGCCGTCGGTGTCCTCGACCCAATACAGATTCGGGGCCTGGCCCACGTAGGCACCGCCATTCCCGAGCAGCAGGCCGGTGGCGAGGCTCAGGCCGTCGAGGAACACGGTCACCTTGTCGGCGCGCCCGTCGTTGTCCGTGTCCTCCAGGATCTTGATGCGGTCGCGGCCGGGTTCGCCGGGCTTGGAGCCGAGTGGGTACTCGTACAATTCGAGCACCCAGAGCCGGCCGCGTTCGTCCCAGGTCATGGCGACCGGATTGACGACCTCGGGCTCGGACGCGAAGAGGCGGACCTCGAATCCGGGCGGCACCACGAATTTCTTCCGCGCGTCCTCGGGCGAGAGCGGTGCCGTGGCGGCGGGCGTGTGTTCGCCGGAGAGCTGCTTGCCCGAGGGTTGGTTGGTATAAACCGGGAAACCGAACTTGGGATGGAGCGGGGTGGCCGCATGGGACATCCCGCCCGCGAACAGGACGGCCAAGGAGACGGCGCGACGAATCGTCATAGGAAGCGCGCCCAGACTGACGGTGCGGGGTGCGGGGTCAATGACCAGTAATCATGCCCAAAGGCAGTGTCCGCCTCTGGCCGGTGGTGTCGGCCCCGATCCGGCCGCGGCGTCGGTGGTGCGGGAAGCGTCGGCGGGTTCCCGGGCCCGGAGGGTCAGGCGCTTCCCTTGGCGCCCGCGGCGTCGGGCGCCTTTGCCTTCGGATCGCGGAAGAAGAGGAGGAACAGGACCAACACCGCCGCCGCGCCCCAGGCCGGATAAATCCAGATGCCATGCCAGTCGTGGGCGACGGCTCCCGCGGGCTTCGCGAGGGTGTGCAGCGCCTGGGATTTGCCGGCGAGCGTGCTCCCCACGAAATTGCCCACGCCCCAGAGGATGAACGCGATGAATCCCTGCGCCGCGCCGCGGATCCGCTCGTTCGACTCGCCGTCGACATAGAGTTGGCCGGCGATGAAAAGGAAGTCGTAGCAAACCCCGTGGAGCAGGATGGCGACGAAGACCAGCGAGGTGGCGGAGTCCGGGTGGCTCGCGCTGGTGGCGAGCAGGAAATAGCGCGCCACCCAGGCGAGGATGCCGACGAAGAGGGTCTTCTTGTAGCCGAGGGTGCGCAGCATCAACGGCAGGAGCAGCAGGAACACGACGTCCGATACCTGGGCCAGCGACATTTTCGCCGCCGAATACGTCCACCCCAGCTCGGTGACGTACAGGTTCATGTTCACGAAATAGAAATAGAGCGGGATGCAGACGAGGAACATGCAGGCGATGAAGATGGCGAACGACGGCTTCCGCAGGAGCGCCAGGGCATCGAGCCCGAGGATCTCCGACAGGCGGACGTCCTTCCCGGTCTTGCGCGGCGGCGTGTGCGGCAAGGTGAGGGAGAACAGGCCCAACGCGACCGAAGCGGCACCCGCGAGATAGAACTGCACCGGCGATTGCTCGCCTTTCAACACCACGCTGAGCGTGACGCCGCCGGCGATCCAGCCGACCGCCGACAACGTTTTGACGAGAGGGAAATGGCGTTTGGCATCGGCGAGGTGGTGCAGCGACAGCGAATTGCCGAGCGCGAGGGTGGGCACGTAGGTCGCGCAATAGAGGATCAGAACCGGGTAGAACGCGCCGAATGCGGTCAACTTCGGCAGCAGGCAGAGGATGGCGCCGCCCAGGATGCCGAGCACCGCGAGCAGCTTTTCCGAGGCGAAATAACGGTCGGCGATCAGCCCGACGAAGAACGGCGAGATCATCGCGCCGATCGCGAACGCGCCGTAGGCGAGCCCGATCTGGCCGCCCTCGAACCCCAGCGTCTTGCCGAGATAGGTGGCCATGCTGACGTACCAGGATCCCCAGATGAAATACTGGAGGAACATGAAGGTGCTGAGCCGGACGATGAGCGCGGTTTGCATGGATGGGTTCGTTGCGGATCGGTCGATCGCGATCCCCTACGCGAGGATCCCTTTAACCAGTTCGCCGTGGATGTCGGTGAGTCGGAAATCGCGGCCTTGGAAGCGGTAGGTCAACCTTTCGTGGTCCAGACCCATCAGGTGCAGGATCGTGGTCTGCAGGTCGTGCACGTGGACGGAATCCCGCACCACGTTCATCGCGAGGTCGTCGGTCTCCCCGTGGCTCAGTCCGGCCCGCACCCCGCCGCCCGCCATCCACACTGTGAACGCGTACGGATGGTGGTCCCGGCCCCAGTTGGGGCGATCCTCGAGGCTGCCCTGGATGAAGGGGGTCCGCCCGAATTCGCCGCCCCAGACCACCAGCGTGTCGTCCAGCAACCCGCGTTGCTTGAGATCGAGCACCAACGCGGCGGAAGCGCGGTCGGTGTCGCGGCATTGGTTGTACAACTCGGTGGTGATGCTGCGGTGCTGGTCCCAGCCGGCATGCATCAACTGCACGCAGCGCACCCCGCGTTCCACCAACCGCCGGGCCATCAGGCAATTGTAGGCGTAGGTGCCGGGCTGGCGCGCGTCCGGCCCGTAGAGGTCGAACACCGACTTCGGCTCCCGCGACAGGTCCGTGAGGTCGGGCACGCTGGCCTGCATCCGGAACGCCATCTCGTACTGCGCGATCCGGGTGGCGATCTCCGGGTCCCCGCACTCGGCGCGTTTCAATTCGTTGAGCCGCGCGAGGTCGTCCAATTGGCCGCGTCGCGACGCGAGGTCCACGCCCGGGGGATTGTCGAGGTACAGCACGGGCTCGGCGCTGCCCCGGAATTTGACGCCCTGGAACCGGGACGGCAGGAATCCCGAGCCCCAGTAGAAGTCGTAGAAGATCTGCCCGCAGGTGGTGTTGCGCGTCACCGAGGTCATCGCGACGAACGCCGGCAGGCTCTCCGCCTCGCTCCCGAGCCCGTAGGCCAGCCACGCGCCGAGCGTGGGTCGCCCGGGAATCTGCGACCCGCTGAGCAGCAGCGAAATCGCCGGCGCATGGTTCACCGCGTCGGTGTGGAGTCCCTTCACGAAACAGAGTTCGTCCGCGATCTGGGCGGTGTGCGGCATCAGTCGGCTCACCCACGCGCCCGATTGCCCGTGGCGTTCGAACGGTTCCACCGGCGCCAACAGCTTCTTGCCCTCCGCCTTGCCGGTCATGGTGCTGAAGCGCCGCCCGGCAATGTACTCGTCGGGCACCGGTTGGCCGTGGCGCTTCACCAACTCGGGCTTGTAGTCGAAGAGATCGACGTGCGTCGGCGCCCCGTTCTGGAACAGGTAGATCACCCGCTTGGCCCGCGGCGCGAAGTGCGTGTGGCCCCACCCCGGCCCGGCCGGGTTGCCGGCCGCCCGGGCGTCGCGGGACAACAGGCCGGCCAGCGCGGCGCTCCCGATGCCCATCGCCCCTTGGCCCAGAAATGTCCGGCGGGTCAGCAGGCGGCGGTGTTCGGAAAGGGGGTCCATCGTCGTCATTCCTTCGAAATCGCCTCGTCGAGGTTCAGCACCGTCCCCGCCACCAGCGTCCACGCGGCGTGCTCCACCGCGTCCAACCCGGCGGGCCGCGCCGATTCCCCGACCGCCAGCATTCGCCCGGCTTCCTCCGGTTGCCGTGCCAGACGCTCCCGGTGACGCGCCAAGCCCCCGGCCAGGATCGCCCGTTCCTCCGCGGACGCACTCCGGCCCAACACGCGCCGGTACAGGACATCGATCCGCGCCCCGGTCTCGGGGGACGCGGCCATCGCCCGCCCCGCCAGCACCCGCGCCGCCTCGACGTAGCCGGTGTCGTTGAGCAACAGCAGCGCCTGCAACGGCGTGTCGGTCCGCGCCGTCCGCACCGTGCAATACTGCCGGTTCGCCGCGTCGAAGAACATCGTCGGCCCCACGATGCGCCTCCAGAAGACGTAGAGGCTGCGGCGGTACAGCGCGGCGCCGTGGTCGGCCTCGTATCGCTTCGCTCCGAAGGTCGCTTCCTCCCAGACACCCCCCGGCTGGTACGGTTTCACGGGCGGTCCCCCCACGCTCCCCGCCAACAGTCCGGCGGCCTGCAGTGCGGTGTCCCGGATCATCCACGAGGGCATGCGGTGCCGCGGTCCCCGCGCCAACAACCGGTTCTCCGGATCGCGGTCCAGCAGGCCGGCGGTCGCGCGCGATGACTGCCGGTAGGTGGCGCTGGTCGCGATCAGACGGTGCAGGTGCTTGGTGTCCCAACCCGACCGCTGGTACTCGGTCGCCAGCCAGTCCAGCAGCGCCGGATGCGACGGCGCCTCGCCCTTGGTCCCGAAATCCTCGGAGGTCTTCACCAGACCGGTCCCGAAGAACAATTGCCACGCGCGGTTGGCGGCGACCCGCGACGCCACCGGGTTGCCGGGCGACACCAGCCAGCGCGCGAGGTCGAGGCGGTTGGCGGCGTCGCCTTGGCGCGGCGGACGGGCGGTGTCGACAAGGCGGGCCGGCATCGAGGCGTCGACGCGATCCGAAGTCCGGTTGTACGCGCCCTTCAGCAGCCGGAAGGTTTCCCGCGGCTTGGCCACGTCTTCCATCACCATCACCCGCGGCACGGACCGGTCGAGGGCCGCGCGGCGTTCGACGATGCCCTTGAGGCGGGACAATGCCCGCGCGTAGTCGTCGTCTTTGCCACGCCAATGCGCCTCGAGCCGGCCGAGGGCGTCGGCACCGCGCCGCGCGGGCTCGCCGGCCAAGTCGCGACGGATCGCCTCGGGCAACGGCTTGGCGGATTCGGATTCGCCCGCGGGTTTGTCCCCGGGCCGCGGGAACAAACGGCCTTCGATCGCGGCGATCGTGGCCGCGACGGTCCTGGATTCAGCGCCCAGTTCCGCGCGCTGGCGCTCGTGTTCGTCGGTGGGCGCCTCGAGATTCGGTTTGGACTGCGGATCGCCGCCGCCGCCGTCGACGGCCGTGCGGTCGAAGAACGCGAGCAACCCGTAGTAGTCGCGCATCGTGAACGGGTCGTACTTGTGGTCGTGGCAGCGCGTGCAGTTGAACGTGGCGCCCAGCCAGACCGTGGCGGTCGTCTCGGTCTGGTCGAACAGGTAGTCGATGCGGTTCTCCTCCGCGATCCGGCCCCCTTCGCCGTTGATCATGTGGTTCCGGCAAAAGCCCGTGGCCAACTTCTGCTCGCGCGTGGCGCCCGGCAAAAGATCGCCCGCCAATTGCCACTCGGTGAACGCGTCGAACGGCAGGTTCCGGTTCATCGCCGACACCACCCAGTCCCGCCACGGCCACATCGTGCGCTCGCCGTCGCCCTGATAACCGTTCGAATCCGCATACCGCGCCGCCTCGAGCCACTCCCACGCCATCCGCTCGCCGTAGCGCGGCGACGCCAGCAAACGGTCGACCGCGCGTTCGTAGGCGTCGGGCGACGGGTCGGCGAGGAAAGCATCGGACTCCGCCGGGGTCGGCGGGAGGCCGGTGAGGTCGAGGGTGACGCGGCGCAGCAACGTGGCCCGGCCGGCTTCGGGCGAGGGCGCGAGCCCCTCCGACTCCAGGCGTTGGAGGACGAACCGATCCAAGGGGCCGCGGGCCCACCCGGCGGCCTGCACCGTCGGCGGGACCGGACGCGACGGCGCGACGTAAGCCCAGTGGGTCGGGGCGGAATTGTCCGCGGCGGCGCTGCCCGCACCGAAGGCGAGCAACACCGCGATGTGCAGGACCGAGCGATGGAATCGCGTCGCGCGCATGCTGGGTGGCTAGGATTCGCGCGGATGGGGGTCGGCGGGAAGCGGAAACCGGTTCCCCAAGGATTCCCATCGCCGCCATCGCGAAACGGTGGACCCCGGGAGGGCCTGCCGGGCCGTCCCGTCGCCTCGGGGGAAGCGGCCCGATGCGCCGCCCCGGCAGCCCGAAAATCGTGCTTGTCTCCGGAGGCATTCCACGGTGTGAGTAACCAATGCCTACCCAGCCCGCTTCCGGCGGCGACGACGTCGTGGCGACGATGGTTCCCTACAAGAATGTCCCCGCCTTGGTCGGGTATTATCTCGGGGTGTTTTCCCTGATCCCGCTCCTGGGAATTCCCCTGGGGATCGGCGCCGTCATCTGCGGCATCCTCGGACTTCGCCGCGCGGGCGAAAATCCGCAGTCCAAAGGCAAGGTCCATGCATGGATCGCCATCGTCCTCGGCGGGTTGACGTCGATGGGTTGGATCGGCGCGCTCGCGTTCTTCGGTGCGGGGAAGCGGTGAGGACCCGTCGGGCGCGCATCTCGCCGCGTCCCCGGACTCCGCGGGCCGTCGACCGCGTCGGGAGGCGCCCGCCCGTCGGTTGCAGGAAACTCCTCGCGCCCGATTGGCCCGTCCCTATATATGGTCCGGGTCACCGTGAATCCCGCGTCCCATCCGTTTGCCAGGCCCGTCGTTCCGCGCATTGTCCGAGGTTTGCTTGCGGTCGCCGGGGCAGTGTTCGTCCTTTCCATCCCGCGAATGGCCGCCGCCGGGTTCGTTCCCGCCGGCCCCGCCCCGTCCTCCGTGGACGAAGGCGAATTGCTGCTCGGGGAATTGAACTGCGTGGCGTGTCACCAACCGCCCGAGGGCAACGCCGCGCGGTTCGCGCCCCGGGGAGCCCCGGTGCTCGGCAGCGGCGGCCTGCGGCTCGAATCGGAATGGTTGCGGGCCTGGCTCGCGAATCCCGCGGCGACCAAGCCGGGCACCGCGATGCCCGATGCCCTCAACGGGCTCGACGGCGCGGCCCGTGCCGAGGCCGTCGACGCGCTGGTGCATTACCTCGCCGCCAACCAACCGCCGGGTGCGCCGACCTATCTCGGTGCCGACAGCGCGCGGGTCGCGCTGGGACGGGCGCGGTTCCATGCGCTGGGTTGCGTGGCCTGCCATGTGCCGACCGAGCGCGGCGAGGTTCCCGAGGAGGCCTGGCAAAAGGCCCGCGCCAACGGCGCTCCGCTCGCGGGCCTCGCGCGCAAGTATCCGGGCGGCGAATTGGTGGGATTCCTCAAGAATCCGGTGGCCCATCGTCCCGGTGGCCGCATGCCCTCGATGAACCTGACCGACGCCGAGGCGTTGGCGATCGCGACATACCTGCTGGCCGACCAGACGCCGGGGCTCGCCGATCCGGCGCGGGCGATGGCCACGATTCCCGGCGTTTCCTGGGAGTATTACGAGGGCTCGTTCGGCCGCACCGCCGATCTCGACAAAGCCAAGCCCGTGGCGTCCGGCGAGGCGGCGGAAATCGGCACCGCCGTGGCGAAACGCCCCAACGAGTTCGGACTGAAGTTCAGCGGGGCGATCATGGCGCCGAAGGAAGGCGAGTACACGTTCTGGCTGGGTTCGGACGACGGCGCGACGCTCGACATCGACGGCACCCGGGTGGTGGACAACGACGGGGTGCACCCGCCCTCGCAGCGTTCGGGCAAGGCCAGGCTTTCGGGCGGTCCGCATTCGTTCGAGCTCCGGTTTTTCCAGGGCGGCGGCGGCATGGAATTGTCCCTGGCCTGGGCCGGACCCGGCTTCGGGCGGAAGCCGATCGGCGCGGCATCCCTGCAGCATTACGGGCAACCGATGCTCCCGGTCGGGCACAAGGACCTCGCGGTGGATTCCACGAAGGTCGAGGCGGGGCGCGTCTGGTTCGCGAAACAGAACTGCGCCGCGTGCCACGCCACGGCCCCGGGCCAACCCACGGCACCCGCCGCGGCGGCTCCCGCGCTCGCGAAGCTCCGGGGGCGCGGCGAAGCCGGATGTCTCGCCGTCGATCCCCGCCCGGGCCTGCCCCGGTACGATCTTTCGCCGGCCCAAAGGACGGCGCTGCGCCGGGCGCTGGAGCGGGCGGACCAATTCGCGCAACCGCTGGCACCCGAGCGGCAGGTCGCCGCGACCCTCGCGCGGTTCAATTGCTACGGATGCCATGTCCGCGATGAATTCGGCGGTCCGGCGGCCACCGGCAAGGACGGTTGGTTCTCGGTGTTGGGCGAGGCGGACCTCGGCGAGGAGGGCAAATTGCCGCCGCACCTCAACGGCGTGGGCGCCAAACTCAAACCGAAATGGCTCGAGACCGTCCTCGGCGACGGCGCCAAGGTGCGGCCCTACATGGCCACGCGGATGCCCGTGTTTGGCAGCCAAAACGTCGGGCACCTGCCGGCTCTCTTGGCCGCGGTCGACCGCAAGACGGCGCTGCGTGCCGAACCAACGGTCACCGCGCGCGACGCCAAGTACGGGCGGAAACTCGTCGGAAACGAAGGCCTGAGTTGCGTCGCGTGCCACACCTTCTCGACCTTCGGCTCGATGGGAATTCCCGCCCTGGGACTCGAGCGCATGCACGAGCGGCTGGAATGGGATTGGTTTCGCCGCTACCTGCCCGATCCGGCGGCGCTCCGCCCGGGTACCCGGATGCCGAGCTTCTGGCCCGACGGCCACGCGGTGAACACCGACATCCTCGGCGGCCAGACCGACGCCCAGATCCAGGCCATCTGGGCATGGCTCGGCGGCGGCGCGAAGGCAGACATTCCGGCGGGTCTCGTGCGCGCACGCCAGGAGATCGTCGTGGACAAGGAGGCCGTGATCTACCGCCACTTCATCGAGGGCGCCGGTTCCCGCGCGATCGGCGTCGGTTATCCGGAGCACGCCAACATCGCTTTCGACGCGAACCAAATGCGGCTGGCGTTGATCTGGCAGGGCGGTTTCATTGATCGCTCCCGCCACAGCACCGACCGCGGCACCGGCTACGAACCGCCCCTGGGCGACCACGTGGCCCGGCTGCCCGAAGGCGCGCCGTTCGCGGTGCTCGCCGCGTCCGACACGCCTTGGCCCGCGACGGCCAAACGTTCGCCCGGTTACCGGTTCCTCGGTTACTCGCTCGACGAGGTCCGGCGCCCCGCGTTCCGGTACGAGTTCGAGGGAATCGCCGTGGAAGACTCGATCGTTCCCAGAACGGCGGACATCGATGTCACGCTGGTGCGGACGTTGAAATTCGGTCCGGGCAAGCCCGCCGGCACGGTCTGGTTCCGTGCCGCCGTGGGCGCGATCCGGGAACAAGCCGACGGCTCGTTCCTGGTGGACGACAAGCTGCGGTTCCGGTTCCGAGGGAGCCGGGCGACGGTGGTGGGCAACGAACTGCGGGTCCCGGTCGCCGTGCCGGGCGAGTTGGTGGAGGAAATCACGTGGTGACCGCGAACGGATCGAAAAAGGAAATCGCCATGAAGCATCTCATTGGAACCCTGGCCCGTGTGGCCCTCGTCGGCGCGGCAACGGTCGCCGCCATCCTGCCGGCCGCCGGCGCCACGAAGGCCGAGGAAGAATCCGCGTATTACCGGATCGTGAACATTCCCATCCCGCAGGGCATCGTGCTCGAGGCGGGAGCGATCCAGCGCTTCGGCAAGGACCGCCTGGCGGTGTCGACCCGGCTCGGCGAGATCTGGTTCGTCGACGGGGCGTTCGGGGAAAACCCGAAGCCGTCGGACGTGAAATTCACGCGCTACGCGCAGGGCCTGCACGAGGTGCTGGGACTGACGACGCGCGGCGACGGCTGGTTCTACGCGACACAACGCGGCGAGATCACCCGATTGCGGGACACCAACGGCGACGACCGGGCGGACGTGTTCGAAACCCATGCCGATGGCTGGGGCATCACCGGCGATTACCACGAGTACGCGTTCGGGTCGAAATTCGACCGGGACGGGAACATCTGGATGGTGCTGTGCCTGACGGGCTCGTTCACGAGCGAGACCGAGTTCCGCGGCTGGGGCATGATCGTCGGTCCGGACGGCAAGGCGGTGCCCGCGGTGAGCGGAGTACGGTCGCCGGGCGGGATCGCCACGAACCATCTCGGGGACATGTTCTATACGGACAACCAGGGACCATGGAACGGCACCTGTTGGCTTAAGCCGCTGAAAGCCGGGACGTTCGTGGGCAACCCCAGCGGCAACAAGTGGTACACCCTCGCGGCCAACATGGGACCCCGCCCCGCCGATCCGACCAGCGGCAGTCGCATCCTGACCGAATGGGGCAAGATAAAGGAATTCGCGCCGCCGGCGATCGGCTTCCCCTATGGCAAGATGGGACAGAGCGCGAGCGGCATCCAAAACGACTTCACCGCCGGCAAATTCGGGCCGTTCTCGAACCAATTGTTCGTCGGCGACCAGACGTGGAGCACGGTGATGCGCGTGACCCTCGAGAAGGTCGGCGGCGTTTACCAGGGCGCGTGCTACCCGTTCCGGGAGGGTTTCGCCTCGGGCAGCCTGAGTCTGGAGATGTGCCCCGACGGGTCGCTCTTCGTCGGCGGGACCGACCGCGGCTGGGGTTCCCGGGGCGGCAAACCGTTCGCGCTCCAACGCCTCGCGTGGACCGGCAAGTCTCCCTTCGAGATCCTCGAGATGCGTGCCAAGCCCGATGGGTTCGAGCTCGAGTTCACCCAACCCGTGGACCCCGCCAGCGCCGGCAACCCCGCTTCCTATAGCCTCGAGAACTACACCTATATCTACCAGTCGAACTACGGCTCGCCCGAGGTGGACAAGGGCAAGCCCGAGTTCCGGGGCGCCGAGGTGTCGGCCGACGGCAAGACGGTGCGGTTGCGCACCGGCATGGTCCCGGGACACATCCACGAGCTCAAACTGCCCGGGGTCCGGAACCGCGACGGCCAGCCTTTGCTCCATCCCGTGGCGTATTACACGCTGAACGCCGTGCCGAAATGACCCCTGCGGGTTTCCCGCGGACCACCGCCCATGCACCACGTCGAACAACACTTCTCCGGCAACGAGACGGTCCGCGACATCGTCATCGGGTTGGCGGATGGATTGACGGTTCCGTTCGCCTTGGCCGCGGGCATTTCCGGGGCGCTGGCGTCGTCGCACGTGGTCATCACCGCCGGTCTGGCGGAAATCGCGGCCGGATCGATCGCGATGGGACTCGGCGGATTCCTCGCGGCACGCGGCGACGCCGAGCATTACGCGAGCGAGTTGCGCCGGGAGGAGCGGGAGATCGTGGAATTGCCCCAACGGGAATCCGAGGAAATCACCGACCTCTTCCGCGCGTACGGGGTGACTGCCGCGGAGAGCGCGCCGGTGCTGGCGGCGTTGCAGCGCGATCCCAAGGCATGGCGCGACTTCATGATGAAGTTCGAGCTCGGGTTGGAGGAACCCGATCCCAAGCGGGCCCTGCGCAGCGCCGGCACGATCGCGGGGTCCTACATCGGCGGCGGGATGGTCCCGCTGTTGCCGTACATGCTGGTGGACGACATCCGGATGGGCCTCTGGATCTCGTGCGGCGTGACGCTGGGGGCGCTGGGTATCTTCGGCGCGGTAAAGGGCCATTTCACCGGGGTGCCCTGGTTGCGGAGCGCGTGGCAGACCATGCTGGTGGGCGGCTTGGCGGCCTCGGTTGCGTACGGATTGGCAAGAGCGATCGGCTGACGGCGGGAGGCACCGTCCCGCATTGCCCCCGGGCCGTGTCCCGTGTTCGCGCGGCGAATCACCCCCATCTTCCGGGGCCCGTTGCCGACGACAACATCGCCAACAGACGCCCCCGGGCCGATGGATCCGGAAAATCCCTTGCCAAGGCCCGGCCCGGGACGGTTACATCGACCCCTCACGGACGGCTGTGTAGCTCAGTTGGTAGAGCAGCGGATTGAAAATCCGCGTGTCGCCAGTTCGATTCTGGCCGCAGCCACCACTTTCTCCTGCAAAGGTTTGCACGGGCGGAACCCTTCAGTGCTAACGCCCAGTGCTAACAAATCCTCCGAAGTCCAAGGACGTTTTGGGGTTCCCGTGACTCTGTTCCGCATCGCAACACGAAGTGAGGCGGCCCGGGAATATTCTGGGCGGTTGCGGGACGTGGCCAACACCGGAAAACGGCTCTGGACGCCATCGGCGGGACTGGGCAGAAACGGCAAGCCACGCGGAAACGCCCATGGACAACCCTGATTCTTCGGAGCTAATCGCAGTCTGCGACGAAATCCTTGAGAGCGGGGAAATCTCCAGCGACGACGCCTACCGGCTGGCCGAATGGCTCAACGCCCATCCCGAGCAATGCGACCGTTGGCCCGGCAACCTGTTGGTGTCCGAACTTGAGGCTGCGTGGGCCGATGGGAAGGTCAACAAAGGGGAATTGCGAAAGATCCTCGCCGCGGTGCGCCGGGTTCGTCGCCAGTGGTCGAAAGAGATGGCGCGACAGGAACGGCTCCGCGGGGTCGAGGCGCTATTGAAAATCGGCGAGATGGTCGACCAAGTGGCCGCCACCTTCGATCTACAGCAGCCGCGCCTTCCGTCCATCCCGGTTGTCGTCGACGTACCGTCTGCGACAGACAAGGGGGTGACCTATCAGGTCGATCTTACCGGTCCAACGTGCAACTGCCCCGATTGGGCCCGACGCGCGCGCCGCCCGGCCGGGCATTTGACCCGCTGCTGCAAGCATGTCCGCGAAGCCTTTCGGCGCATTGAGCCAGACAACGGGTGGCCCGGGTGGTTTGGTGCGTTTCTGTATTCGGGGCACACGCCCAATCCCAGTCTCGACTGGCAGGTGGTTCCCGCGGCTGGTTCCTGGGTGTTGGTCTCCACCGCTGCCAATGGCTGGGCCAACGTGTACAAGATGGTTGGCGGCGAGCCGCGGTGCTACGGCTACAACGTGAACGAAAAGCGTTGGTCGTACAGCGAACGCCCGGCGAACTGCACTCCGATTCGCGAAGCTGTTGAGCGGAGCGTGAAGCCGTGGTGGTCGTGGTGAATTTTGCGGCGGGCATCCATCGTTTACGGCGGCGCGCGTGCGTCACCCCGCGTGGTGTGTTCGTGGCTGTGGGCTTCAACCACGTTGACTAGCTGGAGGATTCCGGCGTTCGATGCCCGCACCATGCGCCAACTCGTCCTTCTGCTCGTCGTGTGCCTGCCGGCTTTGGCTGGGCCTCTGGACTTCTGGACGCCGCAGCCCGCACTGACAAATGCACTTTGGTCGGATGAGATTTTTGCCAACGGGCGGTTCGTCATTAGCATTGCCGGGCAGAATGGCGCGGTGAGCAACAACGCCATCCTCGTTTCTGAAGACGGGGCGGCTTGGAAGCGGACGCGGGAAGAATCAGCGTCCAGGTTCACCGCGGGGAATGGGTTGATCCTTGCAGCCGTCGCTGGGCCGGCCGTGATTTCTTCCGTTGACGGTCAAAGCTGGATTGCCAAGCGATTGCCAGTCCCTTGGGGAATTCGGTCGATTACCTTCGGATTGGGCCGGTTTTGGATTCTCAACGACACCGATCCGAGCGTGACGCTGTCTTCGGCAGACGGACTGACTTGGGACATCGTTGGCACGAACACTTGGGGGGGAAGTCTGGTGTTTTGCCATGACAGGTTTTGGACATCTGGGACTGCAAATCCATTGCAGTCGTTTGATGGCACCACCTTTCAACCCGCGACCAATTTGCCGAGCTTCAGCTCGATTGCTTACCTTGATGGAACTTGGGTTGCCGCGAAAACCGATGACGCCTCGCTCGCCGTTTCAACGAACGCAATCGATTGGACCACCGTGTCGCCAAGTCCATTTTGGGCAAGGAGCGGTTGGGTTTTCTCCAACGGGCAGCGGTTCATCGCGTCGACGAGTGCGAATTTCTTCTTTGAGTCGACCAACGGCCTGAAGTGGCTCGACCATCAGGTTGAGATCTACAACACAACCACAAGGTTTGGTCTCGGCGGGCCCCGGTTAGTGGGTGGGAACAATGGACCGGTGCTTACCGGGGCCGCGCAATTTTCTTTCTGTAATTTCGGCGGGCATTAGTTCGTGGATGGATTTGAGGGGACCATGCCGAGGTAGATTTTTCCGGTTTCCCATTCCTCGGAGATCTCGGCCAGGAGGGC
>WBXI01000061.1 GCA_008933025.1 Verrucomicrobiota bacterium
AGATGATCCGCGTGGTGCTGGATTCCGGCATCGACAAGCTTTCCGGCACGGTCGACGGCAATCGCATCCAGGACGCGGCGGCGACGTTCAAACTCTCGGGAAGTTCCGCCGAGTTCAACGTCTTCACCGCCGACTCCTTCGCCGTCGAGGTGCGCAGCGGCCGCGACGCGTTGCTCGCCGTTTCCGGACTCGGCGATTGGCGCGCCAAGACTTCCCAGGGCGGGCTCCAGTTCAATGCCGAGGGCCAATTGGCGCCGCTGCTGGCGCTGTATCCCTTGCCGGACATCGCGTTGAAGTCGGGCGTCGCGAAGTTCAGTGGGCAGATCGCCAAGCGCAGTACCGACATGACCGCCAACGCCAGCGCCAGCCTGGGCAGCCTCACCGGGACCGTCGGCAAAAGCCAACTCGTGGATTACCAGGCCAACGCGGATTTCTCGGTCACCGCCACGGGCTTGGACAAGATGCCCGTCGCGGAAATCGACATCCAGCGCGCCAGTGTTTCCGCCCAGTCGGGCTTCAATGGCGGCGGCACCCTGGATTTCCACGGCAAGTACAGTCTCGCCAAACAGGCCGGCACTTTCGATTTCAAGTCGGTCAACCTCAACGAGAGTGCCCTCGGGCCGTTCGTCGCCCCGGCCGTCGCCCCGAACAAACTCATCTCCGTCGCCGTGGATCTCAACGGCAAGGCCGAGATCAACCTCGCGGCCAAGTCCAGCGCCGTGATCGACATCAAGGTCACCAATTTCCGCGCCGAGGACCCGGCCCACCGGTTTCCCGCGACCCCGCTCTCCGCGGGTCTCTCCCTGGATGTCACCCAGCAGGGTGCGGTCAGCGACATCCGCCGGATCGAGCTCGATCTCGGCGCCACCGCGCGCGCGTCGAACAAGCTCTCGATCGCCGGCCACGTCGATCTCTCGACCAACAAGCCCACGCCCTCGACGGTGAGCCTCCGCAGCGACGGACTCGACCTGACCCAGTACTACGACCTGTTCGCGGGCAGCACCACCAACGCGGAGCCCGCCCAGCCGTCCCGTCCCGCCCAGACGAAGTCCGATCCCAACGTCGAGCCCGCCCCCATCCACCTCCCGCTGCGGGATCTCACGGGCGACATCGACATCGCGCACGTGTACCTCCGCGAGATCGACGTCGGCGCGGTGAAGGGACGGGTGGTCCTGAAGGACGACCACATCGCGCTGGATCCGTTCGGCCTCACGATCAACGGCGGCCCGGTGACGGCCCGGGTCCTCGCGAACCTTGCGGTCGCCGGCTACGAGTACGACGTGAAATTCGGCGCGGGCCAGGTGCTGCTGGCGCCGCTCGCCAATTCGTTCGTGCTCGACCTGAAGGGACTCGCCACGGGCAACGCGCTGGCCACCATCAATCTCAAGGGTGCCGGCGTGACCGGGCCCAACCTCCGGAAGAACCTCGGCGGGCTCGTCCTCGTCGTCGCCACCAACGCCCAAATCCGCATTCCCGACAAGGCGATCAAGTTGCCCGCGTTCCTCACCTGGTTGCCCATCTTCCCGAACGAGATCAATCCCGCGACCGTGCTCGCCCTGATCGGCAAGAAGTCGGTTCTGTCGGAGCCCATCAGCACCGTCCAGACGCGCGTCGACATCGACCGGGGCGTCGCGCGGTTGTCCGAGACCCGCGTCTCCAGCCCGGCGATCCTCGCCGAGGTCGTCGGCACCGTTCAGCTCAACGACGTCGTGACCAATTCCACGCTGAATCTCCCGGTGTCGGTGGCCATCGGCGGCAACGGCCCGCTGCCGGCCGCGCGGACGATCGGCAAGGCCATCGGGACCATCGGCAATCCGAAGTTCGACAAGGACCTCGTGGCCTTGGCCAGTCTGGGGATGAGCATCCTGCCGGGCGGCGGCGTGTTGGGGGACAAGGCCGCGGGCGCGCTGCAGGGTGCGGCGGACAAGCTCAACGCCAAGACCGGCGGCGCGCTCGGTGCGGTCGGCAACCTCATCGGCGGCGCCAATGCCGGGGCGGGAACGCCGGCGGCGAAGACCAACGCGGCCCCGGCCGGCAGTGCCCTCGGCAACGTGCTCAACGCGCTGGGCGGGGCACCCAAAGGCACCAACCCGGCGGCCGCCAACACCAACAAGGCCATCAACCCGCTCGACTTCCTGCCGTTCGGCAGGAAGAAGTGAGCGGGCGCCCGCCCGGCCCGTCCCAACCATCGAAGCCACCCCCATGACTTCCGTCCTCGAGTACATCGCGGCGAACCGTCGGCGTTTCGTCGACGATCTCTGCGCCTACGTGCGTTTCCCGAGCGTGAGCGCCCAACCGCGCCACGCCGCCGACCTCGGACGCTGCGCCGAATGGATCGCCGCCCGGTGCCGCGGCATCGGCCTCGCGACCGAGGTCCACGCGACCGACGGCAACCCGATCCTCGTGGCCCGGACGCCCGTGGTGCGCGGCGCGCCGACGTTCCTGGTCTATGGCCACTACGACGTCCAGCCGCCGGAACCGTTCGAACTCTGGAAGTCGCCGCCGTTCGAACCGCGCATCGCGGGAAAGAACCTCTTCGCCCGCGGCGCGAGCGACAACAAGGGACAGCACCTCGCCCACCTCAACGCGGTGGAGGCCTACGTCCGGACCGGGACGCGTCTGCCGTGCAACCTCGTGTTCCTCATCGAGGGCGAGGAGGAGATCGGTTCGGGCGCGCTGTACAAGTTCCTGCCGAAACACGCGCGCCAACTCCGTTGCGACGCCGTCGTGATTTCCGACAACGGCCTGCCGTCGTTGAAACATCCGGCCCTCACCTATGCCCTCCGGGGCATCGCGGCGATCGAGGTCCGCCTCGACGGGCCGTCCCGCGACCTGCATTCGGGTCTGTTCGGGGGAACGGTGGACAATCCGGCGATGGCGTTGTGCCAGTTGCTCGGCCGGATGCGCGACGCCAAGGGGCGGGTCACCGTGCCCGGCTTCTACGACGACGTGAAGCCGTTGAGCCGTTACGAACGGAAACAGTTTGCCGGTTTGCCGCTGGATGCCGCCTCGTACCGGCGCCTGACCGGGGCGCCGCGGTTGTTCGGCGAGGCGGGTTACACCCACGAGGAACAGCGCACGGCGCGGCCCACGTTCGAGATCAACGGCCTCACCAGTGGCTACCAAGGGGAGGGGAGCAAGACCATCGTCCCTTCGTGGGCCAGCGCGAAGATCACGATCCGTCTCGTGCCCGACCAGCAACCGCGGAAGGTGATCGAGGCGGTGAAGAAGCATCTCGCCAAACTCTGCCCGCCGACCGTCCGGCTCACGATCCGCAACGGTCACGGCGGCGAACCCTACATCGTCTCCCCGGAAGGCCCCTTGGCCCAGGCGTCGCTCCGCGCCCTGGAGGCCGGCTTCGGCCACCGCGCCCTGCTCATGCGCGAGGGCGGCAGCATCCCCATCGTGTCCGCGTTCCGCAAACACCTCGGGGCGGACACGCTCCTGTTGGGATTGTCGCTGCCCGACGACAACCCGCATTCGCCCAACGAAAAATTCAATCTCGACGCCTACGCCGCGGGTACCCGCACGTCCGCGCACCTTTGGCCGCTGCTCGCCGCGGCCTCCGTCTGACGTGTCCGACCCCGCTTCCGAGATCCGGCCGCGCCTCCCGGTGATCCTCCTCACCGGGTTCCTTGGCGCCGGCAAAACCACGCTGCTGCTCCGGTGGCTTGCCGAGTCGCCCGCCACCGGCCTGCGCGTCGGCATCGTCATGAACGAGTTCGGCCTCGAGAGCGTGGACTCGCAATTGCTCCGCCGGCCCGGGTTGCCCGTCCGCCAGGTCGACGGCGGCTGCGTGTGCTGCGCCCCCGAGTCGGACATCGACCGGGCCTGCCGGGAGTTGGTGCAGTCCGGCCTCTGCGATTACCTGGTGCTCGAGACCAGCGGTCTCGCCGATCCCGACAACGTCATCGACGTGCTCACGGATCCCGACCTGCTGGCCGACGTCCGCCTCCAGGCCGTCGTGACCGTCGTCGATGCCGAGTGGTATGCCCGGCCGGGGGACGCCGTTTCGGAACGGGTGTTGGCGCGCCGCCAGATCCAGTTTGCCCATGTCGTGTGCCTCTCCCGCTGCGATCGCATCGGCGAGGACGCGATCCTCGGCGTCGAGCGCGACGTCGGCGCCATCAATCCCCGCGCGAGGATCGTGCGGTTGCCGTTCGGGTTGCCCGAGGTGGGGGCGATCCTTGCGGCGCCGCCGGCGGAGATCGAGTTGGACCCGGTCGGGGAAGGCGCGCCGGAAGGGGCGCACCTGCATGCCGCCTACCGGAGCGTCACCTGGCGTTTCCCCACGGCGGTGCCGCGATCGGCGTTCGAGGCGTTCCTGTCGGCCCTCGACCCGAAGGAAGTGGTGCGGGCCAAGGGATTCGTCCGGTTCCAGGGGCAACCGGGGAAAGTGTTCCTGTTCCAGACGGTGTGGGGCCGCCATATCGTCGAGGAGTTTCCCGCGAAGCCTGATCCGGAAACCCTCGCGGTGCTGATCGGGCCCGGGCTCGACCCGGCGAAGTATCAGGCGCGGTTGCGCGGATTGATGGCGCGTGCCCCCGGTTTGACGGTGGGCTGAAGTACCCCCGCCGGAATACTCCCGTTGCCATGGCGGGCGGTTCCCCGGTACATGTCAGGAAGTGCCCGCCCCGAATCTTCGCCCGGCCCAGGACGAACTGGCCCAGTTGGCGGCCTTCCAGCGCCGTCATCGGGTCAGTTTGCTTTCGGTGGTCTGCATCGAGTTGGCGGGCGTCGCGCGGTTGAAGCAGCAGATGGGCGACGCTCCTGCGCTGCGGCTCCTCCACCAGCACGAGCAGGTGTTGCGCGACTTGCTGGCGGGTTTCCCGGGTGGCCTCGAGGTCAGTTCCGGCAACGGGGCGTTCTTTCTCGTCTTCGAAAAGCCGTCCGACGCCGTCAAATTCGCCCTCGAGCTCGACGTCCGTGTCGCCTTGCTCGGCAAGAAAGTGGGGCAAGCCCTCCAGGAACGCGTCGGGGTCCACGTGGGCGAGGTGTTGGTCGAGGTCTCCGATGCCGCCGAGGGCGCCGGCCCGGTCCAGGGTCTCAACGGCATCCAGGTCGACATCTGCCAGGCGGTCCTGTCGTTGGCCGCTCCCGGCCAGGTGCTGATGACCCGATTCGCCTACGACAGCGCCCGGCAGGCATTGCGCGTGGGAACCGGGGCCGGGGGCGACGAGTTCGCGTGGGCCAACCACGGGGATTACCAGGCCAAGGGCTTCGATGAATCGCTGGAAATCTGCGAGGTCGCCCCCCGGAACCGCATGCCGTTGCGCGCCCCCGCGGGCAACGACCGCATCCAGAGGGTCGCCGGCGGCCCGGACCTGACCGAAATCACCCGCCCCATCGCGGACGCCCCATTCCTCGCGCGGGTCCGCGGCGCCCGGCGGAACGAACGCAATGCCGCGCGCACCGGGGCGGCGGTGGTGGCCTTCGTCGGTGCCCTGTTCCTCGTCTTCCAGTTCCTCGACGGCGCCAGCTACGACTGGGCGTATGCGCTCAAATCCACGGTGCCCGTGGCGGACGTCGTCATCGTGGCCATGGACGACGATGCCCACCGGGATCTCCGGCAGGAGACCAGCCGCCTGTGGAGCCGCAATCTCCACGCCCAATTGGTCGATCGGTTGACCGCCGCCGGGGCCAAAGCCATCGGCTTCGACGTTCATTTCGATTCGCCCGCCGCCAGCGAGATGGAAAAGGAGGGCTACGTGGAATCGTCCGGGGACCGCGCGCTGCGTCTGGCCTTCGAGCGCAGCGGTCGGGTGGTGTTGGGGGCCGCGTTGGAAGAAAACGGGGTCAAACCGCCCAGCCCGCTCTTCCGCAAGCCCGGACGCTGGGGCTTGGTGGAGTGGGCGCCCGATCCGTCGTCGCCGATCCGGCAACCGATCCATGCCCAGGGTGACGTGGCCACCTTTTCGGAGGCGCTGGCGGGTCTCGCCGGCCAACAGGCGCCCCCGCGGCCCGAGGGCGCGTGGCTCAATTACTACGGACCGCCGGGAACCATCCGTCACCTCAAGTACTCGTCGGCTTTGTCCGCTTCCGACATCCCGGCGAATCTCATCTCCAACAAGATCGTGCTCGTCGGCGAGGCCGCCTTGCTGCCGCCGGCCAGGGATCGCTTCGCGTCGCCTTATCCCCGGTGGCGGGGGGCAGAGATCAACGGGGTCGAGGTCAATGCCACCGCGTATCTCAACCGGGTCCGCGGCGATTGGCTCCGCCGGTTGCCGTGGTGGGTGGAACTGCCGCTGGTGCTGCTCTTCGGCGTCGCCCTCGGCTACGCGCTGGTATTCTTGGAACCGCCAAAGGCGGTTGCCTTCGGATTGGCCGGGGCCCTTGCGATCGGCGTGGGCGCGACGACCCAGGTTTGGTTCACCAAAGTCTGGTTCCCATGGCTCGTGCCGGCGGCGGTCCAGTTGCCGCTGGGAGTCCTGTGGGCGGTTATCGTGCGCACCCGCCTCGTCTCCGAGACCGACCGCCAGCTCCGGCGGGCGCTCGCCACCCACCCGCGCGGCCACGCCGCCGCCGTCGCCGCCCCCTCCGGAGTCCCCTCCGGCGCCACGCCCCCGGCCGCCGCCGATTCCCGCGATGGCACCCTGATCCAGTCCCCCGAGGAGTCCGCCCGCGCGGCCGCCCGCTTCGCGGTGCCGCCCGTCCCGGACCACCGGATGATCCGCTGCATCGGCAAGGGAGCCTATGGCGAGGTCTGGGTGGCCGAGGACATCATCGGGGAATTCAAGGCGGTGAAAATCATCCGGCGCGCGGCGTTCGCGAACCAGGCGCCCTTCGAACGCGAGTTCCGCGGCCTCCAGAAATTCACCCCCATCTCCCGCTCCCATCCCAGCCTCGTCCATATCCTCCATGTCGGCCGCAACGACGAGACCGGGTTCATCTACTACATCATGGAGGCGGGGGACGACGCCGCCAGCGGGCAGTCCATCGTCCCCGAGAGCTACGTCCCCCGGAGCATGGGAACCGACGTCGAGCGCCACGGATCCATCGGCTTGGCGCGGGTCCTCCAATACGGCATCGAGATCGGCGAGGCCGTCGCCCATCTCCACCGCCACGGTCTCATCCACCGCGACATCAAGCCGGGCAACATCATCTTCGTGAACGACCGGCCCAAACTGGCGGACATCGGCTTGGTCACGGACATCGCCGCGCCCGGACAGGAAGTCACCTACATCGGGACCCAGGGCTACATGCCGCCCGAAGGCCATGGCACGCCGTCGGCCGACGTCTTCAGCCTCGGCAAATTGCTCTATGTGGCGCTGACCGCGCGGTCGGTGCAGAACTTCCCCGATGTTCCCGATGGACTCGCGGGTGCGGCGCCCGCGTCGTTGGTCGGGGATTTTGTCGGGGTGCTGCGGCGTGCCTGCGAGCAGGCGCAGCCGCGACGGTACCAGACCGCCGAGGAATTCGTGGAAGGGCTGCGCGCCATCCAAAGCCGGTTGCCCGGCGGCGGCGCGCCGTGACGCCGGCCCCCCGCGGGCACCGTGGGGCGCGGCATCGCATGGCGGGGAGATGGCCGGCGGCACCGTTCCCGGCGGTTCCCTTTGCCGGGTATGGACAAATCGCGGCCGACCCACAAAGCTGTATCGAACGCCCCGGATCCGGTTCTTCGAAAGACCATGTCCGGCGCCCGCTGTAATCATGAAGCATCCATTGAAGCACACCCTGCCGCGGAAGGCCCTGGCCGTGATGGCCGGCTCGTTCCTCCTAGGCTCGTTCAACGCGTTCGCCCTCGACGGTTCGACCATCCGCCATTCGTTCGCTGCCTTCGGCGGCGAGACCCGGATCGTCGGCGAGGACGGCAAGGTCGAGTGGACCTATCCCGAGGGAACCCGCGACGGGTGGGTCCTGCCCAACGGCCACCTGCTCCTCACCCTGAGCAAGAACGACAAGCACAAGGGCGGCGCCGTGGTCGAGATCTCGCGCGCCGGCGAGGTCTTCTTTTCCTGGGAGGGAACCCAGTCCGAGGTGAACACCTCCCAGAAACTTTCCAACGGCCGCGTCCTCGCCGTCGAGGCCGGTCCCAAGCCCCGCATCGTCGAGCTCGATGCCAAGGGCAAGATCGTCTCGGAGACGCCGTTGAAGTGCCAGACCGCCAACCACCACATGGAAAGCCGCATGACGCGAAAGCTGCCGAACGGCAACTACATCGTGCCCCAGTTGCTCGACAAGGTGGTCCGCGAATACAAGCCCGACGGCACCGTGGCCTGGGAATTCCACACGCCCGAGTCGCCCGCCGAATGCTGGCCGTTCACCGCCATCCGCGTGCCCGGCGGCAACACCCTCGTGAACCTCACCCACGGCAACTCGTCCGTGGAGGTCGACCGCAAGGGCCAGATCGTGTGGCGCCTCGACAATGCCGACCTGCCCTCGCCGCTCCTCAAGGATCCGTGCGGCGCCCAGCGGTTGGCGAATGGCAACACCGTCATCACCAGCTACGCCGCCGGCGAACAACGCGTCAAACTCCTCGAGGTGACCCGCGAGAAGAAGCTGGTCTGGACCCACGAGGAAGCACGCTCCGGCGGGATCCACGAGTTCCAGATCCTCACCACCAACGGTCGCAAGGAACGTTGGCCCGCGATGAAGTGACCGACGCCCGTCCATGATGCCACGCCACGCCGTCTCCCCACCCGGCCTTCCCCGATGGCGCGTGCCGTGGCCGCTTTTGCTGGCGTCGGTGTTCGCTCTGGGTTCGCTCCGGACCCGCGCGGGCGCCGACGTCGCTTTTTCCGCGGACGCACTCGAGTTCTTCGAGCGCGGCGTCCGGCCCGTGTTGGTCGAACGCTGCCATTCCTGCCATAGCCACCGCAGCGAGAAGCTCAAGGGCAACCTCTATCTGGATTCCCGCGCCGGTGCCCTCAAGGGGGGCGAGACCGGCCCGGCGGTCGTTCCCGGCAGCCTGGAAAAAAGCCTGCTGATCGCCGCCATCGCCCGGACCAACGCGGACCTCGCCATGCCGCCCAAGACGGCGTTGTCCGAACCCGAGCGCGACGTCCTGCGGCGCTGGGTCGCGATGGGCGCGCCGTGGCCCACCGAGGCCCCGCCGGCCCGGACCGCCGCCGGCTTCGATCTCGGGAAACGCAAGGAGGCGCATTGGTGCTGGCGGCCCATCGCCAATCCACCGGTTCCCGCGGTGCGCCATGCCGAGGGGGTCCGGAGTCCGATCGACGCCTTCGTGCTCGCCCGGTTGGAATCCGCCGGCCTGAAGGCGGCGCCGCCCGCGGATCGACGGACGTTGATCCGGCGCGCGACCTTCGACCTCACCGGCTTGCCGCCGAAACCGGAGGAGGTCGAGGCGTTCGTGGCCGACCCGTCTCCGGACGCCTTCGAGGGGGTGGTGGACCGGTTGCTGGCCTCGCCGCATTTTGGCGAACGCTGGGCGCGGCATTGGATGGATCTGGTGCGCTACGCCGAGTCGCGGGGCCACGAATTCGACCCCGACATTCCCAATGCCTGGCGCTATCGCGACTACCTGGTGCGGGCCTTCAACGAGGACGTGCCCTACGACCAATTCGTCCGGGAACACCTGGCGGGCGACCTGATCCCGCCCCGGGTCCGGCGCGGGTCCGACGCGAACGAGTCGATCCTGGGCACCGGGTTCTGGTTCCTCGGCGAGGAGGTGCATTCGCCGGTGGACATCCGGCAGGACGAGGCCGACCGGATCGACAACCGTCTCGACGTCATGGGAAAGACGTTTCTGGGACTGACGTTGGGTTGCGCCCGCTGCCACGACCACAAATTCGACGCCATTTCCCAGCGCGATTACTACGGCCTCACCGGTTTTCTCGTCAGCAGCAGTTACCGGCAGGCCCGATTCGAATCGCTCGAATGGAACGGCAGGATCGCCGCGGAACTCGACGCGGTTCGCGACGCGGACACTCGGGCCGTGGGGCGTGCGGTCGCCGTGGCCCTGCGGACGGGCGTGGCAGGGGCCGCGCCGTCGCTGTTGGCGGGCGCCGTGCCGGAGCCCGTTCCCGCTGCCGTCGTCGCCGATGTCGTCGTGGATTTCGCCCGGTCCGGTCCGGCCGATTGGATGCAGGACGGATTCGCGTTCGGACTTCGTCCCGCGCGGGCCGGGGATCTGCTGTTCGGTCCGGATGCCCGACATCCCATCCTCGGCGTCGCCGAATACGGCGCGGCCATCCGCGATCCGCTCTGGCGTGGCCTGAAGACCGAGGGCGGGAGCCGGGATGCCGGCCGGTTGGGGAATTGGGATCGTTCGGAGCAGACCCTCAAGACCCGCGAGATCCGTTTGGCCGCGGACAGTCTCTGGTATTTCGTCAAGGGCGCCGGCCGGGCCTATGCCGTCGTGGACTCCCACCAGATGGTCAACGGGCCGTTGCACGGCGCGCTCTTCGCGGAATGGAAGGCGCCCGAAGGCGGGTGGGGCTGGGTCCGGCATTCGCTCGGCGATTACCGGGGTCATCGTCTCCACGTCGAATTCAGTCCCGCCGGCGACGCGGACCTCGCCATTGCCAGAGTGGTGCAGTCGGAGGAACGACCCGGTGGCGCGCCTCCCGCCGCCGCCCCGGTGGCGCCCGACCCCGTGGCCTCGGCCGCGCGGGTCCGGCCGATCCTGCTCGCGGTCCTCGATGCGTGGGCGGCGGGAAATCCCCCGTCGACCCCGCGGGATTTGGCGGCGGCCAATTGGTTGGCCGAACATTTCGACGCGTTGTGTCCGGCCGACGGTCCGGCCCGGGCACGGTTCGACGCCGTGGTTGCGCCCGTCTTCGGGCGTCGGTCCGCATTGGCGGCCCGGATCCGGAAAGTGTCGGCCAGCGCGCCGGCGATGTTCGACGGGAGCGGCATCGACGAGTTCGTCCTTTCCCGCGGTTCGCCCCGCAAGCCCGGCGAACCGGCTCCGCGCCGGTTCCTCGAGGCGATCAGCGGGCCGGAGCCCATGCGCATCGCGCGCGGTGCCGGCCGTCTCGAACTGGCGGAAGCGGTGTTGGCCCCGGGTAATCCGCTTGCCGCCCGCGTCATGGCCAACCGCGCGTGGCAACACCTGTTCGGCCGCGGTCTGGTGGCCACCGTCGACAACTTCGGCGTGCTCGGCCAGGCCCCGTCCCATCCCGAATTGCTCGACCATCTCGCCCACCGTTTCCGTGGCCCCCTCGGCTGGTCGTTGAAGTCGCTGCTGCGGGAAATGATGCTTTCCGATGCCTACCGGATGGCGAGCCGCACGGACGATCCCCAAGCCGAGCGGACCGATCCGGAGAACCAATTGCTGCACCGCGCGAACCTGCGGCGCCTCGACGCGGAATCGATCCGGGACGCGATCCTGTCGGTGTCCGGCGGCCTGGATGCCCGACTCGGTGGCCCGAGCATCCCGGTGCACCTGACGCCGTTCATGGAAGGACGCGGGCGTCCCGGTTCCAGCGGTCCGCTGTCCGGGGCGGGCCGCCGCAGCGTGTACCAGGAGGTCCGGCGGAATTTCCTCTCGCCCCTGATGCTGGCCTTCGACGCGCCGATCCCTTTCAACGCCGTGGGCCGCCGCAACGTGTCCAATGTCCCCGCCCAGGCGTTGGCCCTGATGAACGATCCGTTCGTGGTCGGGCAGGCGGCGCAGTGGGCCCGGGCACTCCCGCGGGAACCGTCGGGTGCCCGCATCCGGCGCCTCTACGAGACCGCCTTCGGACGGTTGCCCACCGAGGCCGAGACGTCGCGGATGGACGCGTTTGCCCGCGAACAGGCGCGCCGGCTGGGCGTCGGCGATCCCTCCGATCCCCGGGTGTGGGCCGACGTCTGCCACGTCGTGTTCAACGCCAAGGAATTCATCTACCTCGACTGAATCCATGCACCGACGCCTTTTGAACCGACGCGAGATGTTGGGCCGCTGTGCCAATGGCTTCGGCGCCATGGCCATGACCGCGATGTTGGCCGAGCAAGCGCGCGCCGCGGTCGCGGCGGGCGCTTCGGTGGTGCCGCGCCCGCCGCAATTCCGCGGCAAGGCGCGCAGCGTGATTTTCCTCTACATGGACGGTGGGCCATCGCAGGTCGACACCTTCGATCCCAAACCGCGCCTGAGCGCCGAGCACGGGCGGCCTTTCGGGCTGAAGATGGAGCCGACCCAGTTCAACCAGAACGGCAACACGCTGGGCTCCCCGTGGGCTTTCCGGCGACACGGTGCGAGCGGGATTCCCGTCAGCGCCCTGTTTCCCCACGTGGCGCGGTGCGTCGACGACCTGGCCATCGTGCGGTCGATGACCGGCGATTTCTCGGAACACACCAACGCCAACTATTTCATGCACACCGGCAGCGGTCTGCAGGGGCGTCCGAGCATGGGGGCCTGGGCGTCGTACGGGCTGGGAAGCGAAAGCCGCGACCTGCCGGGGTTCGTGGTGCTGAACGGCGGGCTCATCCCCCCGGGCGGTCTCGACAATTTCAACAGCGGCTTCCTGCCGGCCACCTACCAGGGATCGATCTTCCGCGCCGGCGACCAACCGGTCGCGAATGTCCGGCGCGGCGAGGCCACCGCGGAACTCCAGGATGCCAAACTGGCGTTGCTCCGGGACCTGGACCGGTCGCTGTTGTCGCGCGTCGGCGATTCCGACGCGGTGGAGAGCGCCATCGCCAACTACGAATTGGCGGGGCGGATGCAGTTGGCCGTTCCGGAACTGATGGAGACCGGCGGCGAATCCGCCGCCACCCGGCGCTTGTACGGGATGGAGGCGGACTATCCGCATACCCGGACCTTCGCGAAGCAATGCCTGGTGGCGCGGCGGTTGGTGGAGCGCGGGGTCCGGTTCGTCGAGTTGACTTGTCCCAGTCTCGGCTCGGATCGCTGGGACCAGCACTCCAACCTCAGGGAGGGACATGCCAACAATTCCCGCGCCGTGGACCAACCGATCGCGGGATTGTTGACCGATCTGAAGGCCCGGGGACTCCTCGAATCCACCGTGGTGGTCTGGGGCGGTGAATTCGGCCGCACGCCGTTCGCGCAGGGAACCGATGGGCGCGACCACAACCCGTTCGGATTCACCATGTGGCTCGCCGGCGGCGGCATTCGCGGCGGCACGATCCACGGCGCCACCGACGAGTACGGCTACAAGGCCGTGGAGAACAAGGTCAGCGTCCACGACCTGCACGCGACGATCCTCCACCTGCTGGGCATCGACCACACCCGCCTGACCTTCCGCTTCGGCGGGCGCGACATGCGGTTGACCGACGTGTATGGCGACGTGGTCGGGGAAATCCTGGCCTGATTCCCTCCTGCGCATGAGCCCGAGGTCGTTTTGCCGTCCCGTGACTTTGGGGGCCACGGCGTTGTTGTGGCTGCTTCCGGCGGTCTTGCTCCGTGCCGCGTCCGGTGCCGCGGAGTCCACCGCGTTCTTCGAGAACCGCATCCGACCCGTGCTGGCGTCGGAGTGCTACGAGTGCCACGGCGCGGCCAAGCAAAAGGGCGGCCTCCGGCTCGATTCGCGCGACGGCGTGCGGCGGGGCGGGGAATCCGGCCCCGCGGTGATCCCCGGCGACGGCCGTGGCAGTCGCTTGGTCCAGGCCATCACCCAGTCCGATCCGGAACATCGGATGCCCCGGAATCGGCCGCCCCTCGAGGCCTCGGTGGTCGCGGACATTGTTCGTTGGGTGGACGCGGGCGCGCCCGACCCGCGCGATCAACCGCCCGCGGCCGATGCGTCGGCCAAGGCGTCCTGGGAGAGCGTTTTCCAATCGCGAAGGAAGTGGTGGAGCCTGCAACCGGTCGGGCAACCCGCCGTGCCGATGCCCGCCGACACGCTCTGGGCGCACGGTGCGGTCGACCGATTCATCCTCGCGAAGCTCGAGGAACGCGGGATCGTCCCGGCGCCCGACGCCGGGGCGCTGGTCTGGTTGCGGCGCGTCCACTTCGCGATCACCGGATTGCCGCCGTCTCCGGAGGAGGTCGCCGATTTCTCCCGGGACCGGGCGCCGGATGCCCGTGCGCGGGTCGTCGACCGGTTGCTCAATTCGCCGCGGTACGGCGAACGCTGGGCCCGGCACTGGATGGATCTCGTCCGCTTCGCCGAGACGTATGGCCACGAACAGGACTTCCCGATTGCCCACGCGTGGAGATACCGCGACTACCTGATCCGGGCCTTCAACGCGGACGTTCCCTACGACCAATTCGTCCGCGAGCATCTTGCGGGGGATTTGCTCCGGAATCCGCGGCGCCATCCGACGGTCGGCTTCGACGAGTCGGTGATCGGCACCGGCTTCTGGTACCTGCACCAAGCCACCCACGCGCCGGTGGATCCGGTGCAGGACGAGGCCGATCGCATCGACAACCAGATCGACGTTTTCTCCAAGACCTTCCTCGGGCTGACGGTGGCCTGCGCCCGTTGCCACGACCACAAGTTCGATGCCGTTTCCACGCGGGATTACTATGGCCTCGTGGCCTTCCTCCGGGCTTCGCGCCAGGATGTCGCGTACGTGGATCCCGATGGTTCCCTCGCGGCGGGGGTGACCGGATTGCAACGGCTGCACGCGGAACAAACCGGCAGGGTGCGGGCGGCGCTCCGCAAGGCGCGCGCCGCCGGCGCCCCGGCCGTCGCCGCCTATCTTCTGGCGGCCGACGAGGTGCTCCATGGACCCGCCAAACCGGGCGACGCCGCAATCCCCGCGCCTTCGGAGCCTGCCTCCAAAGCCCCGGCCGATGCGAAACGGCGCATGCGCCCGGTCGCCGCGGTGGCCTCGGAACGCGGCATCGATCCCGTCCGTTTTGAAAAGTGGGTGGCGGAATGTCTCGCGCCGGACGCGGTCAAACCGACGCATCCGTTGCAGCCGTGGCTCGGGGTGGCGCCCCGTGCGGGGCAGGAACAAGGGAAGGGGACCGTGGTCCCGCCGACGGTCGTGTCCAAGCCGCCCGTCCCGCCCGCGGTGTACCTCCCGTTCGCGAGCTCCGATTTCCGCGGCTGGTTTCCCAGCGGCCAAGCCTTCGCGCCGGGGACGAATCCGGACGGGAACTGGCGGGTGGCGGGAAATGGGATCGACTTGTTCCCGGCCGGCGTGGCCCACAGCGGCGTGCTGGCAGCCGGGCTGCAGGGAACGCTGCGGTCGCCGACCTTCGAGCTCGGCCATAACTGCATCCACTTCCGGCTCGCCGGCACGGGCGGCCAAGTGCGCCTGATCATCGCGCGCTACGGCCTGCTCGAATACAACTCCCTGCTGTTCGAAAGCGCCCACTTCAAGGTCAACACCGACGGACGCTTCGACTGGTTCTCGATCAACACCGGCCTCGCCCGCCACAAGGGTCGCCCCGCCTATCTGGAGATCGTCGACGGCGGCGGTGGGCATGTCGCGGTCGACCAGATCGTCTTCTCGGACAACCCCGCTCCGCCGCCGGGACCCGGCGGGATTGCCGTCGCCGCGGGTTCGCCGGCGGAACGGGCGCGCGCCATGGAAGCCGGGGTGCAACGGGCCCTCGACGATTGGCTGGATGGCACCGGCCCCGCCGAGGGGTTGCCCCTGTTGTCGTGGCTGTCCCAGCGTGGCCTGCTGGACTGGGGATCGGCGGCTCCGGAACTCGACGCGGTCGTCGCGGAACGGACCAAGGCCTCCGTCGGTCTGGCCGAGCCGATCCGGATCCTCGCAATGACCGACGGCAGCGTGGAGCCGACGCGGGTCTTTGTCCGCGGCGACCACCGGAATCCCGGTCCGCCGGTGTCCCGTCGCTTCCTGGAAGCGGTGTCGGGTCGCGAACCCCTCGCCATCGCCGCCGGAAGCGGCCGACGGGAACTCGCGGACGCGTTGGTGGCGGACGCGAACCCATTGCTCGACCGGGTCCTCGTCAACCGCGTCTGGGCCCATGTGTTTGGCCGCGGATTGGTGCCAACCGTCGACAACTTCGGCGCGATGGGGCAGGGGCCCACCCACCCCGAGTTGCTCGATTGGCTGGCGGCCGATTTCCGCCGGCGGGGACGATCGATCAAGGGCCTGATCCGGAGCCTGTGCCTGACCCGGACCTATGGCATGTCCAGTTCGCCGGGCGATGCCGGCGTGGAAGCGCGCGATCCCGACAACGCGCTGCTGCACCGGATGCGGTTGGTGCGGCTCGAGGGGGAGACGGTTCGCGACGCGCTCCTGGCCGCGTCGGGGCGATTGAACCCGGAACAATTCGGGCCATCGGTCCCGACCCATTTCACCCCGTTCATGGGCGATCGCATGTGGGTGAAGAATGCCGACGGGCCCTTGGACGGGAATGGGCGCCGGTCGGTCTATCTCGAGACCCGTCGCAATTTCCTGTCGCCCTGGATGCTGGCCTTCGACCTGCCGGTGCCCGACACGACGGTGGGGCAACGGAACAGTTCCAACGTGCCGGGGCAGGCCCTCGCGTTGATGAACGATCCCCTCGTCCGGCAACAGGCGGACGTCTGGGCCGCGAACCTTGTCCGGCGGTTCCCCGGCGATTCCCGGCGTCGCGTAGAAAGCCTTTTCCTCGGCGCCTTGGGACGTCCCCCGCTGCCCGTGGAAGCGGATCGCATCCTCGCCTTCCTGGCCGCCCAGGCGGGCGAACGCGGGATCGGGCCGGACGCGATCGACGGCGACCCCTCGCTCTGGGCCGACGCGTGCCACGTCCTGTTCATGTCGAAGGAGTTCATCCATGTCCCCTGATTCCATGCCGAGCGGCTTTTTCGCGGGCGTGCCGATGACCCGGCGCCGGATGTTGCGCGAGGGTGCGCTGGGCTTCGGTGGCGTCGCACTGGCCTCGCTGCTGGCGGATGGTGCGTTGGGCGAGGTGCCCGCCGTGGTCGCGCCGGGTCCGCGCGGCCCCCATCACCGGGCGCGCGTCCGCAGCGTGATCTTCCTCTACATGGACGGCGGCGTCTCGCACGTGGACACGTTCGATCCCAAACCGCGCCTGCGGGCGGAGGATGGACGTCCGTTTGGGTTGAAGATGGAACCGACGCAGTTCGACGACAAGGGCGCGGTGCTCGGCCATCTCTGGGATTTCAAGCCGCGCGGCCGCAGCGGCCTGCCGGTGAGCGATCTCTTCCCCCACATCGGCGGCTGCGCGGACGAGTTGTGCGTGGTCCGTTCGATGACCTCGAATTTCTCGGAGCACAATGCGGCGAACTATTTCCTGCATTCGGGCACGGGCATGGCGGGGCGGCCCAGCATGGGCGCGTGGTCGACGTACGGGTTGGGATCCGCGTGCCGCGACCTGCCGGGATACGTGGTGTTGGACGGCGGGTTGATACCTTCCGGGGGCGTCGATTGCTTCGGGGCGGGATTCCTGCCGGCGGTCCACCAGGCGTCGTTGTTGCGGAACCAGCAACCGGCGTTGGCCAACATCCTGCCGCTGGAGGCCAAAGCCCGGCTCCAGGACAACAAGCGGGCCGCCGTCCGCGCCCTCGACGCCCTCGCCGTCGCCGGCCTCGGCACGCACGACGCTCTCGAGGGCGCCATTGCCAATTACGAACTCGCGTACCGGATGCAGATGGCGGTTCCGGCGGCCACCGACATTGCCGGGGAATCGGAGGCGACGCGCCGCCTCTATGGGATGGACGCGCCCTTCGAGCACACCCGTTCCTATGGCCGGCAATGCCTGGTGGCGCGGCGTTTGGTGGAACGCGGCGTGCGCTTCGTGGAGTTGACCTGTCCGCGGGCCCACGACAATGCCCGCTGGGATGCGCATGGCGACCTCAGGAACAACCACTCGCGCAATGCCCTCGCCATCGACCAACCCGTCGCCGGCCTGCTGAAAGACCTTCGGGCGCGCGGCTTGCTCGCCGAGACGCTGGTGGTGTGGTCCGGCGAATTCGGGCGCACGCCCTTCGCCCAGGGACGGGACGGCCGCGATCACAGCCCGTTTGGCTTCAGCCTCTGGATGGCGGGCGGGGGCGTCCGCGGTGGCATGGCCTACGGCGCGACCGACGACTACGGCTACAAGGCCGTGGAGAACAAGGTGGAGATCCACGACCTGCACGCGACCCTCCTGCATCTGCTCGGGCTCGACCACGAGCGGTTGACCTATCGGTTCGGCGGCCGCGACTACCGGCTCACCGATGTCCACGGGCAGGTCGTGCGCGGCATCCTGGCGTGACCCGGCCGCCGCCTGTTCCCCGTGGTCAACGGACCGGTTGGGCGTCGATCAACCGCGCCGAGCGTCCCGGCAGGTTCTCCAGCCGGTAGTCGCCGGAATGCACGCCGAGATCCTCGCCGGTCCAGGTGTCCGTGAGCCGTGATTTCGCCCGGAGCCTCACGACCCGGGTCGCCGGGGCGTCGTCCCAGTTGAAAACCGAAATCCGTTGGCGCCCACCCGCCATGGGCGTGACGCCCACCGTGAAATGATCGTCCTCGAACCGGGCACAGGTGCCGGATGGCGGGACCAGCTTCCTCAGCATCGCCGCGCGGCGCGGGGTGATCTGGGTGAGGTCGTCCCCGCTGAGCAGCATCCCGCCCGTCGCCTGGATGAGCGTGGCATGGAACTGGTATTCGTTGTCGGGCACCTTGCCGCTCGTGGAGGGCTTCCCGCCGGCATCCATGACGTCCCGGGAGCCGCCGTCGTGCAGCACCACGCAGTCCGGGTCGTTCCACCACAGCCGCCCGTTTTGCCAGCCGCGCAGCAGGTTCTCGCGCCCGATGCTGGCAAAACTCGACCAGGAGCGGTCGATGTCGAGGGAGCTGCGCGAGGCGTGCACCAGGCCCAGCGAGGGCCAGATGGGATGGTTGCAACCCATGATCAGGGCGTCGCCCGCACCCCGCCGGATCGCTTCCATGCCGCGGCGATAGGCCTCGATGCGGGTGGCGTTGGGGTCGTGACGGTGCCCGCCGGGCAGGGTGGCCCAGTAGGTCGCATCCAGTTTGAAATAGGTGCAGCCCCACTCGCTCCGGAGGGTCCGGAAGAGGGACTCCAGCCAGCGCTGGGCCTCGGGGTGGGTCCCGTCCAGGGCGTACCACGGCCCAAGCCGCCAACCGCCGAAACCCACCCGGTCGGAGCGCAACGGCGCCCCGGCGTCGTCCTTCACGAACCAATCCCGATGCTCGCGGAACAGGCGCGATTGCTCGCTGGCGATGAAAGGCGCGACCCAGATGGCGGGCTCGAACCCGCGCCCGCGGATGTCCTTCAGCACGCCGCGGACGTCGCCCCCGAAGGCCTTGCCGGAATCCAGCCAGTCGCCCATCCACGGTTGGTAGCCATCGTCGATCTGGATGTAGCGCAGTTCGGGAAGATGGGTGGCGATCCACCCGAGGTTGTCCGCGATGTTGCGGGCCGTGACGGACGGGCCGAAGCAATACCAGGAGCACCATCCGGTGGGCACGGGATCGTGCCGCAGGCGGGGATGGTTTTTGCCCAGGGCCCCGGCGAGCCGGTCCAGCAGGCCCTCGCGCGACGCATCGGCGCGCACGATCAATTCCTCGAGCTCCCAGGTTTGCCCCGGCCGCAGCTCGAGGTTCTCGGTCTCGAGCACGGCGGAGAGTCGCTCGGCATTGAAGTGGATCTTGCCGTTGAAGCGCCGGCAGGACGCGAAGCCCACCAGGATGCGTTCGGAGGAACGGGGCGACAGCAGCATCATCCCGTAGACGGTCCGGAATCCCGGCCGCTCCGGGAGCCGGTAGTGATCGCGGTCGGTGTACGAGCCGACGTCGGCCGGCTTGGCGAGGGTGCCGGCGGTCTGCGAAAGCATCTGGAATCCCTCGGCGTAGACGGGCGTGTCGCCGTCGAGTCCATGGGCCGCGTCGAACAACACCACCTCCCGGACCCGGACGGCACCCTTGCCGGTGTTCCTCAGCTGGAATCGGCACACGTCGCCCCGCCAACGGGATTCCAACCGGAGGACCCCGGCGTCGGCGCCGTCGGCGGCGACGGCACGGGCCCCGGGAAGGGAACGGATGACCGATACCACGGGCGGTTCGGCGGCCGAGGCCATGGGCAGGGCCAGACCAAGGATCCAGACCAAGGCGAGCCATAGCCGGGCGGGAACAGGCGGCAGCGGGATCATGTCGCCCGATTGATCCCGATTCCGCGGGCGGAATCCATCCGGATGTTGCGGCTACCGCTTGAAGGCGAGGATCAGGACGCCGCCGGCGACGAGGCCGA
>WBXI01000062.1 GCA_008933025.1 Verrucomicrobiota bacterium
CCCCGTTGCCGATGGCGTAGTTCTCGACGACCAGGCGGGCGGAACTGTGCTCGCCGAATCCGCGCACGCTGATGTTGGCGGTCGTCACCCTGAACCGCGGCGACGCGAGGACACCGGGTTCCTTGCGGGTCAACCCGTGGGTGAACACCGCGGACGGATACAGGCCGCGCAGGATGCGTTCGCCCTGGGCCTCGACGGAGAACCCGCCGGGGGGCGCGGCCTTCTCGGGAACGATCGAGCCGGGCTTGAACCACGGGGCCGTGCCGCCGTCCCCCACGCCCCAGAGGCGGGTGAAATTCGTGCGGTTGAATTCCCCGCGCGCCGCCAGTTCGGCGCTCCAGTGGCTGGCCAACCGCTGCCACCCGTCCCGGAACGCGGCGCCCTTCAGGCCCGACAACGCGACCCAGGGATGCAACGGGTCCGCGTCGTTCTTCGCGGCCGCGGCGAGCGCGGGCGTCCACGGGTTGCCGGCGGTTTCCTGGCCGCGGAGCGCCTGTCGGCGGGCTTCCAGCGTCCCGAGACGCTGGTGCAGGACGGACGATTCGCGGCGTTCCGCCGGCGTCAGGGCGGCGGCCAAGGCAGCCGCATCGACCTTCACGGGGCCGGCGCGGAACGAGGCGGCGATCTCGTCCGCGGAGAGGGCGCGCGCGTACACGCGGGCTTCCTCGACCTCGCCCGCGAAGGCCGCGATGCCCGCGCCGAGGTGGCGCTTGCCCAGCACCACGCGCGCGGAGCCCGAGGCAAACGGCGCCAGGGTCCCGTGCCGATAAGTTTGCCCGTAAGGCTTTCCGTCGCGGTAGAGCGAGATCGAATTGTCCGCGCCATGGGCGATCGCGATGTGGACCAGTTCGTTGGGTTTGGCGGTCTCGGCCGGTCCGCCGACGTCGCGGGTCCGGTTGAAGCCGTCGCTCCCGGCGATCCAGTGCCCGGGCTCCCGTTCCCCGATGACGATCGAATCGAAGACGTTGCTGTCGGGCGTCTGCACGGTGAGCACGCCGCCGCCCCGCTGTTCCAGCCCGGCCAAGGTCACCCAAGCCTCCAGCGTTTTCTCGCGAAGGGCCGCCGGCAACGGGTCGGTGACCACCCAGGCGTCCTTGCCGTTCAGGACCAATCGGCCGTCGCGAACCACGGCGCCACCCTCGGCGTGGCCGTGCATCGCCCCGGCATCGTCCCGCAGATCGTCCTCGAAGGTCCAGCGGGCGAGCGGCGCGGGCACCGTGTTCGTCGCGGCGGGATGCCGGGCCCGGGACAATTCCGAACGCGCGCGGCCCTCGACCGAGGCCAACTCCCGTCCGAGACGCGCGATGTCGGCGTCCACGGCGGCCAACGCCGCGGTGCGGGCATCGTGTTCCAGCAAACCGGCGGGCAAGCGCGGCGCGGCGGCGATCCAGGCATCGGCGAGCCCGGAACGGATGGTCGCTTTCAGGGCGGCCAGTTCGGCGCGGTTCTTTTGGCGAATCTCGGGCGCATCCACCACGACCTGCCCGGGATGGCCGCTCGCGAACACGCCGTAGAGCGCGTAGAAATCCTTTTGGGTGATGGGATCGAACTTGTGGTCGTGGCAACGCGCGCAGGCGACGGTGAGGCCGAGGAACGCCTTCGAGAACACGTCGATCTGGTTGTCGACCACCTTCACCTGGTCGTCCAGGGCGTCCACCGGGACGAATCCGAACTCCACCATCCGCAATTGCGCGGTACCGAGGATCGATTCGTCGAGGCCTTCGGCGGCGTTCAACCGTGGCCGCGGGAGGAGGTCGCCGGCGAGGTGTTCGCGCACGAACTGATCGTAGGGAACGTCGGCGTTGAACGCCCGGACCAGATAGTCGCGGTAGCGCCACGCCATCGGGAGTTCGGGATCGCCCTGGCTGCCGTGCGACTCGCAATAGCGCACGAGGTCCATCCAGTGGCGCGCCCAGCGCTCGCCGAACTGTGGCGACGCCAGCAGGCGGTCGACGGCGCGGTCATAGGCGTCTTCGTCGGCATCGGCCAGGAACGCGCGGGTGGCTTCCGGGGCGGGTGGCAGGCCGGTGAGCACGAAGGTCAGGCGACGGAACAACGCGGCGCGTTGGGCCTCGGGGGCCGGGTGCAGTCCGCGGGCTTCCTGTCGGGCGAGGACGAAGCGATCCATGGGATGCGACGACCAAGTGGTGTCGCGGACGGCGGGCACGGCGGGTTTCCGGACGGGTTGGAAGCTCCACCATTGGCGGCGTTCCGCGAAGAGGGTCTCCCAAGTCGGGGGCGCGTTGGTGGCGGGTGGGCGGGACGATGCGGCGAGCGGCACGCCGACGTGGTCCTTCGGTGCCGGCAGGGCGACGCCGGTCGGGGCCGACGACGCGGGGGAAACGCGCGCCGGATCCGCGGCGAGGCGGAGCGGCGCGAGCAAGAGCACGGCGAGGACGATCGGGAACATCGAGGGGAACCCCACGATCCTTCCGCCGGCGCCGGGCGAATTCAAATACCAAGCAACGGGGTCGTATCTGTACATTGGACAATCCGGGGAACGGCGAACGGCGTGGCGGGCGGGTGGCGGCGTGGGGACGGACCGGGCCGCGGTCTCATTTCGCCGCGGGCTCGGGCAGGTGCAGGCGTTCCAACGGCGTCAGGGTTTTCAAGGTCGATTGCCCCTTCTTCTCCAGGATGATCTCGCGCACCGCCAGCAGCGCCAGCGGCGGTTGGTCGATGGTGGAACGGATCCGCACGGCGACCACCGGCGTCCCGTCGAGCCGCGCCTCCGCCACGCCTTTCTCGAACCGTGCCACTTCCTTCCATCGGCCGTAGCCCGACGACACCTCGAGGACCCCCGCGTGGAGGCGGTGGTCGCCGTTGGGCATCCCGGTGATCGCGCGGACACGGTCGAAGGCGTCCGGCTTCTGCACCACGACGGTGAAGGTATCCACGTCCTTCCGCGGGCCCCACGCGAGGTGATAGGTTTCGAGATCGCCGTCGAAGGCCCGCAGCGGATGGATGGCGGTGTAGCCCTGCCCGCGGTCGATGCCGGTCAGGGTCCAGCGCCAGTCCTCGTCGTTCTGGTTGCGCGACGGGGGATAGACCAAAGGCCCGAGACCGTCGCGGACCCGTCCGGGGATCGCCGGGGCGACCGTGTAGCCGAAGGTGGGGCCGGTCAGGATCCCCATGCCCGCCAGCCGATCCACGTGGGTCTTCACGCGGCCGAGAAACCCGTCGAAGTCGGGGCGTTCGATGCCCCAACCGCGTTCGGCGATGGCCAGGATGCGGGGGAAGGTCTGGCTGTCGACGTGATCCTCGGGGACCATCTCTCCCCAGAGGCAGGCCTCGACGCCGAGCACGTGGCGGCGGGCCTCGGGCGACAGGCCGGCGGACGCGGGGGCCGGATCGAAATCGTAGGCGGTCCGGAGCGTGGTGCGGTCGATGTTGTAATTGATGTAATGGTGGTTGCCTGTGGACATGACCACGTCCCAACCGCCCTTCGCGGCGTTCCAACCGCCGCTGCCGTCGTTGTCCCAGCAGGTGTAGACCGTGTTTTTGGCGACGCCGCCCCAGCCGACGACGCGGCGGCCATGGGATTCCACCATGCCCTTCACGCGTTCCATGAACCATCCGTGGAGATTGCCGACCTGTTTCTGGCGCGCCTGGCATTTCGGGCACTCGCCCCAATAGCGCATCTCCGCCTCGTCGCCGCCGACATGGATGTAGGGTCCCGGGAACAAGGCGGCGACTTCCGCGAAGACGTCCGCGAGGAATTCGAAGGTCTTGTCGTTGCCCGGGCAGTATTCGGAGCCGCAGAGCGGGTCCATGTCGAACAAGGCGGTGGTCTTGCGGGTGCCGAAACAATTCAATTCCGGATACGCCACCATGGCGGCGCCGGAATGCGACGGCGTCTCGATCTCGGGAATCACCACCACGTGGCGCCGGGCCGCGTGCGCGACGATTTCCCGGATGTCGTCCTGGGTGTAGAAGCCGCCGGTCCGGATGCCTTCCCCGAGATCCGCATGGGCCCCGACGGTGGTGAGGCGCGGGTACTTCTTGATCTCGACCCGCCAACCGTCGACGTCGGTGAGGTGCAGGTGGAGCCGGTTGAGTTTGTGATAGCCCATCCAGTCGATGCACTTCAGGACGCCCGCCTTCGAGATGAACTGCCGGGCGGGATCGATCATGATGCCGCGCCACGCGAACTGGGGACGGTCCTCGATCCGGACCACGGGCGCGGTCCAGGCGACGCCTTCCACCCGGGTCCGGCTTTCGATCGGGGGCGGGAACAATTGGCGGAGGGTCTGGCAGGCGTAAAACGCGCCGGCCGGCCGCGCCGCCTCGATGCGGATGCGGTCGGTCGACACCCGGAGCTCGTAGCCTTCGTCGCCGAACCGCGCGGGATCGCCGGCCAAGGACAGTTCGATGGTCCCGGCACGTTCGGCGGAGGCATCCGCTGGCCGCACGGGCAGGCGGAATCCGGTGGCCGGCGCGAGCGTGTCGGCGAGTTGCCGGGCGACGTCGATGACCGCGGGGTCCGCGAGCAGGATGGTGCCGGGGAGCAAGCGGAACGATCCTTCCCCGGGTTCGATCCGGGCGGGGAGAGGAATCACCTGGATGGCATTGCCGCGTGCCGCGGTCTTCACGAAATCGACCAACTCCTGGCACTGGAAGAAGCCGCTCCACATGTTGTGGCCCTGGCCGCGGGGGACGATGAGTTGCATCGAACCGCCGAGGGCCGCGTAGCGTTCCTTCACGAGCCCGGAGTTGGCCTCGAGCGGGACGACCGTATCGACGTCGCCATGGATGGCGAACAGGGGCACGCCGGCCTTGGCGAGGGAGGCGAGTCGATCGACGGGATTGTGCGCGGCGAGTTGGGCCTGCAATTCGGCGGGGGACATCGCGTAGGCGGCGGCGGCCTTGGCGACACCCGGGTAACTGGCGACGTTGCAGACCGGATAGATGCCGGCGAAGCCACCGACTTTGTCCGCGTTTTCGGCGGCCCAGGCGAGGGTCATGAGGCCGCCGCGGCTGCGGCCCAGCAACACCGGCTTGCGCGAGTATCCCCGCGGTCCGGACATGGCCGCGTGGAAGTCGGAGAAGAGTTTCCGGCCGGCGGGACTGCCGAAGGATTCGCCCACGTCGATGCCGGCGACGGCGATGCCGGCGTCGCGGAAGCGCTCGAACATCCACTGCTCCTCGTTGCCGGGCAGTCCCGGCAACGTGGGCGCGTACCAGACCCAGGGTTTGGCGAGGGCGGCGGGATCGGTCCTGCCGGGGACGACGAAGGCGGTGTGGCCGTCGAGGGCGAAGACCTCGCCGGGCAAGGGGAGGTTCTTGGCCGGCGCGGCGGGACCGGCGGCGCGGACGAGGGTCGATCCCCCCATCAGGAGGGCCGCGAGGACGAAACGTTTCATGGAATGGCCGCGGAGCATGGAGAACCAACGCGCGGCGTGGCCGCCGGATTCAACGGAATGCCGGTTTCGGAGCGATGGTACAGGTACGCGAAGGCGAGCGAGAGGGCGGTGAGCACGTGCCACAGGGCATGTCCCTGCAGCCAGGCGTCGGGACCCGAGAACCGGCCGGCGACATCGAGTTGGCGGCAGGCGACGGCCGCCGCCAGCGCGACGGTGGCGAACGCCAGCCATCGGGCGGCGAAGGTCCGCCGGACCCGGAATTGGTCGAGCACCGCGAACAACGGCACCGCGAGGATGAGGGTGCCGAGGACCTTCGACGCCGACATGGACCATTTGAAACGGTAGAGGAGCACGGTGGCGGCGACGACGAGGGCCGACAGGAGCGGCCAGGTGGGAAATCCCCGGGGTGGCCGGCCCCACGCGAACCGCGGGAACCATCGGCCGAGACTGGCGGCGCAGAGCGCCAGCAGCGGGGCGTACATCGAGGCCACGTCGAGTTGTTGCCCGGCATGGGTCAACGAGGCGTGGAAGAACCCGCTCCCGGCCCCGAGAAAACAGCAGGCCGCTCCAAAGAGCACGCTCAGGGCCGGGGTTTGGGCCACGTGGCCGCCGTTCGGCTTCCGCGGGTTCCGCCGGTCGTGCAGGGCGAAGGCGAAGCCGTAGAAGCCGACGAGGACGTACGCCAGGTTGGACCAGGTGTTCGATCGCGTGCGGACGGCGTCGTGGGCCCGGATCCTCTCGGCATAATCCGAGTGCCGGAAGCCGCCGCTCTCGCGCCAACCTGCCCAGGGGTCCCGGCCCTCCTGGGAGCGCGCGACGGACACCAGGCCGACGGCGAGGACGGCCAGGGCGATCCAGACCGCGGCGTGGGCCGCGGCGGAAAGCGGGCGTTGGGTCTCGGTTCGATCGGTCATCGCGGGATCGGAACTGGGATTCGCGGCGGATCGTGGCCGTCGCCCGGCGGGGCGGCTCAACCCGCGGTCAGTGCGGCGCGGGCGTCGCCGGCGGATCCGGTCTTGTCGAGGAAGTAGTCGTAACCGCCGGGATAGGACGTGGCCGTGCCGGCGTTCACGTGCAGCACGCGGTTGGCGAGTTTGCGGATGAAATGCACGTCGTGGGAAATGAACACGAGCGTTCCCTCGTAGCGTTCGAGGGCCATGGTCAGGGACTCGACGGTGGTGATGTCGAGGTGGGTGGTGGGCTCGTCCATCAGCAGGAGGTTGGGCGGGTCGACGAGGAACTTGATCAGGTTGAGGCGGCTCTTTTCGCCGCCGCTGAGCACCTCGGTCAGCTTGTAGATCTCCTCCTTGCGGAACATGAAGCTGCCGAGGATGGCGCGCGCCTCGTCCTCGCGCAGGTTGGGTCCGCTGGCCAGGACCTCGTCGAGGACGGACTTCTTGGGGTCGAGGGAATCGGCGCGGTGCTGGCTGAAGTAGCCGAGCTTGGCGTTGTGGCCGACCTTGCGCTCGCCCTTCTGGAACTCGAGCACGCCGGCCATGATCTTGAGCAGGGTGGATTTGCCGGCGCCGTTGGGACCCACGAGCACCGTCCGCTCGCCGCGTTCGATGGACACGTTGAGGCCGGAATAGACCTGGAGGGAACCGTAGGCCATGTGGATGCCCTCGAGGGCGATGGCGCGCTGGCCGCCGCGCGGCGGCGGCGGGATCTGGAAGCGGAACGGTTTCCGGGGCGGGGCGGGCTTCTCGATCAGCTCCATGCGCTCGATCTGCTTGAGCTTGGCCATGGCCTGGGAGGCCTTGGAAGTGACCGAGCGGAACCGGTCGGCGAACTCCTGGAGCGCGCCGATCTCCTTCTGCTGGTTCTTGTACGCGGCAAGCTGGGCGTCGTAGTTGGCCTCCCGCTGGCGGAGGAACTCGGTGTAGTTGCCGGTGTAGGCGATGACCTTGCGCTCGGCGATCTCGTGCACCTGGGTGACCACCTCGTCCATGAACTGGCGGTCGTGCGAAATCAGCAGGAGCGCGCCCGAATAGTTGGCGAGGTAGTTCTGCAACCAGAGCAGGGAGAGCAGGTCGAGGTGGTTGGTGGGCTCGTCGAGCAGGAGAAGGTCGGGCTCCATGACGAGCAACCGGGCGAGATGGGCGCGCATCACCCAGCCGCCGCTGAGTTCCTTCGCGGGGCGATGGAACTCGTGTTCGCGGTAGCCCAGCCCGGCCAGCATCTTCTTCGCCTTGGCGTCCACCAGCGGGTCGGTCAGCGCGTCGTGCTTGGCATGCGCCTCCATGTAGGCCGGGCTGTCCACGGAGCCGGCGGCCTCGAGTTCCTTGAGGATGTGCTCGTAGCGGGCGACCTCGCCGCCGCGCCCGGTGGCGAGGTCGAGGACGGTTTCCTCGCCGACCGCCTCGCCCTCCTGGGGCAGGTAGCCCACCATCGTCCAGGCGTCGCGCTCGACGGTGCCCTCGTCGGGCTTTTCCTCGCCGAGAATGATGGAGAAAAGGGTGGTTTTGCCGGCGCCGTTGGGACCGACGAGGGCGACACGGTCGCCGTAGTTCACCGTGAGCGACGCACCCTCGAAGAGGACGCGTCCGCCGTAGGACATCTTGAGATCGCGGATGGAAAGCATGCAGGGCCGCCCGGGCGGCCCGAGGACAGTGGGGGAGCGCGGCGCCCCACGCGAGCCCCACGTGCGGGGAAATGAGGCCCGCCCCCGCCGGTGCCCGGCCGACGAAAGCTCACGCCAAAGCGTGGGGAAGCCGGGGCCCCGCGGTTTCCTGCGCGGCGTCCCGGCTCAGAGCCGATTCCCCCCGCGGACGAGTTCGCGGACGAGCTCGTTCGGGAACCGGCGGCTGGGGGTGATGGCGTAGAAGCTTTCCCGGATCTGCGGGAACCGGTGGCGCTCGACGAGGATCTTTTGCCGCAATTCGTCCTGCACCACGACGGGCGGCACCAGGGTCACCCCGTCGGTGTCCCGCGCCAGCAACCGGAGCATCGCCATGTCGTCCACCTCGGCCGCGATGATGGGACGGATGCCGGCCTGCTCCAGGACGAGGTCGAAGGCCGGGCGCACGTTGCTGTCGAGACTCGGCAAAACGATGGGCGTGGTCCGCAGGTCGTCGGGGAACCGGAACGGCTTCTGGCCCTTCGCGCGCCGGGCGACGAGGCTCACCGGTTGTTCCGCGAGCAGGTGGCTGTGCCAGCCGGTGTCGGCGTCCCGCTTCACCGGAAGGTTCGAGAGCACGAGGTCGATGGTGTGGGCCCGCAGTTGCGCGAGCAGGTCCCGGAGGCTGCCCGACCGGATCAGCAACTGGAGGTCCGGCCGGTTCAGCAGCGGGCGGAGCAACTCGATCTGGAAATTGCGGGAGAGGGTCGCCACCGCGCCGACCGACAACACCCGCGTCCGTCCCGGCGAATGGCGGTCGAGCGTGGACATCAGTTCCTCGCCGGTGCGGAAGATCGACTCCGCGTAATCGAGCACCATGCGGCCCGTCTCGGTCAGGCGCAGGGCCTTGTTGGCGCGGTGGAACAGCGGGTGGCCCAGGCTTTCCTCGAGCTTGCGCAGCTGGATGCTCAGCGCCGACTGGGACACGCGCAGCCGGGCGGCCGCCTTGGTGAGGCTTCCCTCGTTCGCGATCGCCCGGAAGTAGCGGAGATGGTGGTAGTTCAGGAACGCCATCGGCAATGCTTTAACAAAAGAGAACGATACGACACAAACAATCTATTGGAGACGATCCCGGATCGGGGCGATGGGTATGGCGAAACGAATGAATCCGTCGACTCCGGAACACATGCTCCTCGCGGCCTCCCTGGCCACGGCCGCCCCGCTGTTGCTGCTGGGATTCGGAATCCTGCCCCGGACCGTCCTCGATGGGCGGCCGCGCTGCCCGCGGTCGCATCGCTTTCGCTGGTGTGCGCCGTGCTCGGCTCCCTGGTGGGACTCTCGGTCGGCACGGTCCACCACCGGTGGCTGGACCTCGGCGGCCTCGGCATCGGCGTGTGGCTCGACCGGTTGTCCGCGGTGGTGCTGGCCCTGGTCGCGTTCCTGCTGGTGGTGGTCGCCCGGTTCGCCCGGGGTTATCTGGAGGGCGACCCGGGGCAGGGGCGCTTCTCGCGGTGGCTGGCGCTGACGGGCGGTTCGGTGCTCGTGCTGGTCCTCGCGGACAATCTGGCACAGTTCTTCGCGGGTTGGCTGGCCACGAGCCTTTGCCTCCACCGGTTGCTGGTCTTCCATCCCGAACGGTCGGCCGGTCGGTTGGCGGCCCGGAAGAAATTCATGGTGAGCCGCCTCGGCGACCTCTGCCTGCTGGGTGCCATGGGACTGGTGTGGGCACGGTTCGGCACCTGGGATTTCGAGGCCCTGTTCCGGATCGCCCGCGGGCTCCACGGGTCCGGTCTCGGCGCGGATGCCGCCTGGATCCACGGGACCGTCGGCCTTCTGGTGGCCGGGGCGCTGCTGAAATCGGCGCAGTTCCCGTTCCACAGTTGGCTGCCCGACACCATGGAAACCCCGACGCCGGTCTCCGCGTTGATGCACGCGGGGATCATCAATGCGGGCGGCTTCCTGATCCTGCGGCTGGAACCGCTGGCAACGCTCTCCCCGGGGTCGATGGCGGTGCTGGCGCTGGTGGGTGCCTTCACGGCGGTGTTCGCGTCGGTGGTCGCGCTGACCCAGGCCAGCGTCAAACGGGCACTGGCATTCTCCACCGTCGGGCAGATGGGCTTCATGATGCTGGAATGCGGCCTGGGCGCCTTCCCGCTGGCGCTGCTGCATCTGGTTTCGCACTCGCTCTACAAGGCCCATGCCTTCCTCGCCAGCGGCGGCGCGGTGTCCCGGGCCGAGCCGCATCGCGCGCGGTTGGGCGGCGAAGCCGTCGGTCCGCTGGTCCTTCTGTTTGCGGTCGGCGTCGCCGCGTGCGGCGTGCTCGGCATCGCGTCCGTCATGCGGGTGGAATTGCGGGGACACCCGGGAACCCTGGTGGGCACCGGGGTGCTCGCCATGTCCCTGGCGCATGTGGGCGTCCACGCCCTCAGCCGTCGGCCCGGGGCCGCGACCCTGCTCGGACTCGGGGCGGGCGGGGGCCTTCTGGCGGCGGCGTCCCTCGGTCTGCACCGCGCCGCGGAATGGTGGCTCGCGCCGGTGTTGGTTGCCCACCACGGGCTGCCGCCGGTCGGGGGCACGCCGCTGGTCGCCGCGATCCTCGTCCTGTTCCTGGCCGCGCTGGCACTGCAGGCGGTCGTTCCCGGCCTCGCCGAACGGCCGGCCTTCCGGTCGCTCTACGTCCACGCGAGGAATGGATTCTACATCAACACGCTCGCCAACCGGATGGCCGGCGCCCTCCGCGCCTCCAAGTAAATGATTCGCGAAACCAACCACCCGATTCCCATGAACCACGCATCTGTTCCGGCCCCGACACCCGCCCCCGCCGTCGCTTCGCCCGCGTCCGCCACCCGGACGCTGCGGGCCTCGATCGACGACGTCTGTCGACGTATCCCGCCGCTGTGGCCGCTCGACCGGTTCGTCGCGGTCAACCCGTTCGTGGGCATGGCCGACCGACACTTCCTGGAGGTGGCGTCGCTCCTGCAAAGGAACGCCCACGCCGACATCCTGTTGTCGGGCGGGGATCTGCTCGCGCGGTTGGAAGGGGCGGGCGTCACCGACGCGGAAGTCGCGGCCGCATCGGCCGCGGCGGGCGGCAGACTGCCCGCGTGGGCCCGGGGGTCGGCGACGTTTGCCGACTTCGGGACGCTGCGGCAGGCGCTGGCCGGGGACCCGGGAGCGGGCGCGGATCCGCGCACGCCGACCGTGGCGGATTGCGTCGATGCGGCGTCCGGGACGGCGTGGTCGGGCTTTGTCGTGGACGAAATCTCGAAGTGGTGTGCGTCGTATTTCGACCATGGCCAATCGCCGTGGCTCATGCCCGGCCGTGGACGGCGGTTCTTCGACGCGTGGAAGGCGGTCGCCGTGCACGACCGGAATCCCGAGTGCGCCGGGCTCCGTGGATTCCGGGCCTTGGTGGCCGGGATTCCCGAAGATCCGCGGGAAGCGATCGTGGAGATGCTGTCCGAATTGGGAGTGGATCCGGGGGCCGCCGACGACCTCCTCCATCGGGAACTGCTCTCGGTCGCGGGGTGGAGCGGCCACGTGCAGGCCCGGATTCGCGAGGGCGGCGACGTCGGTTCCGACGGTTCCTTGCTGGTCCAGCTTCTGGCCGTCCGACTCGCTTACGACGTCGCGCTGTTCCGGCGGTTCGCCCATCATCCCGGGCTCGCGCAACGATGGAGCGCGGCATCGAAGGTGCCCGTCGCCCCGGCGTCGGCGTCGCCCTCGATGGTGGCCCGGTTCATCGCGCAGGAAATCCTGGAACGGCATTACCAAGCCGGGTTGCTGGCCCGCCTGTCCGGTGGGTCGGCCGCGGCCGCGGTCGGGCCGGGACGTCCCATGTTGCAGGCGATCTTTTGCATCGATGTCCGCTCCGAGCCCTACCGGCGGTGCCTGGAAGCGCAGTCGGATGCCATCGAAACCATTGGATTCGCCGGGTTTTTCGGGATGCCCATCGCGTACCAATTTCCCGGGGAGACGGGGGGCGAGGCGCGCTGTCCGGTGTTGCTGTCGCCGCGGTACAAGGTCCGGGAGGTGGCCTGTCGGCGGGTGGGGATCGGGTCGCGGGTCGCGGAAACGAGCCGGGAGTGGCGGGGCCGGATGCGGGGTGTGCTGGACCATTTCAGGACTTCGGCGGTATCCTGTTTTCCCTATGTCGAGACGCTGGGATTGGGATTTGCCGGCGCGTTGCTCCGGGATTCCGCACGGCAGACGGCGTCGTCCGGCGGCGGAACCGCCGACCCCGCATCGGACGGTGTCCCGGAATCGGCCGGCGGGTTGGCGGCGGGGATTCCGGTCGCGGACCGCATCGCGTTGGGCGAGGGGGCGCTGCGGAACATGGGATTGGTTTCGGACTTCGCGCGGGTGGTCCTGGTCTGTGGGCACGGAAGCTCGACGGTGAACAACCCGCACGCGGCGTCGCTGCAATGCGGTGCCTGCGGCGGACATTCCGGCGACGCCAACGCGCGCGTTGCGGCGGAGATTCTGAACGATGCGTCGGTCCGGGCCGGTCTGCGCGAGCGCGGGATCGCGATCCCGGACGACACCGTGTTCCTCGCGGGGTTGCACGACACGACGACCGACGCGATCCACGTGCACGGGTGGGGTTCCATGGGCGCGGGCCGGCGGGAAGAGGCGGCCCGCGTCGCGGAGTGGTTGGCGGGCGCGACGCGAAAGGTCCGGGGACAACGGACGCCGGACGGCATGCCGCCGGGGTCCGGGCACGATGCCGTGCTCGAGTCGGTGGTCTCGCGGCGGGCGCGGGACTGGGCGGAAGTGCGGCCGGAATGGGGTTTGGCGCGCAACGCGGCCTTCGTGGCCGCACCACGGGCCCGGACCCGCAACGTGGATCTGGGCGGGCGGGTGTTCCTCAACAATTACGATGCCGCCCGCGACCCGGACGGCTCGGTGCTGGAACTGATCCTGTGCGCGCCGGTGATCGTCGCGAGTTGGATCAACCTCCAGTACTACGCGTCGACCGTGGACAACCGGGCGTTCGGCAGCGGGAGCAAGACGCTGCACAATGTGGTCGGCCGTTTCGGGGTCTGGGAAGGGAACGGCGGCGATCTGCGGTCGGGGCTTCCCTTCCAATCCCTTCACGACGGGACGCGGTGGGTCCACGAACCGCTCCGCCTGAGCGTGATGATCGAGGCCCCGCGGGAAGCCATCGCGCGGGTGCTGCGGTCGCGCCCCGAGATCGGTGATCCGGTGGAGAACGGGTGGATCCATCTGGTCGCGATCGAACCCGGCGGCCACGCGGCCTGGCGATACGCCGGGAAGTCGTCGTGGGACCCGATGCCGTGGGAGCCGGCGCGGCGGGCCGCTTGATCCCGGGTTCGTGGAGTCCGCAGGGGTCTCCGCAGGGGTCAGTCCTTACTTTTGACACTCGTTTGACGGCGGGACCGAAGCGGTACCGAAGGTCCCGCCAACCGGGTCAGACGCGGTTGTGTCAAAAGTGAGGACTGACCCCTCGCCGACCCCTCGCCGACCCCGGGACAAGGCCCGGCGGGAGCCACGCGCGTCGACCACCCGGCCGATGGGCAGCCGCCATAGTGGGATCGCGCCTCGGTCGTGCCTCGGCCCTTGACTCCGGCGGGGGCCGGACCCGACGGTCGAGGCCAATCTCGATGTCCGAATCCCGCGCATGTCCCCACTGAACGCCTCGTTGCGGCGGCCGGTCACGGTCCTCGTGCTGGTGTTGGCGGTCTGCCTCGGCGGCTTGCTCGCGCTGTCCCGCATGGCGCGGGACGTGTTCCCGCCCCTGGGCATCCCGACGATCTACGTCGCCCAGCCGTTCGGCGGCATGGACCCGGGCCAGATGGAAGGTTCGCTGACCTATTACTACGAGTACCACTTCCTCTACATCACCGGCATCGAGCACGTGGAATCGCGGAACATCCAGGGCGCTTCCCTGATGAAGCTGCAGTTCCATCCCGGCACCGACATGGCCGGCGCGATGGCCGAGACGGTGGCCTACGTGAACCGCGCCCGGGCCTTCATGCCGCCGGGAACGCCGGGGCCGTTCGTCACCCGGTTCGACGCGGGCAGCGTGCCGGTGGGCCAGTTGGTGTTCTCCACCGAGAATCCCGCCCGCACGGTCGGCCAGATGCAGGACGCCGCGCTGAACCAGGTGAGGCCGTTGTTCGCCACCTTGCCGGGCGTTTCCGCCCCGCCGCCGTTCGGCGGCAGTGCCCGGACCATCACCGTCAACGCGAAGCCCGAGCGGATGCGCGCGTATGGAGTGTCGCCCGACGAGATCGTGCAGGCGGTGGCGCAGGCCAACGTGGTCAGTCCCTCGGGCAACATGAACCTCGGGGGCAAATACCCGATCGTGCCCGCCAACGCGCAGGTGAAGAACATCCGCGACCTCGAGGGCGTGCCCGTGCGGGTGACGCCGAACGGCGCGGTGTTCGTGCGCGACGTGGCCACGGTCCAGGACGGGAGCGACCTGGTCACCAGTTACGCCCTCGTGAACGGACGCCGCACCGTGTACATGCCGGTGACGAAGCGGGCCGATGCCTCCACCCTCGCCGTGGTCGATCTCGTCAAACGCAACCTTTCCAGGTTCCAGGCCGCGGTGGCCGACGACATCCGGGTCAGCTACGAACTCGACCAATCGCCGGTGGTCACCCGGGCCATCGGCGACCTCGTGAAGGAAGGGGCGCTGGGCGCGGTGCTGACGGGCCTGATGGTGCTGGTGTTCCTCCGCGACTGGCGCAGCGCGCTCGTGGTGGTCGTCAACATCCCGCTGGCGCTGCTTGCCGCGTCGTTCGCTCTGTGGACCTGCGGGCAGACCATCAACCTGATGACGCTGGGCGGCCTGGCCCTGGCGGTGGGGATCCTCGTGGACGAGGCCACCGTCGCCGTCGAGAACCTGCACGTGCATCTGGCGCGGGGGACGTCCCTCGCCCAAGCGGCCCTGGACGCGACCCGCGAGACCGCGATGCCGCGGTTGCTGGCGATGCTCTGCATCGTGGCGGTGTTCCTGCCGGCGTTCTTCATGCAGGGCGCGGCCCGGGCGTTGTTCGCGCCGCTGGCATTGGCGGTCGGATTCTCCATGGCGGCCTCGTTCGTCCTCTCGAGCACGCTGGTGCCGATCCTCGGCGTGTGGTGGGTCCGGGCGGCCGGCCACGCGTCGGAACCCGCGTGGTTGGTGGGTGCCCGGCGGGTCTATTCGGGCGTGCTCGCGGGCATCGTCCGGTTCCGGTGGATCGCGGTGGCCGGGTATCTGGCGGCGACGCTGGCGGTGGTGGGGTTGGTCGGACGCCGTCTGGGGCTCGAAATCTTCCCGACGGTGGACGCCGGGCAATTCGCGCTGCGCCTGCGCGCGCCGGCGGGAACGCGCCTCGACGACACCGAGAAACTGGCGCTGCGGGCGCTGGCATTGATCCATCGCGAGGCGGGCGGGACCAACGTCGCGCTGACGCTGGGCCTGGTGGGCGTCCATGCGGCCAACTATCCGGTGAACCTGATCCACCTGTGGAACAGCGGGCCGGAGGAAGCGCATTTCTCGGTGCAACTGCGCGCCGGGAACGCGGTGTCGATCCCCGCTTTGAAAGAACGCCTGCGCGCCGTGTTCGCCGCGGAGTTGCCGGACCTGCGGGTATCGTTCGAGCCGAGCGACATCGTCGGGCGGGTGATGGGTTTCGGTTCGCCGACGCCGGTGGAGGTGGCCGTCAGCGGGCCCAACCTCGCGGCCAGCCGCGAATACGCGGAGCGATTGCTGGCGAAGATGGCGGCCATGCCGACGCTGTGCGACGTGCAGTTCGCGCAGACGCTCGATTACCCGAGCGTGGACGTTACCGTGAACCGGGAACGGGCGGGCCTGATGGGCGTGAAGGTCGGCGACGTGACGCGCTCGCTGGTGGCGGCGACCACGTCGAGCCGCTTCACGGTGCCGAACTTCTGGTCCGATCCGAACACGGGCGTGAGCTACAGCGTGCAGGTCCAGGTGCCGCAGACGGAAACGGGATCGCTCGAGGACCTCCGCAACCTCCCGGTGGGGGCGGGGCCCAACCGCAGCGTGGCGTTGCGCAGCGTGGCCACGGTCGCGCCGGGCACGGCCGTCGGTTCCTACGAGCGCTACAACATGGCGCGGGTGGTGAGCATCACTGCCAACCTGCGCGGCGCCGATCTCGGGCGGGTCCTGCGCGGGTTGGAATCGATCCCCGAGATCGCGGACCCGCGGCTGTGGCCGGCGCGGAGCCGGGTGGACGTGCGCGGCCAGGCGGTGCCGCTGCGCCAGTTGGTGGGCGGATTCCAGTCCGGCCTCGGCGTGGCGGTCGGGGTGGTGTTCCTGATGTTGCTCGCCACGTTCCAGTCGCCGCGGTTGGCGTTGGCCGTGATATCCACCGTGCCCGCCGTGCTCGCCGGCGTGGTGGGTCTCCTGGCGGCCACCGGCACCACGCTCAACCTCGAGTCCGCCATCGGGGCCATCATGGCCGTCGGCGTGGCGGTCGCGAACGCGATCCTTCTTGTCACCTTTGCCGAGAAGGCGCGCCAAGCGGGCGCCACGCCGTCCGAAGCCGCGGTGTCCGCGGCTTCCGCGCGCCTCCGACCCATCCTCATGACCAGCGCCGCGATGATCGCCGGCATGATCCCCATGGCCCTCGGCCTCGGGGAGGGCGGGGCACAGACCGCGCCCTTGGGCCGCGCGGTGGTGGGCGGATTGGCCGTGGTCACCGTGGCCACGTTGGGGGTGCTTCCGGCAGTCTTCGCGTTGCTCGCACCCAAGGCATGCCGGTCGGCATCGCTGGACCCGGAGGACCCGGCCAGCCGGTTTTACGCGACGGGGAATCCCACATCATGAAACGGACAACATTTGGCCCGCGGATCGCCACGGTCGGTTTCCTGGCGATCGCGGGCGCGTCCCTTGCCGCCGATCCCGCCGGGGTCTCGGTGGTCCGACCCACGCGCGGCGACATCGTGCGCTACGTCGCCTTGCCCGGGTCGCTGCGGGCCAACCAACAGGTCACGGTGCAGGCGCGCGTCGCCGGATTCGTGAAATCGATCGCGGTGGACCGCGGCGACCGGGTGAAGGCGGGACAGTCGCTGGCGGAAATCGAGGTGCCGGAACTCGTCGCCGAGCGCGCCAAACAAGCGGCCGAGGCGAGGGTCGCCGAAGTGGACGCCCGTCGGCTCGGCGAGGCCCGGCAGAGGTCGCCCGACCTGGTGACGCCGCATGCGCTGGACGTCGCGAACGGCCGTCTGGAAATGGCGCGCGCCGACCTCGAGAAAACCGAGACGCTGCTGCGGTACGCCAATCTGGCCGCGCCGTTCGACGGCACGGTGACGGCGCGGTTCGTCGACCCGGGGGCCTTCGTTCCCGCCGGTGCGGCCGGGGGCGCCTCTGCGGTGGTCACCTTGGCCGACACCCGCGTGCTCCGTGCCCTGGTGCCGGTTCCCGAAACCGAGGCGGTCTACGTGAAGGCCGGGCTGCCGGTCCGGGTGTCCGTCGAGGGCCTCACCAACGTCCTAGTGGGCACGGTCAGCCGCCACGCGGGTTCCATCGACGAAGCCAGCCGAACCCTCGCGGTGGAAGCCGACCTGCCGAATCCCGGGGATCAACTCAGGCCCGGCATGTACGCCATCGTGCGCGTCGGCGTGGAGCGGCACGCGGGGGCGCTTCTGGTGCCGGCCGACGCGGTGCTGGTGGAGAAGGGCGCCGCGTCGGTCTTCGTGGCGGAAGGCGGAAGGAGCCGGAAGCTGCCGGTGAAACTCGGCTTCTCCGACGGGCCCGTGGTCGAGGTGCTGTCGGGAATGGGCGACGGCGTGTCCGTGATCGTCCCGGCGAGGACGGCTCCCGCGGACGGCGCCCCGGTGAGCCCGAAGGACGCCCGATAGACCGGGTGGGTCCCCGTCACCGAGGACCGCCGACGAAAGCCCCATGAACACCGACGAGAGACAAACCCCAAGGCCGCCGTTCCGCGGGACGCGCCGGCTGTTGCTGTCGTTCGCGACCCTCGCCGCGGTGGCCGGATCCCGGTTGGGCGCGGAATCGCAGTCGATCGACCTGGCGACGGTGCTGCGGCTCGCGGGGGCGCGGAACCTTTCGGTGGCGATGGCGCGCGAGCGGGTGCGCGAGGCGCGCGGGCAATTGGAACAGGACCGGCGGCAACTCTTCCCGTGGCTGGGTCCGGGCATCGGTTACCGGCGGCACGACGGCAACCTGCAGGACATCGCGGGCAACGTGTTCGATGCCTCGAAGCAGTCGGGGACGGCGGCGGTCACGTTGCAGGCGCAGCTCGATCTCGGCGATTCGATCTACCGCGTGCTGGCGTCGAAACAGGCCGTGCGCGCCACCGAAGCCGAGGCGGCGGCGAGTGGCCGGGACACGGCGGCGGCGGCGGCGGCGGCCTACGTGGAACTTTCCCGGGCCGAGGCGGGCGTGGCGGTGGCCGACGATTCGTTGCGCATCTCGGACGAATTCCTCCGGCAGGTGCGGCAGGCGGTGGAATCCGGCATCGCGTTCGCGGGCGATGCCCAGCGGGCGGAGGTGCAGTCGGGGCGGAACGAAAGCCTGCGGATCAAGGCGCGCGAGGAAGCGCGGGTGGCGTCGGGTCGACTCGCGCAACTGCTGCGGTTGCCGCCGGTGCTCGAACTCAAGCCGGCCCCCGGCGAGTTCGTGCCGCTGGTGCTGGTGCCGGCCAACCGGGCGCTGGATTCCCTGGTGGCGGCGGCCTTGGCCCGGCGACCCGAACTGCGGCGGAACGAGGCGCAGGTCGCGGCGGCCAGGGCGCGGCGGGACGGCGCCACCAAGGGGCCCTGGCTGCCCACGGTCGGTGCCCAGACCGCGATGGGGGGCCTCGCCGGCGGCCGGAACGGCGACTTCGGCAAGGCGGACGATTTCCAGGAGTACGGCGTGTCGCTGAGTTGGCGCATCGGTCCCGGGGGGTTGGGGGACCGGAGCCGGATCCGGACGGCGGATTCCCGGGTGCGCTTGGCGGAGCTTGCCTTGGAACGGGAACGCGACGCCGTCGCCGCGGCGGTGATCGAAGCCCGGACGCGCGCGGACGCCGCCGCGGGACAGTTGGGGGTGGCGAGCCGGACTTTGGCGGCTGCCGACCGCTTGTTGGAACTGACCCGCGCGCGGCGGGAATTCGGGGTGGGGGCGGTGCTGGAGGCGATCGACGCGGAACGGGAACTGGCGCGGGCGCGAGGCGAACACCTGCGCGCGATCGCGGACGTCAACCGCACCCAATGGGAACTCTGGCAGGCCGTGGGCGACGATCCGTTGCCGGAACGATGAAGCGGTCCGCGCGGGCGGGTCCCGCGTCGCGGCGGATGGACGCGGGGCGGGGGTGGATTAGCCGCGGTACACGAGCATCACCCCGAAATCGTTGAGCAGTTTCTGGGTGCCCATCTCGACGTAGCTGTAGTTGATGGGCGTGAGACTCACGAGGTTCTCGTCGCCGATCTTGTTCAGGAATTCGGTGACGAACGCGTCGAAGTTGTCGTGGCCGACCTCCTTGCAGTCGATGTGCCGGATGGTTTTGACGCGGATGAGGCGGCGGCCCTCGCGCTGGGCCTGGGCCTCGAGGCTGGGCAACGGTTTCTGGATGAGCAGTTCGACCGGCTTGTCGGTGACGGGGACGCTGAACTTCTTGTCGACGCGCTGCGGCGCCGGTGCCGTCGCAGCGGGCGTGGCCGGTGCCGGGCTCGGGGATGGCGCGGGCGCGGGCGCGCCGGCGGGGATGGTCAGGGTGCGATTGCAGGCGGGACAGGTGATGGACTCGCCGGTGGCGGCGGAATCGACCTCGAGTTCGGTCTGGCAATGCGGGCACTTGAATACGATGTCCATATGCGTCGGCTGTGGCTTTCGTTTACGCCCGAAGTGTCCCGGCGCAAAGGGGAAACTCGCCCCGGGTGTCGGCGGGAAGCATCGGGACGCCGACCCGAGGCGGTGGCGAGGCCCGGCCAGCCCCGTGGTTGGATCCGGTTTCGAAAGACCCTATGGCCTCGCGCAGGGCTCTTGCCGAGTCTGGCGCTGTGGAGAAGGGGCGATTGGTCCGCCATACGTGGGTTAGTCCCCGCGAGCGGAGAGCAGAGCCACAAG
>WBXI01000063.1 GCA_008933025.1 Verrucomicrobiota bacterium
CACGGCGACGCCCTCCGCGGCGGGCAGGGAACGGAACGGACGCGCGAGGGGATGGCCGCTGCGCTCCTGCACCGCGCGCACCCACGCCGACCACCGCGCCCGGCCCGCGTCGCCGCCCGCGCACACGAAGTCCACCAGCACCGGGTCCACCTCGCCGAGCGTTCCCGTCTTGTCGAGGAACACCCGGCGCAACCCCGCCGCGCGCTCGAGGGCACCGGCGGAACGCACCACGATCCCGCGCGCGGCGAGCGACGCGAGGGCATGCCACAGCGCGAGCGGCGTGGCCAAACCCAGGGCGCACGGGCACGCGACGAGCAACACCGAAAGGGCGTTGAACAGACCCTCGCCCGGCCGCCCGTTCGCCGCCCACCACGCGAAGGTCGCGGCCGAGACGCCGAGGACGCCGGGAAGGAACCAGGCCGCGACCCGGTCGGCCTCGCGTTGCGCCGCGGTTCCCGCCAGCGAACCCCGCGCCCGCTCGACCGCCGCGAGCAGGCCGTCGAGACGGCGCGCCCGCCCGGGGACGGTGGCCCGCACCGCGAGCTCCCCGTCCTCGCTGAAACTGCCCGCCCACACCGCGTCGCCCGCACGCCGCGCCACCGGCAGGGCCTCCCCGGTCATCGGGGTCTCCCGGACCAGCGCGTCGCCGTGCGCCACCACCCCGTCCACCGGGATGGCCTCGCCCGCGAACACCCACGCCACGTCGCCGGGCTCGATCGCCCCGACGGGAACCATCGACGGATTGCCCGCGGCATCGCGGACCCGGGCGAGGGCGAACACGTCCCGGAGTTTGCGGGTTTCGGCGATGGCGCGCGACTTGGTCGATGCCGTGAGGGCCTTGCCGGCGGCGTGGACGGTGAGGAGGACGGCGACCACCTCGTAGTAAACGGCGCCACGGCCGGTGAAGGTCGACCACAACGACGCGCCGAACGCGCCGGCGACGCCCGCGAGGAACAACCATTCCACCGCCACGCGACGGTCGCGCGCGCAACCGCATGCCTGGCGCAACAAGGCGGGCCCGAGCAGGGCGCACACACCGGCGGCGGACGCGATCAGGGCGCCATGGAGCAAGGCCCGGGACGTGCCCGTGGGCGGGGTCAGGTTGACGGCGAGCCCGAGCACCATCGATTGCCCGGCGACCAGCGCGCCGGCGCCGATGCCGAACCAAGGCGGCGACGGCGGGGCATCCGCCGCCCGGGCCGCGGGCTTGGCGGCGCCGAGCACCCGGCACCCGTAGCAACAGAAGGCCCGGCCCGTGGCCGGGTCGGTCCGCGGGTCCGCGCCGAGCGGCGCCCCGCAATGGGCGCACTCGGGGGATTCGCGGCGGGTCTCGGCCGTGGCACTCACGCCCGTGCTGTTTCCGCCCGTACCGGCAACGCGTCAACCAAGGAACCCGGTCCGCGGCAAGGCGCGCATCCGGCGCGGCCCGCGTCCGGCGGGCGGTTGGGGTTCGCGGACCGGAGGCCCGGAACATTCCCGCCCGGACGACCCCGCGGTTTGACACGCATTACAGAACGGTTAGTCTGCTATTCCCATGGCGGGCAGACCCATCGAATGCGATCGCGCGGAGGCGGCCCGGAAGGCCACGGAATGCTTCTGGCGCCGCGGCTACGGCCGCGCCTCGGTCGACGATCTGGTCCGGGGCACCGGCCTGAGCCGGGCGGGTCTCTACGGCGACTTCGGGGGCAAGAAGGGTCTCTTCCTCAAGGCCTGCGAGTTGTATTCGACCGCCGCCCGCGAACGATTCATCCGACCGCTCGACGCGGCGCGGGATCCCGAGTCCGGGCTCCGGTCGCTCGTGGACGAAGTGGTGAAGGCCCAATGCAAGGGCAAGGGTCCCCGCGGCTGCCTCATGGCGCACGCGTTGTCCGACGAGGAGGCCAAGGCCCCGGACATCCGGCGTGCCATCGCGGAACATTTCCGGTCGCTCGAGGAAGCCCTGGCCCGCGCGCTGGCTCGGGCCTCGGGTTCCCGCGGCTCCGCCCAAACCGCGGCAACCGCCGCCGCCTTCCTCCTCAACGCCATCCTCGGGCTCGTCCAGTCGGCCCGACTCGCGCCCGCCCCCACCCGCCTCCGGGCCATTGGCCGCGCCGCCGTCGACGCCGCACTCGGCATCGCCCGCGGTGGCTGAACCCTTTCAGACGACCCAAGAACCCCGATCAAGAAAACCGACCCATCATGTCCGCCTCGCCCACCATCCCCTCCCTGTTCGATCCCGTCCGCCTCGGCGCCATTGTCGCCCCCAACCGCGTGTTCATGGCACCGCTCACCCGATGCCGCGCCGGCGAGGGCCATGTTCCGGGTCCCCTGAATGCCGAATACTACCGCCAACGCGCATCGGCCGGCCTGATCGTCTCCGAAGCCACGTCGGTGTCGCCCCGCGGTTTCGGTTATCCCAACACCCCGGGCATCTTCACTCCCGCGCAGGCTGCCGGTTGGCGGTTGGTCACCGATGCCGTGCATGCCGCCGGCGGCCGCATCGCGCTCCAGTTGTGGCACGTCGGACGCATCTCGCATCCCTCCTTCCAACCCCACGGCGAGACACCCGTCGCGCCGACGGCCGTCGCGCCGCGCGGGAAGGTCTTCACGGGAACCGAGATGGCCGACTACGTGACGCCGCGCGCGCTGGAACCGGGCGAGATTCCCGGGGTGATCGCCGAGTACGTTCACGGCGCGCGCCTCGCGAAGGAGGCCGGATTCGACGGCGTCGAGATCCACAACGCCAACGGTTATCTCCTCGACCAGTTCCTGCGGGATGGAACCAACCACCGGACCGACGCCTATGGCGGTTCGGTGCAAAACCGCGCGCGCCTCACCCTGGAAGTGACCGAGGCGGTGGCGGGCGTCTGGGGCGCGGACCGCGTGGGCATCCGTTTGTCGCCCGGCGGCGTCTTCAACGACATGCGCGACTCGAATCCGCTGGAGACCTTCGGTCACGTGCTGCGGGAACTGGACCGGATGCACCTCGCCTACGCGCACGTGACCCGGGTGACCGCGCAGGACATCGCGCATGGCGCGACCTCCGGTGTCGGACCGAAGGAACTCCGGCCCTACTATCGCGGGAACCTCGTGTCCGCGGGCGGATTCGACCGTCCGCAGGCCGAACAGGCGTTGGCGGAAGGTTGGGCGGACGCGATTGCGTTCGGTGTGCCCTTCCTGGCGAACCCGGACCTGCCCGAGCGATTGCGCCGGAACGCGCCGCTGAACACCCCCGACGAAGGGACTTTCTACGCGTCGGGTCCGAAAGGTTATACGGACTATCCGGCGCTCGCCGCCTAGCCCCCGGCCCGGGTGGGCGGACCCCACCCAAACGAAAAGGGCACCGGATCAACCGGTGCCCTTTGTTCGTTTCCGGAACCCGAAGATCCGGATCGCGGGACTCACTTCGCGATGTCCTGCAGCAGCGTCTTCAACTGGTCGGCCGGCAGCTTCTTGAGTGCCTCCTTGAGTTGGTCGGGCGTCAGCGCGGCGGTGGTGGCGGCGGCACCGCCCCCCACCATGACCGGCAGCTTCTCGACGTCCGCGGGATTCATCGGGGTGGTGACCGCGGCGAGTTCCTTGCGGATCGACGCGATTTCCTCGGGCTTCACGGCGGAGGCCTTGTTGCCCCAGGTATTCCGGATGTAGGTCAGGACCGCGGCGATCTGCTTGTCGTCGAGCTGGTCCTTGAACCCGTTCATCTGGTTGTTGAAATCCATGCCCTTCACCTTGATCGGGCCGCCGGCCCCGTTGAGCACGAAGCGGGCGATGCGATTGACGCCTTCGGCGACCACCCATTCCGAACCGGCGAGCGGCGGGAAGAGATTGGGCGTTCCATTGCCGTCGGCCTGGTGGCAGGGCGCGCAATTGGCGGCGAAAACCCCGGCGCCTTCCCGGGCGAGCTTCGCGACCGGATCATCCGCTCCATCGCCGGCCGCCGAGGGAGGCGGCGCGGGATTGATCTGGCTCTCGGCGAACTCGTCCGCACGGAAGCCGCCGCTGAAATGGGTCAGGTAACTGCCGGCCCAGAACAGCAGCACGGCGATGAACACCACGAGCCACAGGTTGAGCGGCTCCATGCCCTCCACCGGCTCGGGACGTTCCCGCATCACCGCGGCGTGCAGGTCGGCGACATCGGTCGACTCGCCCCGGTCAAGGGCGCGGTTGCGGCCGGACTTGTTGGAATTCGTTTCGGCGCTCATTTCGCGGCCTTCGCGTTGGCGTCGTCCCCGGACTCCTTCTTGGGAAGGTGGGCCTCGGGGAGATCGAAGGAAGTCTTGAGACTGCGGAGGTACTCGACGAGTTGGCGGGCCTCGGGCCGGGGCACGACCTCGAATCCGGCCGCGACGGCGAACGCACCGGAAAGCTTCAGCGCGTTCGTGGACGCACCGCCCGCGCCGATCCGCCGCTTCTCGAACAGGAACGGATGGGGCGGCATGATGCTGCCCTTGGAGGTGATCCGCGGGTCGTAGAGATGGGTCAGGTGCCACTCGGCCGAGGACTGGCGCTCGCCGATGTTGGTGAGGTCGGGACCGGTGCGCGACGTGCCGAGCATCACGGTCGGCTCGTAGATGTAATCGCGGCTGACGCTGCGGCGCTTGCCCCAGCCGCGGGCGATGTCGGCGCCGAATCCCTCGGGCCGGACCTGCTGGCTGTGGCAATAGATGCAACCGAGCGAACGGTACAACTCCGCGCCCTGCTGGGCCTGGCCGCTGCGGGCCTGAGGATACACGACCACGGCGCCGGCGTCGTTGGTGCTGGTGTTGGCGACGAGCGCGCCGAGTTGGCGGTTGGGCATCAGCACCAGCCCGAACCAACTCGAGGCGAGGGTGAACAGGATGCCGAGGAAGAGGAGGGGTCCGTAATTCATGGCATCACCTCATTTGCCGACGGCGGCCGGGGATTCGTTGCCCGTGATCAAATCGACGACCGGTTGGCGATAGGGACCGAAGACGCGACACAGCATCCAGACCAAGTTGGCGACGAACGCCACGTGGCCGAGTCCGAGCAGCAGGCCGGCGACGGTGCGGAGCTTCAGGTACGGGAGGGTCCCGGCGACGACGTCGGCGAACGGCTTGGTGGCATCGTTCATGGCGAGGCCCTGGAGGATGCCGCCGATGCTGAGCGGCCCGACGTACAGCGCTAGGCCGATGGCGCAGGCCCAGAAGTGGAGGGAGACCAAGCCGAGCGAGGGCCATTCGCGTCCGGTGATCCGGGGCAGGATGTAGTACATGGCCCCGAACATCACCATGGTGAAGAACCCGTACACGCCGAGGTGGGCGTGGGCGACGGTATGGTGCGTGAAATGGACGATCTCGCTGTAGCCACGGAGCGAGTTGGCCACGCCCTGGAGGCTGGTGAGCGTGTAGCAGACGGCGCCGAACACCACGAACCGGAGCGTCGGGCTGTGCTTCAGCTTCCCGAAATGGCCCCGCATGGTGAAGTGATGGTTGATCGCCACCGTGATCACCGGGATCAGCATCATCACGGACGCGACGATCGACACGGTGATCATCCAGGCGGGGAGCGGGCCGCCGATCAGGTGGTGCAGGCCGTTCCAGTTGTAGAACAGGGCGAGCGACCAGAAGCCGAGCACGCTGAGGTAATAGCTGTGGATGGGACGGCCAATGACCTTCGGGATGAAGTAGTAGATCGCGCCGAGGCCGATCGGGGTGAACCAAAGGCCGAGGACGTTGTGGGCGAACCACCAGTTCACCGCGCCCTGGACGACGCCGCGGGCGGGTTCGAGGACCAGGAGGATCTGGGCGGTCGCGTACAACCAAGGGAACCACAGCAAGGCGGCCAGAAGGTACCATTGGCTCACGTACAGGTGGCGCTCGCGGCGCAACCGGAAGGTGATCACGCCCCAGACCGCGATCAGCGCGTAGCTGAAGAACAGGATCGGGGTCGCGTAGCGCGGCAATTCCAGCCATTCGATCGAGGTCGAGTCGCCCGCGAGGATGCCGACGATGCCGACGGAAAGCCCGAGGTTCCAGAACAAGGCGGCGACGGTGGCGAGGCCGGGAGCGACGAATGGCACCCGGCACAGCCGGCACATGAGCCAGAGGGTGACGCCGATGCCGGTCTGCGAGGCCCAGCCGTAGATGACGGCGTTGAGGTGGGCGGGACGCACCCGGCCGAAGGTCAGCCACGGGCACTCGGCGAGGAACGCCGGGTCGTGGAGCTTGATGCTCGAGACCAACGCCAGCGCGGTGCCCACGAGCAACCAGGCCAGGGCGCTGACGAAGAAGAACAGCAACGGCACCCGGCACGAGGCGTCGATCTCCGCCAGCAACGCGCGTTTCGCGTGCTCGTCGGATACGTCTCCCGGCATCAGGGCCGACAGGGGTTTTGCGGGGGCGCTCATGGCTTCGCCGGACGGTTCAAAATCTGGTCCGTGGCGGTGCCCACGGGTTCCTCCTCGTCGAACGGCAACAACGCCGCGCGATCGCCGTGTCCCAACTCGCCGTGGCTCGCGGCCCAGCGCAGCGCCCAGAGCGCCGCCAACGGGACCGCCAGCACGCCGGCCAACAGGATGAGTCCGGGAACGGGCATGGGGTCACTCAAAGCTCGCGACCTTCTTCGACGACTCGAGGCGCTCGAGCAGCTTCGCGCGACCCTCGGCCGCGCCCTTCCCCCACTCGCCCACGAACACTTCCGCGGCGCGTTCGACGCTCAACCGGGCGTGGTTCTCCGCCTTGGGATCGATCTCCCACTTGTTGGCGTCGGCCTTGGTCTCGGTGTCGACCTTGGCGCGGACCGCGGCCCGGTTGGCGGCGGCGGCGGCATCGATCGCCGGGGTGTCCTGGCGGACGATGGCGTACGCGAGGCCGCCGATGATCAGGAACGTGCCCAGCACGCCCACGAAGTAGGCGCCGACGGTGCGGCAGGTCTGGGAACAGCAGGAATTATCGCTCATCTTGAGGTCCTCAGTGATGGGCCGCGGCCTCGCCGGGTCCGGGAACCACGTGGTGGGTGACCGCTTCCTTCAGGCGCGGATCCCGGAGCGGCCACGGGGCCGCCGCATGGAAGCGCTTCCAGAAACCGAACAGGACGACGGCGGAAAGACCGAGCCACGTGACCAGATCCAGATAGTGCAACTGCGGGCCGTTCTTGTGGATGACCGGCATGATGTTGAACTGCATGTCGACGTAGTGCATGAGCCATGCCCAGATCGCGATCGGGATCATGATCTCCTTCTTCGTTTTCACGTCCTGGTTGAGGAGGACGAGGAACGGGACGAAGAAATGGCCGAACAGGATGGTCATGCCGACCCACTTCCAGGTGCCCTGCTCGCGCTGCACGTACCAGAAGGTTTCCTCGGGGATCGCCGCGTTCCAGATCAGGAAGTACTGCGAGAAATGGATGTACGCGTAGAACACCGTGAACGCGAAGAACCAGAGGCCGACGTCCTGGATCTGCCGCTTGAACACCACCGGCTTCAACGGACCACGGTCGCGGAGCACCAGCACCAGCACCCAGATGGTGGCCAGCGTCACCCAGACGCTGCCGGCGAAATAGTACACGCCGTACATCGTGCTGAAGAATTGGTGCTGCAACGACTTCATCAGGTAGAAGCACACCAGGGTCAGCGTGATGGCGAAGACGAAGATCCCGCCCGCCGCCAACTTGCGCGCCTTGGACGTCCAGTGCACCGCGCCGTCCTTGTCCTGCGCGATCGACCAGGTCCGGAACCGGTTCGCGATCAGGCCCCACAGCGCCACGAACAACGGCACCAGCACGTTGAACGTCGTCCGGTTGAACAACCCCTTCTTCGCGTTCAACGAGGCGTCGTCCGCGGGGTCGATGTTCATCCACGGGTAGAGCTGGTCCTCGAGGAGGAGGATCGGCACCAACGCGACGAGCATGTGCGGGAAGAGCATCGAGGAAAGTCCCTCGGTCACGCGCCGGATCGACACCGACCAACCGGCGTCGAAGAGGTGGTGGAGGAACACCATGAAGAGCGAGCCCATGCAGAGGCTCAGCACGAACATGTATGCCGTGAGATAGCTGTGCGCGAACTGCTTGACGAAGCTCGGGGGCTCGTTGGTCGCCGCATGGGCGCCATGGGCCGGCGCGGCGGCGGCGGCATGCACGGCTTCGCCGTGCCCCGCGGTGGCGGTGGCGGCGGCGGCAGGCGCCCCGTGTTCCTCGGCCGCGGACAGCGGGGCCGTTCCCCAGCCGAGCACGCCGGCCAGCGCCAGCAATGCCAGCGTCCGGATCAGAAATCGTGGAATCGTGTTCATGGTCGCCTCACTTCAGGGTGGCCCGGACCGCGTCCGGGATTTCTTCCTTCTTGCCGAGCCGGCTGAGTTGCAGCACCCGCACGTAGGAAACCACGGCCCATCGATCCTGCGGATCCAGCTTGTCGCCGTACGGTCCCATCAGGTTTTTGCCGTTGGCGATCGTGTTGAAGATCTCGCCGTCGCCCATCTTGACGATGCGCTCGTCGTGGAACTTGGCCACGGCCGCCATGCCGAACTTCGTCGTCACGCCGTTGCCGTCGCCCGCCGCGCCGTGGCACGGCGCGCAGTAGATCGTGTACCGCTCCTGGCCGCGGCGGACCAAGGCGGCGTTGACCGTCACCGGCATCGCGTCGGCAAACGAGCCGTCGGCCTTCCTGCCGGTGTTGAATTCGTTGGCCTCGAAGCCCGACCCGCGGGCCACGGTGCCCGCGACCGGCAGGCGGCTGCTCATCCCGTCGGCGAACCCGGCGAAATTCGCCGTGGTCTGCGGCCGCAACTTGGGCTGCCGGTCCATGTCCGGCCAGATCTCGATGGGCGGTTTGCGGGAGGTCGATCCGCGCAAGCCGGCGACGCCGATGACGGCGACCACCGCGAGCGCCCAGAAGGTAAAGAAGTAGGCGAGGAACTTGCGCATTTAGTCCTCCACGGTTTCGACCGCGGTTGCGTGGCACTGTTCCACCAGGAACGTGCGCGTCGTTTCCGCGGCGTATTTCGGGTCGGCCGCCTCGATGCAAAGGTAGAACTTGTCGTCCGTGGCCTTTTTGAACCGCGCCACCTTCAGCAGCGGATGGTTCAGCCGCGGAAGGCGGTTCAGGAAGAGCATGGCGAACAGGGTGGCGAACGAACCCAGGAGGATCGTCAGCTCGTAGGACACGGGGAACGCGTACAGCGGCGTGAACAACGGCTTGCCGCCGACCACCAGCGGGTAGTCGAACTGGTTCATGTACCAGATCATGGTCATGCCCGTGAAAAAGCCGGTCGTGGCACCCGCGAAGGTGAACCAACCGACCGGGCTCTTGCCGAGCCCCATCGCGTCGTCCATCCCGTGGATCGGGAACGGCGTGTGCACGTCCCACTTCTTGAAGCCGGCATCGCGGCAGCGGATCGCCGCCGCCATGATGTCGGCCGGCGTGTCGAACTCGGCCAGCAAGCCGTAGGGTTTCTCGTTGGAAGCACTCATGTTCGTCCTCGTCGTTTCCCTTAGTGGTGCCCCTTCGCCCCGCCGAGGGGATGGTGCGGATCCGCCTGCGGCATCACGCCCTTGACCTCGCTGATCGCGATCGCCGGCAGGAACCGGATGAACAGCAGGAACAGGGTCATGAACAATCCGAAGCTGCCGACGAAGGTGAACATGTCCACCCAGCTCGGCGTGAAGTAACCCCAGCTCGACGGCAGGTAATCGCGGTGCAGCGACGTCACGATGATCACGAACCGCTCGAACCACATGCCGATGTTCACGAAGATCGAGATGATCCACACGAACCAGCCGGTGCGGCGGAACCAGCGGAACCAGAAAAAGTGCGGGCTGACGACGTTGCAGCCGATCATGATCCAGTACGCCCACCAGTACTCGCCGAAGGCGCGGTTCTTGAACGCGTACAGCTCGTAGGGACTGCCGCCGTACCATGCGATGAAGAACTCCATCCCGTAGGCGTAGCCAACGATCGAACCGGTCGCGAGCAGCACCTTGCACATCAACTCGATGTGCCGGTCGGTCACGATGTCGTTCAGTTTGAAGAGCCAGCGCAACGGCACCAACAGGGTCAGCACCATGCCGAAACCGCCGAAAACGGCGCCCGCCACGAAGTAGGGCGGGAAGATGGTCGTGTGCCAGCCGGGAACCTGCGACACGGCGAAGTCGAAGGAGACGATCGAGTGCACGGAAAGCACCAGCGGCGTGCAGAGGCCGGCGAAGATCAGATAGGCCTTCTCGTAGTTGCTCCAGTGCCGGTTCGAACCGGTCCAACCGAGGGAGAACAGCGCGTAGCAGAACTTGCGGATCTTGTTGGTCGCGCGGTCCCGCAGCGTGGCGAGGTCGGGGATGAGGCCGACATACCAGAACAGCAGCGAGACCGTCCCGTAGGTCGAGACCGCGAACACGTCCCAGAGCAGCGGCGAACGGAACTGCGGCCAGATGCCGTTGGCGTTCGGGACCGGGATCAGGAAGCCCGGGTAAAGCGCGAACCACACGCGGCCCGTGTGCACCACCGGGAAAATGCCGGCGCACGCCACCGCGAACAGCGTCATCGCCTCGGCCGCCCGGTTGACCGACGTGCGCCACTTCTGCCGGAGCAGGAAGAGGATCGCGGAGATCAGCGTTCCGGCGTGGCCGATGCCGATCCAGAAGACGAAGTTGGTGATGTCCCACGCCCAATCGGCCGGCTGGTTCAGACCCCAGACGCCGACGCCGGTCGAGATCAGGTAGGCGACGAGGGCAAACATCATCCCCATCAACCCGGCGCTGGCGAGGAATGCCGGCAGCCACCATTTCGGCATGGGCCGCTCGCACATGCCCGCGATGGTGTCGGTGACCCAGGCCATCGACCGGTTGTTGAGCACCAAGGGCTCGCGTTCGAGCTCCTTCGGCGCGTCGACCGCCTTCAATACCGGCGGCGCGGAATGGGATTCGTGCTTGGACTTGGCGCCGGCCCCGTGGCCGGCGGCGGTTGTGGCTGCAGTGGCCATCAGGCTGCTCCTTTCTTGGACGCGGCGGCGTTGGGATGCGCCTCATGGCCCCCGCCATGTCCGGGCGTCTCGAACGGGTTTTCGTGGCGGAATCGCTCGTAGTCCCGGATCGAGTCGGGCGCCTTGCGCCCTTCCATCGTGGAAATCGCGGGATTGGGATTCCGGATCCGCGCCAAGTAGGTCACGCGCGGACGGGTATCGAGGAACCCGAGCACCGAGTAGTTGCGCGGGTCGCGCTTGAGCTTCGAGACGGCGCTGTCCGCGTCGAGCATGTTGCCGAAAGCGATCGCCTCCGCCGGGCACGCCTGTTGGCACGCCGTCTTGAAGCTGCCGTCCGGAACCGCCACCTCGCCGCTGTTTCCGGCCAGCACCTTGCGGGCGATCTTCGCCTGCTCGATGCGCTGCACGCAGAACGTGCACTTCTCCATGACGCCGCGCATGCGCACGGTGACGTCCGGATTGCGGACCAACTTGATGATCTCCCATTCGGGAGCCTCGTTGCGGTTGATCCCCAACGGGCCCTTGTACAGGTTGCCGAGGTTCAGGAAGTGCTGGTCCTGCGCGGCGGCATAGTCGGTCTCGCGCTTGTTGAAATCGAAGAAGTTGAAGCGCCGGACCTTGTAGGGGCAGTTGTTGGCGCAGTACCGGGTGCCGATGCACCGGTTGTAGGCCATGACGTTCAGGCCCTCCTCGTCGTGCACCGTCGCGTTCACCGGGCACACGCTCTCGCAGGGCGCCGACTCGCAGTGCTGGCAAAACATCGGCTGCACCGCCATCTGCGGGTCCGACGACGCCGTCTCGGAATCCACGTCCACCGCCGGGTCGTGGCTGTAGTACCGGTCGATGCGCATCCACGTCATCTCGCGGCCGCGCGCCACCTGGTCCTTGCCCACGATCGGCACGTTGTTCTCGCTCTGGCAGGCCACCGCGCAGGAATTGCAGCCCACGCACGAGGCCAAATCGATCACCATGCCCCACTGGTGGATCTTCGATGCCGTGAACGGGTTCTGGTCGTACGGATGCTCGTAGATGTTCTGCGGGCGTTTCTCCGGATTGCGCCCGTCGCCCTCGGCCTTGAACGGCACGTAGTGCGGCAGGTGCGCGTCGAGATCCATGTGCTTGACGAAGTCCGGCTTCGCCTTGAAGTCCGCGAGATTCGCCTCGCGGACGATCGGCCGGCCCTCCATCAGGCCGTGCTCCTGGGTCACCGCCACCAGGTGGCGGCCCGGCACCACGGCGACCGCCGCGCCCGTCGCCAGATGGCGGCTCGCGTCGAGGAACAAGGGATACGCGTTGTAGCCGCTCCCGCGTCCCACCCGTCCCGTCTCCGTCCGGCCATAACCCAATGCCAATCCGACCGTGTCATCCGCCAGTCCCGGCTGGACCCACACCGGACCCTGCACAGAGCGACCGCCGATCGACACCTTCACGAGGTGCTGGCGGTACTGGCCTTCCTTGGCGCCGGCCGAGGCCTCGACGCCCAGTTTCTTGGCCGTCTTCGGCGACACCAGGATCACGTTTTCCCAAGTCACCTTGGTGATCGGATCCGGAATCTCCTGCAGCCAGCCGTTGTTGTTGAAACGGCCGTCGTCGATCGAACCGTGGCGCACGATCACCACGTCGAAATCCTTGCCGGCCGCCGGCTTTTCCGCGGCCAGGGCCTGGGTGAGCCGGCCGAGATCCGCGGACGCGAAGTCCAGGGGCTTGGCCGTGCTGCCCGCGGCGAATCCGTCGTGCAGCGAGCGTTTCCACGCCGCCTCGTCGGTCCCAAACGTGGCGCGGACGAGGTCCAGGGGCGACGCCTTGTCGACCCCGAGGATGCGTGCGAGCACCTCGATCTCGGTCAAGCCGCCGAACAACGGTTCGATCATCGGCTGCACCGGCACCCACGTGCCGTCGCCCGTCCGGGCATCGCCCCAGGACTCGAGGAAGTGGGCCGCCGCGATGTGCACGCCCGAGGCCTTGGCGGTCTCGTCTTCCTGGTAGCCGATGCGGACGACGTTCTTGGCCTTCTTGAGGGCGGCGGGGAATTCGAGATCGGCGGGCGCGTTGTAGACCGGGTTGCCGCCGAGGATGACCAACGTGTCGAGCCCGGCCTTGAGCAACGCGGTGGCTTCCGCGATCGAACCGTCGGCTTTGGCCTCGGACGACTTGATGGCGGTGATGGCCGGGCCGAACGCGCCGAGCACGGCATTGAGCGCCTGCGCGATCAGGTGCACGGCGAGGGGCTGGGTGTAGCCCGCGAGCACCACCGAGGCGCCCTTGTTGTCGACCAGATCCTTGGCGCATTCCGCGGCCCATTCGGCCTTGGCCGGGGAGCCGGTTTCCAAGCGCTTCAGCAACACCGCCAGTTCGCCGGTCACGCCCAGCTTCGAAAGCACGGCGGCGCCGATTTGCGCCGCCACCTTGACCACGTCGGTCGGCCGCACCCGCAGGCGATGGTCGGCGTTGCCGCCGGTCAGCGTCATGAGCGATTCGACCGCGTACAGTCGGTTCATGGAATCGCCCGGCGTGCGGCGTCCCTTGGCGTAACCGCGGATGTGGCGGTAGGCCTCCTGTTCGGTCCCGATGAAATCGCAGTCCAACGCCAGGATGCGGCGCGCGCCCTCGAGCGTGTGGTGGGCCTGGACGTCGGCCCCGAAAAGGGTGCCCAACGCCCGGTTCGTCGCGGTGAAGTCGACGGGTTCGTAGACGAACCACTTGGACTTCGGGAACTTCTTGCCGATCTCCTCCTGGAGTCGGTTGCGGGTCGGGGAACTGGAACGCTCCGCGAGGAACGCCAAACCGTCGCCGCCATTGGCCGCGAATCGCTTGGAGATGGCGGAGAGCGCGTCGCGGACCGCCTCGACCTTGGCATCGTTGCCGCCGACGGTGTGGCGGTAGGCGCGGTCGGGATCGTAGAGGCTCAGCAGCGCGGCCTGGGCGTAGGGATCGGTACCGCCGTTGCTGTCGGGATGGAGGGCATTGCCCTCGAGTTTGACCGGGCGCCCCTCGTACGACTTGGCGACCAACGGGACGGCGGTGCCCCGGTAGGGCATCGACGTGGCGTAGTACTGGGGCTTGCCGTGGACATACCCCTCCGGTTGCCGGGAGAAGGGCATGAGCTTCTCCTCGGGACGACGGCAGCCGCTGGCAAAACCACCGACGCCGGCGAGCATGAAACTCGCGGACATCAGCTTGATCCAGTCGCGGCGGGTCTCGCCGTCCGGGGCGATGCTGGCGCCGGCCGGGAACTCACGTTCCATCCACTGGCGAAATTCGGGCTTGTCGGCGAGCTGGTCGAGGGAACGCCAGTACTTCGGGCCGACCTCGGGCTCGGGGCAAGTCGGGGGAATCGTTTTCATCAGCGGTGGCAGGTGGAGCAGCTTTGGCCGGGCTGGACCTTCCAGTCATGGACGGCCTTCTTCCCGTCGAAACCCTCGTTCTTCCAATCGAGCTTGGTGACGAGTTCGTTGGGGCGGACGAAGGCACCCGGGTCGCGATGGCAATCGAGGCAGAAACTCATCGAGAGCGGCTTGGCGTGCTGGACCTCGTCCATCTTCTGGATTTCGCCGTGGCAATGGACGCAGCTGACGCCGCGGTTCACGTGCACGGAATGGTTGAAATAGACGTAGTCGGGAACCTTGTGGATCTGGACCCACGGGATCGACTGGCCGGACGCGTAGGAATCGCGGACGAGCTGGAGCTTGTCCGAATCCTTCCGCACCTGCGAATGGCAATTCATGCAGGTGCCGGCGGTGGGAATGTTCGAGAACCACGACTTCTCGACGCCATTGTGGCAGTACCGGCAATCGAGCCCGATCTGCCCGGCGTGGATGGCGTGGGAGAAAGCGACGGGCTGTTTCGGTTGGTAACCGACCCGCGTGTATTTCGGCGTGAAGTAGTACGTGATGCCCGCGAGCGCGGTGACGCCGAGCACGGCGGCAGCCACCCCGGCCATCAGCGGGAGCTTGTTCGTCCACTTCGGAAAGATGTCCGACATTTCAGCCTTTCCTCCCGGGCAATCCCGGTTCCTGCATCCATGAGGACGATTGATTCGCCCCCTGTCGGCCCATCCGGGCCATTAGTTTTCCTGCTCGCACGAGGAATCCCCCCAAGCGTCATGGAGCCGGCAAGTTTCATCTCGCCTGCCCCGACGGGTATTGCGGTTGTGGATCCGACCGCCAAGCGGGCGTTCGCCCCTTGGTTTCCCGGTCGACCGTTCCCTCGCGCCAACGACTCGTGAAAAAAATCACAAGCGCGCCCACCCACGCAAGCCTCCGTTCGCGATGCCGCGATCATTTTGCGGACGGATCCACCGGACCGACCGGAAACGTTGCAACGCTACAAATTGGAAATCACTATGTTGTGAATAACACAACGCCGGTGCGACGGATTTTTTCCGCACCGAAGAATTCGTCGGGTTCATTGCCCGGTCGCGCTGCCGGGGACGCACCAAAGCAGTCCCGGCTTGTTCTGGGTCTGCTCGCGCTGGAACTCCTCGAACCGGATGAAATGCACTTGGCCGCCGAAGCCGGCGATCACCGCGCCCTTCTTGTGGCGGCGCCCGATTCCCTCGTCCTGATTCGGGTATTGGCTCGCGTCGTGACCTTGGTTCGCATCCCAAATGCCGCCGAAATTCTTGATGTCCGGCTCCCACATCGCGTACGCGGCCGGATTGAACGCGCCCAGTTTGTGTGTCTTGACCGGGGTGCTTTCCAGACGTCCGAAACTGCACACCGCGCCGTTCATGATGTAACTGGAGACCCGTTGGCCGCGTTTCTGCCAGGACACGTCGTTGGTGCGGTCCAACGGGCAATAGTAGACTTTCCGATCCCGCAGGTAGCCGAGGAAAAGTCCGGACTCGATGTAGCGGGTTTCGTTGGTCTTGAGGGGATCCGGCGCATGGCCCGCCACGGGCTGGTACAGCCAACCCGGCCCGACCGAATTGCCCCAGTTCGGCCACGGCGTGTAGTCGTTGTTGTCTAGGGCGTACATTTGCAGTGCCAACGCCAACTGCCGGTTGTTGTTTACGCACTTCGTCCGCTGTGCCTTCTCCTTCGCCGCGCCCAGCGCCGGCATCAACATCCCGGCAAGGATCGCGATGATCGCGATCACCACCAACAACTCGATCAGCGTGAATGCGCGGCAGGCGCCGGAACGACGCGCGCACAACCCCGGCATCGGGGACGTCTTCTCCATAGGGATCCCGCGGTGTTAGCCGCGCGCCCGGTCGAATGCAACCCGCGGCCGGGAGACGGTTGCCCATCGTGCGCATCCGCGACGGAGCGGCCGACGACGCGGTCGGGACGCGCCCCCGTCGGCCTAAAAACTTCCCTCGACACCCCGACGCCCTCGCCTAGGCTCGCGCCCTTTTATGAACAAGTCACCCCACGTTGCCGTGGTCGGTGCCACGGGTGCCGTCGGCATCGAGATGATCAAGGTCTTGGAGCACCGCGGTTTTCCGGTCGGCAAGCTCACGCTGCTCGCTTCCGCACGATCCGCGGGCAAGACGCTGTCGTTCCATGGAACACCCATCGCGGTGAAAGAACTCACGAAGGACAGCTTCGCGGGCATCGACATCGCGCTCTTCAGCGCCGGCGGTTCCATCTCCCGCGAGTTCGCTCCCATCGCCGCGGCGGCGGGGTGCGTGGTCGTGGACAACTCGTCCGCGTTCCGGCAGGACCCCGACGTTCCGCTCGTGGTACCCGAGATCAACGCCGCGGCTGTCCGAGGCCACAAGGGCATCCTCGCGAATCCCAATTGCACCACGGCCATCACCCTGATGGCGCTGTATCCGCTGCACCAAGCCTTCGGCGTCCGACGCCTGTTCGCCTCCAGTTACCAGGCCGTTTCCGGCACGGGTGCGAAGGCACTCGAGGAACTTGAGCGCCAGGTGACGCAAATCGCCACGGGCCAACCCGTCACCCGCGAGGTCTACCCCTACCAGATCGCGTTCAACGTCATTCCCCAGGTCGATTCCTTCCTCCCCGACGGCTACACCAAGGAGGAAATGAAGATGCAGTACGAGGGCCGCAAGATCATGGCCCTGCCCTCGCTCCGCGCGTCGGTCACCTGCGTCCGTGTCCCGGTCTACCGCTCGCACTCCGTCGCCGTCAGCGCGGAATTCGAACGCCCCGTCTCGGTCGAGGTGGCCCGTGCCGTCCTCGCCAAGGCGCCCGGACTCGACCTCGTCGACGATACCGCGCACCAGCGGTATCCCATGCCCCTCTTCACGTCCGAGAAGGACAACTGCGAGGTGGGGCGCATCCGGATCGACTGCGCGTTGGACAACGGTCTCGCCTTTTGGGTGGCCGGCGACCAGTTGCTGAAGGGCGCCGCGCTCAACGCGGTCCAGATCGCGGAGGAACTGCTCCGACTCTGACCCGGTCGGCGCGCACGACGCACCGCGGCGGCAGCACCGGTTTTCCGGTCTGCCGCCGGTTTCGTTTCCGGGCTCAGTCCGTCATCTTCTTGATCCCGAACCACGCCAGCAACGCCAACCCCACCGGCGTGCCCGTCACCGAAAACGGCACCGCCGCGACGGCTCCCAGCAACAGTGCTTTCCAAAGTGCCGTCCCGTGCACGTCCCCCTGCCGACGACGCTGGATCCAATAGGTCGAGCCCGCCACCGACAGGAAACAAAGCGGGACGGTGAAGATCCAATCGACCACGACGAACTCCGGGATCATCCAGAGATTGTCGAACACCAGCAGCATCGTCGCCGAGGCCGGATGAAACGGGGTGCGGGCACCCTTTCGATCCGAAGTGCGGTCGGGTCCGATCGGTGCCGAAGGCGCGCTCCGCTCGGGCGGAACGACCTCGACGGGGACGAGTGGTGGCTTCCCGGGCACCCCCATGGAGTGGCATGGATTCGGCGCCCGCGCAATGCGCCGGTCAGAGCTCGAGGTAATCGACCTCGATCGCCGAGGGTTCGAGGCTCAGCACCGCCACCGTGCGGACCGCACCCTCGCGGGCTTTTCCGGCGTAACCCGGATTGAAATAGAGCCGGCCTTCGATCACCTCGTGGAAGGTCTTGTGGGTATGCCCGAAGACCACCACGTCCGGCGCATGGTGCAGGAAGGCCTGCTGCAACCGTTCGCTCGGCTGGAGGGGATCCACGATGTGGTGCAACAGGAATTTCCGGCCGCCCAACTCCACGATCTCGATCTCCCGGAACTCCGTCCCCGGATCGTCGTTGTTGCCCAACACCGCCGTCACCGGCGCGATTTCCTCGAGATCGAGGACCAGCGACGCGTAGCCGATGTCGCCCGCGTGGAAGATGTGGTCGACCCCCTGGAACAACTCGCGGACGCGGGGATCGAGATGGCCGTGGGTATCGCTGATGACTCCGATGCGCATGGGAAGACGGTTTGGAAGACGCCGCACAATGGGCGGGCCCGAATGGGGATCAAGCCTGGGCTTCGCTGGGTTCCGCCTCGGGATCGGCCGGGGATTCGCCCTCGCCTTTTTCGAGCGGCGATTCCGCGGGAGCCAACTTCCAGGCGCCGGCGAACAGCGCGGTGAACAGGCCGCCGCCGAGCAGCGTGTTGCGGAAGAAAGTCCAGGTCTCCGGATACCCTCCCGCGCCTTTGGTCAGGGCCGTGATCCAACCGGCCAGGGTGCGGGTGTACTCGGGATTGCGGAAAGGGTTCAGGAGCCACGACGCGGTGTTGGTCACGAGATAGAACACCAGCGCGCCGAGCACGCCGCCGCACACCAGCGACAACAGCCGGCTGCCCGGCCGCAGGCACCGCCCGAAGGCCACCAGTATCGCGTATCCGACGTAATTCCCCGCGAGGTAAAGGATCAGGGAAGGCGTGAACACCGACCACCCTTTCCCGAACTGGTACCAAAGGTTCAGGGCCAGATCGGTCGCCAGCATCACCAGGAAAGGTGCCGTCCACGCGGCACGACCCGGGAAGAAGACGCCCGCACAGAACATCAGGGCGTAGGCCGCGCTGAAGTCCTCCGGCATCAACCCCGGCCACCGCGTCGCCGCGAACACGGCCAGAAACACCCACGGCATGCTTTTTTTCCAACATTCCCGCACAGCGCCGGACACTACGGGCCGCCGGCCAACCTGCAATCGGGAACATCGGCGCTTCGTTCCGCAGTCCTTCCGCCCCAGACTCCGCGCCAACCGTCTCGCGTCTGAAAACCGATCTCGCCCCCATCCACGTCCTCCACGAGGACGACGCCCTGCTCGTCCTGCGCAAGCCCGCCGGCCTGGTCTGCCATCCGACGAAAGGCAACGCATGGTCCAGCCTCATCGGCCGCGTCCGCCTCCACCTCGGATCCGACGAGGAACCGCAGATGGTCCACCGGCTCGACCGCGAGACCAGCGGCGTGATGGTCTTCGGCAAGACCCAGGAATCCGCCTTGGAACTCCGCCGCCTTTGGATGGGCGGATTCGTTTCCAAACAGTATCTGGCCATCGTCCACGGCCATCCGCCCGCGGACAGTTTCGTCGTCGACGCGCCGCTCGGCCGCGACGAGACCGCCGAGGTGAGCATCCGCGACCGCGTCCGACCCGACGGAGCCGTCGCCCGGACCCGCTTCCGGGTGTTGTCCCGTTTCGATCGTGCCGAGGGTCCGTTCGCGCTCGTCGCCGCGTGGCTCGATACCGGGCGGAAGCACCAGATCCGCATCCATCTCGCGCACCAAGGCTACCCGGTGGTGGGCGACAAACTGTACGGCGGCGACGAATCACTCTATCTGGCGTTCGTGCAACGGCGGTTGACCCCCTCGGACAAAGCCCGGCTCCTGCTTCCCTGCCAGGCCCTCCACGCGGTCCGGCTGGGAATTCCCTGGAACGGCGAGGAACGCGTCTTCGAGGCGGAACCCGAGGCCGGCTTCGCCGCGTTTCTCCGCGGCGAAACCGTGCCGTGGCTCGCCGACCCCTTCGATCCCCTCCGCC
>WBXI01000064.1 GCA_008933025.1 Verrucomicrobiota bacterium
GGCGAGGTGGCCCGTTGCGAGGCGATCATCCGCGAGCGGGTGCGCGACCACGCGCCGGCGGCGATGGCGGCATGACGCCCGACCACGCATCCCGACAGGAATTTCCGTGAACCGAAAAACACCGTTCGTCATCGCCACGCGGGGAAGCGCGTTGGCCCTCGCCCAAGCCCACGCGATCCTCGCGGATGCCCGGACCCTCTTTCCCGGGGTCGGCTTCGAGGTGCGCGTCTTCAAGACCACCGGCGACAAGCTCCAGACGGCCTCGTTGTCCGGGGGCGATCCCGCGTTGCCGAAGGGGCTTTTCACCAAGGAACTCGAGGTCGCCCTCGAGTCGGGCGAGGCCGACGTCGCGGTGCACAGCCTGAAAGACCTGCCGACGGAACTGCCCGGGGGATTGGTGCTCGGGGGAACGGCGGCCCGGGCGGACGTGCGGGACGTGCTGGTGTACCGGGACGAGGCGCATCCGGCGGCGGCGGCGCCGACGGACGCCGAATGGTCGCCGGGCAAGCGCGTGCGGCGCGGCTTCGGCGCGGGCCTGAAGTTGTCCAAGTTGCCGAAGGGCGCGGAAGTGGCGACGAGTTCGACGCGGCGCGCGGCCTTGCTCCAGTCCCTGCGGCCGGACCTGGTGATGACGCCGATCCGGGGCAACGTGGGGACGCGCCTGCGCAAGATCGCGGGCGACACGACGGCGGACGCCACGGTGCTCGCGGCGGCAGGCATGGTGCGGCTGGGTCTGTTCATCGCGCCGAAATCGCGGCTGACGCTGGACCCGCGGTTGGTCGCCGGGCACGGGCACGAGGCGCCGCCGGAGGGATTGCTGGCGACGGTTCTCGAGCCGGAGGAACTGTTGCCGGCGGTCGGGCAGGGGGCGATCGGTCTCGAGATCCGGGGCGACAACGCGGACGCGCGCGAGTTCTGCGCGGCGTTGAACCACACGAACACGTTGCAGGCGGTCACCGCGGAACGCGCGTTCCTGCGGGCGGTGGGCGGCGGGTGCCACAGCCCGATCGCGGCCTACGCGCGGGTCGTGGGCCACCAGTTGCACCTGAGCGCCGCGATGCTGCGCGACGGACGCTGGCACCGGGGCGAGGCGCGTCGGGTGGCGCGCGAGGCGGAAATGCTGGGCGAACAATTGGCCCGGGATCTCGGGCTGCTATAGCGCCACCAACCGGCCGTCGCGCAGCACCCGGAAACGCGTGCCGCGCCAGACCACCGTGTTCCCGAGGAACGCCGCGGCCCACAGCACGAAGCCGAGCAGGTCCCGCAACCAGACCATCCAGGGCATCGCGTGCCCCGGCAGTCCCCGCCGCATGGTGCGGTAGAGGTCGGCCGCCAGCACCGCGCGCAGGGCGAGCAGCCCGCAGGCGGGCCAGGGTGCGTGCCCGGTGGCCAGCGCCGCCGCCAGCCACGCGAACGTCCACACGCTGCCGTTGGCCAGCACGCTGGCGGCGAACGGTCCGGGCTGGCACACCCGGATCGTGCGCGTCCACCGCAGTTGGTGCGCCCAGACCGCACCCCATCCCAAGGGCGGATCCCAGCAATCCACCGCGACGGTCGACAGCTCGATGCGCCGTCCGAGCCGGTGGATGCGGTGCCCGAGTTGGTAGTCGTCCGCCAGATGGTCGGCGAGCCCGGCGAAGCCGCCGATGGCGGCGATGTCCGCGCGGCGGGCCAGCATCACCGCGCCGAGGGCGAAGTCCTGCGGCTTGAGCATCCGCGACTGCAGCACCTGGCTCCAGAAATCGGCGTTCACCGCGATGGCCTCCCAACGGAGCGCCGCCGTGGACGTGTTCGCCATGCGGTAAAAACAATTGGCCAATCCCACCCCGGGATCGCGCATCGGCAGGACCAATTGATCGAGGAGTCCGGGGTCGACATGGACATCCGCGTCGCTGACGAGGAGGAGGTCGTGGCGGGCGAGGGGTTCGAGTTGGGCGAGGGTGCCGACCTTCGCGTTGGTTCCCGGGCGATCCGGGCACACGACGAGCCGCGCGTCGCGGTCGGGATATTCGGCGAGGAGAGCGCGGACGACGTCGCCGGCGGGATCGGACGCGTCGTGGATGCCGAAGAGGAACTGGATCCGGCCCGGGTAGGATTGCGCGAGCCAGCTGGCGAGGCCGGCGCGGGAGTGGGGATCGGCACCCTTGAGGGGTTTGAGGATGGATACGGCGGGATGGAAATCGGGATTGGGGACGCGCCGGTGGAGGGGGAACCGGCGCGCGGCGACGAACTGCCAGAGTTGGATGACGGCGGCGAGCAGGGCGAACCCGGCGGCGGCCCAGAAGAACGGCACGGGCGATTTGTCGCCGGGACCGGCCCCGCGAGGGAAGCGTGGAGTTGGGTCGGGAGCGGGGAGCGGGGAGCCGGGAGGGCGTGGGGCGTGGGGCGTGGGGCGTGGGGCGTGGGGCGTGGGGCGTGGGGCGTTGCCGGACCGCGGGTCGCCGCGGATCGAAAACCGAAAACCGGTCCGGCGTGGCATCCGTTCCCGCGCAGGGGTACGCTGCGGGCGATGGGAAGCGACCTTGCGCCGTTGGGATTGATCGCCGGAAGCCGGCTGTTGCCGTTCGTGTTTGCGCGCGAGGCCCGCCGACAGGGACGCCGTGTCGTCGCGGCGGCCTTCGAGGGCGAGACCGATCCGGCGCTGGCCGGGGAGGTGGACGAGATCGAGTGGCTGCGGGTGGGCCAACTCGGGAAGATGATCCGCGCCCTGGCCGACCGGGGTGCCCGCGAATGCGTGATGCTCGGGCAGATCGCGCCGAAGAACCTGTTCGACCTGCGGCCCGACCTGCGCGCGATGGGCGTGATGCTCCGCCTGAAGCGCCGCAACGCCCACACCCTTTTCGGCGCGATCGCCGAGGAGTTGGAAAAGGACGGCGTCCGTTTGGTCGAGGCCCTGCCGTGGCTCCAGCCATGGATTCCCGCCAAGGGTTTCGCGGCCGGGCCTGTCCCGACCCCGGAGGAGCGCGAGGACGTGGCCTATGGGCTGGGTCTCGCGCGGGAAATCGCGCGGCTGGAAATCGGGCAGAGCGTCGTGGTGAAGCGCGGCACCGCGCTGGCCGTGGAAGGGTTCGAGGGGACCGACGCCTGTCTCGAGCGCGGCGGCAAACTCGCCGGCAAGGACGGCGGCGCGGTCGCTGTGAAGGTGGCCAAGGCCGGGCACGACATGCGGTTCGACATCCCGTGCATCGGGCCGCGCACGGTCGAGACCTGCGCGGCGTCGGGGGTGCGGGTGCTGGCGGTGGAAGCCGGCCGCTCGCTGCTGCTCGAGCGCGACGCGGTCGAACGGTTGGCCCGCGAACGCGGCGTTTCCGTGGTCGCCCACGACGGTTCGGACGCCGTCACTTCTTCCGGATCGTGAAATAATCGCGGACTTGGCCGCTGTCCCCGACGAAGCGGACGTTCGCCTCCGCCCCGTCGAAATCGAGGACGAGGGTCCCGAGTTTGTTGAGGCCGATCCAGTGCACGGGATGGTCGTGGCGCCCGCTGCCGATGTGGCCCGAACTTCCCGCCACGACGTAGACGGCGCCGCGGTGCGGCGCGTTGCCCGAGGGTTTCTCGTAGGCGCCGTCGAGGTCCGGCCGTCCGCTGCCGCGGTTCAGGACCATGGAGGGCAGGAGGTTGGTCGAGGTGCCGTAGTGGCCGTCGACCAGATGGCTGCGTTCGTAGACGTGGCTGTGGCCCGACAGGACCAGATCCACGCCGCCCGCCTCGAGGATGGGCAGGAAATTGCGCCGCATCTCCGCGAGGCGCCCGCCGGAATCGCCTTCCCGGTCGGAATCGTGCGTGCCCTTCGAGTACGGCGGATGGTGGAAGTACGCGACGACCCAGTCGCGCGTGTTGTCGGCGAGATCCGCGCGCAGCCAACGCGCCATGGCGCCGTCGGGCGACCGGTCGGTGTCCTCCGAATCGAGGCACACGAAGTGCACGTGCGCGAAATCGAAGGCGTAGTACGCCTCGGTGCCCGAGGCGACGCCGCCGGATTGGCCGAGCGTGGGCAGCGTGAAGATGTCGTAGTAAGGTCCGGAAAGCGTGGGCGAATCCGCGCTGTAGGCGTCGTGGTTGCCGAGCGTCGGCCACACCGGGCATTGCCGGAAGACGCGCCCGTAAACCTCGAACACGGTCCGCTGGAAACTGTTGTCGGAACCCTCGGGATACGCGTTGTCGCCGAGCATCAGCCAGACGTCGCAGGGACGCTCGCGGTACAGGTTGTAGAAACCGTTGCGGACATTGGCCTGGTTGGTGGTCCCGGTCCCGGCGTCGCCGATCGCCCAGACCCGCACCGGTTGCACGGTCCCGGGCACCGGCGGGGTCACGAAGGCGAAGTCGCCGGAAACGTCGGTCAGGAACCGGTTGGTCTCCGAGCCGAGGCGGTAATAATACCGGGTGGCGGGGCGGAGTCCGGCGAGTTGGACGACGTGGTCGACGAGGCGTCCGGGATGGTTCGCGCGGTTGGTGACCGTGGTCGGCGAGGTCCCGTACCAGACGAAGCCGCGGCTTTCGACGTCGGTGCGCCAGCGCAGGACCATGGAGCGGGGCGCGGGCAACTGCAGGTATGGCCCGCGCAGGAGACGTTCGGCGGCCGTCATTCCGGGCGCCACGCCGCAGAGCACGAACAGGAGCAGGAGGAGGCGGCGATTCATGGGGACGGCGGGGAGGGTCGCCGCGCGGCCGTTCCCGCGGCAAGCTTCGCCGCCAGTTCCGAGCGGAGTTCGCCCGTGGCGATGGTGCGTTGCTGGCGCTCGGGGAGTCGGTCGATCGCCGCGATGGCTTCGCGGTAGGCGGCCTTGGCTTCGGCCGCGCGGCCCGCGTCCGCGAGCACGTCGCCGCGCTCCGCCAGCCACCGCTCCTTGCGGTCCGCCGCCTTCAGCAGGCCGTCGATGCGGCGCAACGCGGCGGCGGTGTCGCCGCGCCCGCGTTCCAGATCCAGGGCCATCGATTCCAACGCGGGTACCGGACCCAATTGGCGGATGCCGTCCTCGAGACCCGCGAGCACCATCGGCACGGCGTTGGTGTCGGCGGCCATTTGGGCGCGCGCCCGGGCGAGAAAAAGTTCCGGCCGCGCGGGTTTCGCGCGGCGGATCACCTCGTTGTAGTCGGCCAGCGCCGCCGCCGGCGCCCCGCGGCGGGCGTGGAGATCCGCGCGCGCGCTCAGGGCCAGCAAATGGTCGGGCTCGCGGCGGATCGTCTCGTCGAGCAGGGCGAGGGCCTGGTTGGTCCGGCCGGCCGAACGTTCGACGAAGGCAAGCCGGACGCGCGCGGGCTGGAAACCGGGATCGAGCCGCAGGGCCTCCACGAAGTCGGCGCGGGCGGCCTCCAGGTCCCCGTGGGATCGCAGCCGCTCGCCGCGTTCGAGCCGGAGGCGCACGTTGCCGGGATCCTGCTTCAGATCCTCGGTGAGCCGGAGAACGACGTCGTGGTCGGGCCCGTGCGCACGGAGGGGTGCGCACGGGGCCTGGAAGAAGGCGGCCAGGACCAGGGTGGCGACGGCGACCCTCCGGCAACCGGAGTCCCGCGCGGCCGAAAACCGCCGCGCACGGGCCACCGGGAGGGCGGCGGCGTCGCGATGGGTGGCGAAGGACATGGGGTGGGACCGGCGATCAGAGCTCGATCCGCCCGGTGTACACGAAGGTCGCGGGCCCGTTCAGATCGACGTCGGCGATGGCGTCGCCCGAGTCGGCGAACGCGACGCGGAGTTCGTCGCCGCCCTGCACCTGGACGCGGATGGGCGGGGCAAAGCCATGGATGCGGGAGGCGATGATGGCGGCTGCGGTGACCCCGGTGCCGCAGGCGAGGGTCTCGCCCTCGACGCCGCGTTCGTAGGTGCGGACGCGGATGTGGGACGGGCCCTTGACCTCGACGAAATTGACGTTGGTGCCGCGCGGCTTGAAGTGGGGATGAAACCGCAATTCGGCGCCGAGTTGCTGGACCATGGCGCGGTCGGCGTCCGGCACGAAGACGACGGCATGGGGCACGCCGGTGTTGAGCGAGCTGACCTCGAGCTCGCCCGCGGAGGTGGGGACGCGTTCGGCGGGGCGGAAACCGTGCGGGGGCGTGAGACGGACGGTCACGCGTTCGCCCTCGAACCGGGCGGATATGACGCCGGCGACGGTCTCGAAGGTCACCTCGGGGCGGGGCCAGCCGGTGGTCTTCTGGATGAACCGCGCGAAACAACGCGCGCCGTTGCCGCACATCTCGGCATCCGAGCCGTCGGAATTGTAGAACTGCCACGCCCAGTCGGCTTTTCCAGAACGGCAGGGCACGAGCAGCATGAGGCCGTCGGCGCCGATCCCGAACTGGCGGTGGCACAGGCGCGCGACCTGTTCGCGGGTCAACGCGATGTTCCCGGCCCGGTTGTCGGCGAGAATGAAGTCGTTGCCCGCCCCGGTCATCTTGATGAAATCCAACGTCATCCCGGCGACGCTAGGCGGGATCGCCGCCGTTGAAAACGGCCAAAAACCCCGGGTTCCAAATCCCGTCGTCGTCCCTAGGCTCGCGCCGTGAAATTCGCGATCTGCAACGAGATCTTCGACGGATGGAGCCTGGCCGACACCTTCGCGTTTGCCCGGAAGGCCGGGTACGACGCGGTGGAACTCGCGCCGTTCACGCTGGGAGGGCCGGTGACCACGATCGACGCCGCGCGCCGCCGCGAGATCCGGGGACAGGCCGCGGCGGCGGGCATCGCGATCTCGGGGATCCATTGGGTTTTGGTGAAGACCGAGGGATTGCACCTGACCAGTCCCGACGAGGCGGTTCGGGCGCGGACGGCGCGGTATTTCGTGGAACTGGTGGATTTCTGCGCGGACGTGGGCGGGAAGTTCATGGTGGTGGGTTCCCCGAAGCAGCGGCAGTTGTTGGCGGGCGTGACGCTCCCGATGGGGTGGCAATGGGCGGCGGAAGTCTTCGCGCCGGCGGTGCGTCGCGCGGAAGAGCGCGGGGTGACGATCTGTTTCGAGCCCTTGGCACCGTCGGAAACCAACTTCGTGAACACGGCGGCCGAGGCGATCCGGTTCGCGCGGGGATTCGGTTCGCGGGCAATGAGCGTGATTCTCGACGTCAAGGCGATGAGTTCCGAGGCGTCGCCGGTGCCGGAGGTGATCCGGGCGTCGCGCGGCGGATTCGCGTATTTCCACGCGAACGACAGCAACCTGAAGGGGCCGGGGTTCGGCGCGGTGGACTTCCGGCCGATCGGGGCGGCGCTGCGCGCGGTGGGCTACGACGGGTACGTCTCGGTGGAGGTGTTCAAGTTCGAGGAGGGGGCGGAAGCGATCGCGACGCGGAGTCGGGCGTACCTGCGGGAGGCGTTCGGGGAATAAGAGTCCCGCCGTTCGTGTTCGCACTTGCCAAGGATCGGGATTTGGTTGAACACACGGCGCGCAGTGTGCGTCCACGCACTGCTTCCAACCCCGGGACCGATGGCCGGATTCCCAGTTCGGCAACGTTTCCGGAGGTTTATTTGGACGCCTACCGCACGATGAATTTTCCGTTGGGGGTGCTGGCCGCGGCCGGCGAGCAGAAGCTATCCCTGGTACAAATCTGGAGTCTGGCGACGCCCGAGGCGCGGGTCATCATCATGGTGCTCCTCGTCTTCTCGATCTTCGCGTGGTCGACGATGGCCGCCAAGGCCGTGCAAATGCGGCGCGCCAAGCGGCTGAATTTCCATTTCGAGGGGGAATTCAGGGCCCAAAAAGCGGTTTTGGACATCTTCCAACGCCGGTTGGAAGTCGACGGCTGCCCCCTGTTTTCGGTCTACGAGGACGGTTGCCGCGAGATCGATGCCCGGGTCAACGCGCCCGACGGTTCGCGCAAGGTCCACCTCTCGCTCAAGGCCGTCGAACACATCAAGCGGGCGCTCGAGGGTGCCGTGGCCCGCGAATCCCTCCGGCTGGAGTCGGGTCTCATCCTCCTGGCCATCGCGGTCAGCGGCGCGCCGTTCCTCGGACTCCTCGGCACCGTCTGGGGCGTGATGGATACCTTCGGCGGCGTCGCGGTGAAACAGAAGGCCGACCTCGCCGCCATGGCCCCCGGCGTGTCCGCCGCCCTGATCACCACCGTCGCCGGCCTTCTGGTGGCCATTCCTTCCATGTTTGGGTACAACTGGCTCGTCCACAACCTGCGGGTGCTCACCGTCGAACTCGACAATTTCGCGCAGTCGTTCGCATCGCGGTTGGAGACCGAATTCCTCAAAGAAGATGAGTGACCAGCCCGAATCGAATCCTGCGTTCCCGGTGCCGGCCTCGCCTCCGGTGGCGGGGCAAAAGAACGCGCGCGGCGTGCTCTGCGTGAAGTGCGAGCATCTCAATCCGATGGGGCTGGACGACTGCGAATTCTGCAAGGCGCACCTTTTCGTCAATTGCCTCGAGTGCGGCGCCAAGAACCCGCGTGTCGGGGCGCGGTGCGTGCAGTGCGGACGGCGCCTCCACAAGTCCAAGCGTGGCTCGTCCCGCGACCGCAAGGCGCTGAGCCGCGAGTGGACCCTCGGCATCATCGTCGGCATCGTCCTTGCCCTCGTGTTGGTCGTCGTCATGGCCGGCGACAACCTGCCGCGGCTCTGGTGACGGACCGGAGAACGAACCCCCGCGAACCATGCGTCGCTTTTCCCAGCGCAACCAGCTCGTGACGTTGAACGAGATCAACGTCACGCCCCTTCTGGACCTGGCGTTCGTCCTCCTCATCATCTTCATCATCACCACCCCGCTGCTCGACAACAGCATTCCCCTGACGCTCCCGGCCGGCGGCGCCCGGCGCCAGAATCCCGAGGCCAAGGACGTCGTCCTCGCCGAGGTCAATGTCGCCGGCGTCTATTTCTTCCGCGGTCGCCGCATGGACGGGCCGGCCGCGATGGAAAAGGCCCTCCGCGACGAGTACCTGCGCAACCCGAACATGGTCGTCCGCATCCGCGCCGATGCCGACGGCAAGTTCCGCCACCCGGCCGGCATCCTCGAGATGTGCCGCAAGAACGGCATCACCCGCTTCGACATCGCCACCGAATCGGAACACCGATGAACCGGATCGAAAAGCGTTGCTTCGCCACCTCGACGGCCGCGCACGTCGGGTTGATCGCCACGCTCTTGTTCCTGTCGTTCTGGGCCGCCCGGCATCCCCCCGAGATGCCGTCCCTGCCCACCATCGAGTTGATCGACACCTCCGGGGTGAAGCTCGTCTCCGGCCTTGGTGCCGGCGGCGGCACCCCGCCACCGCCCGCGAATCCGCCGTCGCGGCCACCGCAGGCCGAGCGTCCGCCCGTCCCGGTCCCGCCCCCGGCAAAGCCGCCCCAGACCGTGCCGCGAAACCCGGTCCACAGCGCGAACGAGCCGACCCATCCGGACCCCGCCCCGGCCAAAAACCCGCCGAAGGCCCGCGAGATCAAGGTCGCGGACGACGTGAAGTCGCAGGACGTCGACGATCGCCTGCACGCGCCCAAGAACGCGAAGGAGACGGCACGTTCGGGAAAGAAGCCGAAGACCATCGTGGTCGCGCAGGCGGCCAAGGGTCCGACCAAGGCGGAGTTGGAAACCCAGCGTCGGCTCGAGGCCGAGGCGCAGCGGCGTGCCGAGGCGGAGGCTGCCGCGGAGGCGGCGGCGGAGGCACGGGCCCGGGCCAAGGCGGCCGCCGAGGCCTGGCAAAACCGACTCCACGGCATCCGGTCGTCGCTGGAGAAAAACCTGTCCTCCGCCACCGAGATCACCACCCCGGGCCCCGGCGGCGGGGGGCAGGTCTGGCTCGGCTACGGCACGTATCTGAAGGCTTTCTACGAGGCACGATGGAAGCGTCCCAGTTCGCTTCCCGTGCCCGTGGCTTACGTCGGCGTCGCCATCACGGTGACGCGCGACGGAACACTCGCGAGGTTCGAGGTGATCGAGCGCTCCGGGATCCGGGCGCTGGACGACTCGGTGGCCGAGGTTCTCCAGCATTACCGCCGTCTGGATCCGTTGCCCGAGGGCACCACCGACGCCGAGCGGGTGTTCCGCATCAAGTTCAAGCTCGAAGGAATCAATCCATGACCCACACCACGCCCCGGTGCCGCCGGCTTTTCGCCGCCGTCGCCGCGCTCGCCGTCTGTGCCCGGCTCGCCGCGCAGACGGACGTCCCGATCACCACCGTCGAGGGCGGCAAAGTCGCCGCGCTCGTTCCCATCGCCATCTCCGGTTTCACCGGCGAGGCCGACAAAGTACTGAAGTTCGACCTCGAGGTGGCCGGATTCAGCATCGTCCCTCCCGCCCAGGCCCGGTTCGAACTCGTCGGCAAAAACGGGGGGCAGATCGAGGCCACGCTCAAGGACGCCGGCAAACACGCGCTGTTCGCCCGCGCCTATCCGGGCGGCACGCCGCGCGGCCAAGCCCACGCCCTCGCCGACGATGTCGTCCAGACCGCCATTCCCGGCCAAAAGGGCATCGCCCGCACCAAGATCGCTTTCAAGATCACCGTCGGGCAGCGCAACCAGCGCAACGAGTCGGTGTCGGAGGTTTTCCTCGCCGACTACGACGGCGCGAACGCGTTCCAGTTGACCCAGGACGGATCGATCGTGCGGTCGCCCGCGTGGCAGCCCGGGCACCGCGTCCTGTACTACAGCAGTTTCCGCCTTGGCCGGGCCTGCATTTATTCGCATGACCTGGCCAGCGGGGCCCGCACCGCGGTGGCGAGTTTCAACGGGATGAACGACGGTGCCGCGGTTTCGCCCGACGGAACCCGGATCGCCATGATCCTGAGCAAGAGCGGCAGCCCCGACGTCTGGGTTTCCCACATCGACGGTTCCGGTTTGAAGCAACTCACGACGACCCGGGAAGACGAGGCCTCGCCGTGTTGGTCGCCGGACGGGCGCTCGATCTGTTTTTCGTCGCGGGCGGAAGGGTCGACCCGGCTGTACGTGGTCGACGCCGGCGGGGGGCCGATGCGTCCGTTGAACACCGGGGGCGTGCGTGGGGCGACGGAGCCGGATTGGTCGCCCGACGGCAGCCAGATCGCGTTCACGCGGATGGGTGGCCGGGAGAATTTCCAGGTCTACGTGGTGCCCGCGAAAGGTGGGGAAGCGCGGGCGGTGGGCGAGGGGGAAGACCCGACGTGGGCCCCCAATTCGCGTACTTTGGCGGTGGTCCGTCGCAAAGGCAGCATTCGGAGGTTGTCCCTGCTTGACGTGCCTACGGGGCGGGTCAAGGATTCCGCGTCATTTTCGGGTGGTTGCTCCCAGCCCAGTTGGGCCAGATAACACCCATCGCATTCCGTAGTATGAATCGTTTTCTCAAGATTGGACTGATCACCCTGGTTCTTGCCGGGGCGCTGGGTGGCGCCGGGTGCAAAACCAAACCCAAAAACATCACCGCCATTCCCGGCAGCGAGGGTCGTGCGGGCACCACGACGGAGTTGGCGCCCACCGCGCCGATCGGCACCAGCCCGGGAGGCACGGCTGGCCGTGGCAATCGCTTTGCGCCCGGTGACACCGGGGCAAACCCCGTCGACCTGAACCCGCAAAACGCCGCTGCCAATCTAACCCCCCCCCCGCAGACCGATTTGCCGGCGGGCGACATCCGCAACGGGATGCGCGAGGACCGCGAGATGTTCCGGGGCAACACCGTCTATTTCGACTTCGACAAGTCGGCGGTGAAGAAGGGGCCCGAGACCACCAAGGTCTTGGCCGTCGCCGAGTACCTGAAGGCGCACGCCGATGCCAAGCTCGAGATCGAGGGGCATTGCGACGAGCGTGGCACCGAGGGCTACAACCTCTCCCTGGGCGAGCGCCGCGCGCTCTCCGTCCGCGAGATCCTGCTCAACAACGGCGTGGCCGCGGAAAAGGTCACCACCGTCAGTTACGGCGAGGCCCGTCCCGCCGATCCCGGCCACGACGAGGCCGCCTGGGGCAAGAACCGTCGCAGTGAATTCGTCCTGCTGCTTCCCGCGGGCGGCAACGTCCGCTGATTGGGCCCAACCCGAAAACCCCGCGTCGCGACGCGGGGTTTTTTGTGCCTTTACCCCCGAATCCCCCCGACCTACTTTCCGTCCGTCAACGTGGCTGCCGCGTCCTCCCTTGGGTGGAACGAGCCGGATCGTGGCGCCCTCTGCTTAAGGAAATCGAATTATGACGCTGTCCCTTCTCGCCCTCTTGGGCACCGGTGAAATCATCATCATCGCGCTCGTTGTCCTGGTGCTTTTCGGCGCCCGGAAGGTTCCCGAGCTGATGAAAGGCGTCGGCACCGGCATCCGGGAATTCAAGAAGGCGTCCCGGGACGTCCAGGATGAGTTTGCCCGCGCATCCGCCGAGGAACCGCCGGCGCCCGCGCCGGCCCCGGCCGCGCCCCGCAAGGCGCCCGAAACCGTTTCCCAGGACGTCGGCCATTCCTGATCCATTCCCGACGCCCGGATCCCGATGCCCCGCGGCGACCCTTCCGGAATCCTCCGGACCGTGTCACGCGGGGCTTTTGCAGCCTTTGACCTTCTCCCAGCGGAATGCCTGAAGATCCCGAGACCCTCGACCCGGTGGTCGTGACCGAAGAGCCCGACCTCGACGAGGGCGGTGGGCCGGTGAAGACGTTCCTCGAGCATCTCGAGGACCTGCGCTGGACCATCATCCGCTCGGTCATCGCGATCCTTCTCGGCGTCATCGTCTGTCTCAGTGCCGGCAATTTCATCATCGGACTCCTCCGGGTTCCCTTGGTGAAGGCCCAGCAGATGCGGCCAAACCGCGATGCCTTGGCCGTGGTTACTTTCGGGACCAACATCCTCGGGCGATTGCCCCTCGCGAAGTTCCCGGTGGAAGGCGTGCCGACGAACAAGGACGCGTTGCTGCGGTTGGCGCCATTGACGCTGGGGACGAACACGTTTCTGGTGCTGGTGCCGGACACCAATCCGCCCGTCGACGCGTCCTACGGGATGCGGGTGGACCTGAAGACCTACAGCCCGGCCGGCGGGTTCACCATCGCGATCCAGATCGCGATGTTCGGCGGGTTGACCCTCGCGTCCCCGTTCGTCCTCTTTTTCCTCGGCCAATTCATCCTTCCGGCGCTGCACGTCCACGAGAAAAAGTTCCTCTACCGGGTGTCGTTTTTCGCCACCAGCCTGTTCTTCGCCGGCGTGGCGTTCTGCTATTTCGTCCTGCTGCCCATCACGCTCAGCACCACGGCGGCGTTCTCCAACTGGCTGGGTTTCGGTGCCGACGAATGGCGTGCCGACGAGTTCATCAGCTTCAGTTGCTGGTTCCTTCTCGGCATGGGCGTGAGCTTCGAATTGCCACTGGTCCTGCTGACCCTCGTCAAGATCGGCTTGCTCGACGTCAAGGCGCTGTCGCGGTACCGCTCGTATTTCTACATCGGCATCCTGGTCATCGCCGGCTTCGTCACGCCGGACGGCAACCCCGTGAACATGTTGCTCATGGCGGCGCCGCTGCTGGTGTTGTACGAGGCCACCGTGGTGATCGCTTGGTTCTGGGCCCGTTCCGACGCCCGCAAAGCCGCCCTCGAGGAACGCCCGTAAACACGGGGCGGGCAGGGGGGAGTCCGGCCCCGCCACCGCCACCGCAAACGGATTGGTGGCGCCGATTGCCCGGAGTCGGTCGCCGCGGTAGACTTGCGTCGTGAACTCCCGCGCCCTGTTCGGTTTCGCCGGGTGGTTGGCCCTCGTGGCCACCCTCTTTGCCGGCGCGTGCGCCACCCAACCCCGGACCGACTGGGCCAAGCGCGTCGGGCTCTTTTCCTACGACGAAGCCGTCAAGGAGTACGGACCGCCCGACAAGAAAGAGATCACCAGCGACGGGGTCACCGTGGCCGATTGGGTGCTCCAACGCGGCACGGTTTACAGCACGCCAAGCCCGGGTTGGGGAATGGGCGGGTGGCGCCACGGCCCGTGGGGTTGGAATGGTGCCAATGACATCCATAGTTCCCCGGATGTGTGCCTGCGCCTGCAGTTTGGACCTGACTCGCGGCTCCAAAGCTGGAAACAATACGCGAAATGAGTGCATCCACGGACGGCGGGTCGGTGGTCAACCTCGGCGTTCTCGGCTGGCTGAACCGGTTGATGCTTTGGCTGATCGGCCTCGCGATCGTCACCCTCATCGTCCTCAAGTACGTCCCGCTCATCTACGAAAACGAACGACTGCGTCGTGAAATGCAGGTCGACCAGGATGCCGTCCATCGCCTCGAAACCCAGGTGAACCGCAACCAGGTCCGCATCGAGGCCCTTCGCAACGACCCGCGCACCATCGAGCGCGAGGCCCGCGAACAGATCGGCCTCGCCAAACCCGACGAACAGGTCGTCACGTTCCAGACCAGGCAGCGGTAGGCTCCGGGGCGCCGCGCGGGGCACGGCGACCCCGGACCCGGCGGTGGGTTCCCTTGGTTTCCAACCGCGCCCGGGGCGCGGGATTCCCTCCGATTCGCCTTCCTCGCGGGGAAACCGATTGGGCACCCTGTCCCCGTGTCGGAATCTGGAACTGTCTATCTCGTCGGTGCCGGCCCGGGCGATGCCGGGCTTCTCACGCTGCGCGGTGCCGAGTTGTTGGCCCGTGCCGACGTCGTCGTCTACGACGCGTTGGTCAACCCCGAGTTGCTCGCGCTGGCTCCCGCCGCCGCCCGTCGCATCCATGGCGGCAAACGCGCGGGGGACCACTCCCTCCCGCAGGACGAACTCAACGCGCTCCTCGTCCGCGAAGCCAAGGCCGGGCACACCGTCGTCCGACTGAAGGGGGGCGATCCCTACATCTTTGGCCGCGGCGGCGAGGAAGCCCTCGCGCTGGCGTCGGCCAAGGTGCCGTTCGAGGTTGTCCCCGGGGTTTCGTCCGCGATCGCCGTGCCGGCCTATGCCGGCATTCCGCTCACCCACCGCGATTTCTGCTCCGCCTTCCAGGTGGTCACCGGGCACGAGGATCCCGACAAGCCGAATGCCGCCGTGGATTGGGCCCAGCTCGCCCGTTTTCCCGGCACCAAAGTCGTGCTCATGGGCATGGAACACCTGCGCGCGATCACCGGCCGATTGATCGCCAACGGTCTCGACGGCACGACGCCCGCCGCGGTGGTTCGCTGGGGTACCCTCGGCCGGCAGGAGACGCTCGTGGCCACCGTCGCCACCCTTGCCGACGCCGTCGAGGCGCGGGGCCTCAAGTCGCCCGCTGTGATCGTCATCGGCGGGGTCGTGACCCTGCGCGATCGACTCGATTGGTGCGGGCGGCGGCCATTGTTCGGCCAGCGCATCGTGGTGACCCGAACGCGCGACCAGGCCGGGCGGCTTTCGTCCCGGCTACGCGACGACGGCGCCGACGTGCTGGAGATCCCGACCATCCGCATCGTGCCCCCGGAAGGGATCCATCCGTTGATCGATGCCATCGTGGGCATCGGCGAGTACGACTGGGCGGTGTTCACCAGTCCGAACGGCGTGGACGCGTTTTTCGACGCGTTTTTCAAGGCCTACCCGGACATCCGTTCGATCGGCAACCTCCGGATCGCGGCCGTCGGTCCCGCCACGGCCGAGCGCGTGAAGGAACGGCATCTCGCCGTCGACGTCATGCCGGAGAAGTATCTCGCGTCGCAGGTAGCCAAGGCGATCCACGCCTACGAGAACGTCGAGAACCTGCGGATGCTGTTGTTGCGCGCCGAGGTGGCCAACCCGGATTTGCCGGCGCAATTGGTCGAGCTCGGGGCGATCGTGGACGACGTGGCCGCCTACCGGACGGTTCCCGAGACCGAGGACCAAAGCGGCGCGGCCGCGCGGTTCGCGGAGGAGGGGGCCGACTGGATCACGTTCACCAGCAGTTCGACGGTGGAGAATTTCCACGCGCGGTTCCCGCTGCCGCAACTGTTGGCCGGAAACCCGAAGATGAAGACGGCGAGCATCGGTCCCGAGACCACCAAGGCACTGGTGGCCCTCGGCATCCAACCGACCGTCGAGGCGCGCCAGCACACGATCGAGGGCCTGGTGAAGGCCATCGAAAAGGCGTGAGGTTCCCGTGGGGCCGACTCGCGGCGTGACACCCGCGTCCGGGGGGCCTCCAATCGGGAACAACCCGTGTTCCGAACGATTGCCCCATTCCTGCGCACGATCCGCTGGTGGCGACCCGTGGTCGCCTCGGTGCTGCTCGCCGCGTGGCATGTGGCCGGTCACGTCCGGGTGCATCGGGCGCTGGCCGAATTGGCCGGCGCCGGTTGGCCGACCTCCCGTCGCGAACTGCTGGCGCCGCTGGCCGAAGGTTTGTCGCCCACCAACCTTCCCTCGGTGGTCGTGACGCTTGCCCGCGAACTCCGCGGCACCAGGAACCGCCGCCGCGGTCCTTTCGATTCCGCCCGTTCGACCGCCGCCCCCGGCAGGGCGACCGACTTCCAGTTCAGTGCCAAAGCGCTTGAAGCACGTTTCCGGGAATGCGGCCGCGGCGGGGTGCTGTCGCATCCCATCCCGTTCCTGCGTTATGCGCGCCTCAGGAACCAAGTCGACGACCATGCCGCGATTTTGGCCGCACTGGCGAAAGCCCGCCCCCTCGCCGATACCCGGCCACCGGCACCGCTGCTGGCGCCGGGTTCCGACCCGGAGGGATGGGCGGTCCCCATCACCGACCTCGCGGTGCTCCTCCAGTACCAAGCCCTCGTCGCCGCCCAGGACGGGCATCCCGACGTGGCCACCGCCGCCATCGGCGACATCCTCCTCGTGGCGCGGGCCTTCGAGGAGTTCCCGGATGAACACGTGCAGAAAACGCGGGGCGAGATCGTCCGCATCGCGGCGCGAACCACCGCGATGGTGGTCTCCATGATGTCCGTGGACGACGCCCGTCTGGCGTGGATCGAAGCCGGGTTCGCGCGGGTTCCCGAGGTCGGTCCCTTTCGGCGCGCGATGGAAGGGCACGTCGCCGATTGGATTGGGAGGGCGATGGTCGGACCCCGGGGTGTGGCCGACTTGATTGCCAGGGCTCCGGGCACGCCTTCCGAAGGCGTCCCCCTCGCCATACTGTCCGCAGTCCATTGGGCGGGAGGACTCCACCTCCGCGATCGGGGGCGGATGCTCGAATCGTTTGCCGACGAAACGCGGTCCATCGACACGGCGGCGTCGGCAGCGGTGGGCCGCGACGCGGAAGCCCAGGTTATCCAGAGCCGCCTGCAGGGGGCGCGATTGGCGGCGCTGTGTCCTGCCACGCAGATGTCGTTGGAGGCGATTCCCTGGATGCGCGCGGAGCATTTGGAAACATTGGCGGATGCCCGCGCCGCGGTGTTGGTCTGCGCGATCGAGCGCCATCGGTTGGCGCACGACGGCGAGCTTCCCGCGGATCTTTCGGGGCTGTCGGCCGACGTGCTGCCGGAGGGGAAGATTCCCGTGGATCCGTTCGATGACTGTCCGCTGCGGCTCCAGCGCCTGTGCACCGCGTATTGCGTGCAGACGGGCAGGGGCCGGGACTACGATTCCCGCGATTCCGGCGCCGAGGTCCGGCTCATGGGACTTGCGGTGCGGCCGTGGGGCGTGCGCCGCAATGGCACGCCGGAAGACAACGATCGGCGGTGGTGGGGCGGATTGCTGGTGGACCGTTAGGGGCAGGCCGGCGTTCCCGATCCGGCGGTGGGAACGGATTTCCTCGTTCGTTTTTCCGTGGGGCGAAACCCGCGGCAACGTGCCCCGCATTCCACCGGGGTCCGGGGTCGGTGCCGGGTCGCACGAATCCGTCGGCACCGAGAAAGTCAGCCGGCCATCGCGTCCGGAGATCGGTGCGCACGACCAGTCCGACCCGTCGCCGTAGGTGTCAGCCAACCGCAGGATCTCGCCGTGTAATTCGCGACGAACACCGTCCCGCCGTCGGCGATCTTCACCGCGCTCGCGGCAATCCCCGCGAGCGCCGCGGGCACCATGGTGACCGCCACCCGTCGCACCGCGGTCTCCGGTCCCAAGTTTCGCAGGGGCGGGGACTTCATCGGGTGGGGAGTCGGTGACACGCGATTTCGCGGTCGTTCCTCATGAGCAGCAGATGTCCGCAAAGTGCCGGCGGGTTCCAAGTCTTGTCCGCCAACGCGCGGAACCTTCCCAACTCGCGCATCCCCTGCGGTCGTGGGTCCACCAGGGCCGCCTCACCGTTCTCGGCACCCACGAGCAGCAAGTCGCCGACCCACAGCATTTGGCCGTGCCCGTAACGGGTCTCCTTCCATCGCAACGCGCCCGTCGTCAGGTCCAGCGCCACCAACGTCCCGTCGTCCAACCCGTAGAGCGTGTCGCCCCGCGGAATGAGGTTGGCGAATTTCGACTTCAGCCGGATCGATTTCCACGCCACGACGTGGGTCCACGACCCGTCCGGCGACCGGCCCACCTCGATCACGAAGGTTCCCTTGCCGTATCCCACGGAAACCGCGACGCGGTTGGTCCCCACCAGCACCGGCGTCGCCACATGCGGGGCTTCGGGAATGGCGTGTTCCCACAGGATCCGGCCGTCCGCCGGATCGTGGCTCGCGATCCCGACGTCGTTGAGGACGAGGATCTGGTCCTTGCCGGCCAATCGCGCCAGTACCGGCGACGCGTAGGCGGCGGATGAGTCGCCGCCACCGAATCGGAACTGCCCCGTCGTGGCCTCGTGGGCCACGAGGGACCGGCCTTTGCTCCCCGCCGGCACCCAAACGAGGCCGTCCACGACCAACGGCGACGCGCTGTAGCCCCATTCCGGCACCCGCGCCGCGTGCTCCTTCGACAGGTCGATGTTCCAGACATTGCTGCCCGATGCGCGGTCCAGGCACCGCAGGATCCCGGTCGCGCCCGCGATGTAGACGCGGGAACCGACGATCGTCGGCGTCGACCGCGGGCCATTGCCGGCCTGCGAGTTCTCGAAACGCGCGGGGTAGCCGTTCGTCCACACCCGCGCGCCGTCACGGAGATCCATCGCCACCGCCACTTCCATGTCGCCCGATTGTTCGAGGGTGATGGCCAGACCGTCCGCCACGGCGAATCCCGACCAAGCCTCGCCGATCGGTTGGCGCCAAAGGAACGTCGGAGGCTGCGCGTTCCAATGGGTCGACAGCAAAGGACCCGTCAGGAATCCATCGCGCGTGGGCCCTTGGAACTGGGGGAAGTCGGCGGCTCCCGGGATGGGGGCGCGGGTCGTGGCCGTCGTCGCCGGGCCGGGATGTCCGCCGGGGGTGGTCCCGGAGGGACGATGGGACCAGCGCCATTCGAGGACGGGCACGCGGTCGCCGTCGATGCCGCGGACGCGGACCAACGTCAGGCCGAGGACCGCGGCGATGACGAGCGCGGCGAGACCGGCGAGGCGGGTGCGCCAACGGAGGCGGGAGAAGAGGAGGAACCAAGCCAACGCGGCGGGAGCGGCGAGGCGCAGGGCGGGCCAGGTGGAGGCGAATTTGAACTGGCGTTCGTGGTCGCGGAAAACCCAGACCTGCACGAGGCGGGCGCCCACGAGCGCCAGCAGCAACAGCAGCGGCCACCAGCGCGGTCCGCGATTGGGCCTGGGTGGCGGATCGACGGTCGCGTTCAACGCCGTCAAGAGGCCCCAAACGGGACGCCCGACGCAATGCATTTGCCGGGGTGGAACCCGGGGAGTCGCGCGTGGGAGCCCCGGGCATTCCGCCATGGGTGATCGAGCCGTCGGCGTGGTTCGGTCCCGGAGTGGTTCAACCGGCTCGCCGAACCCCGAACGACGGGCGACCGGGGGTGCATGACGAAAATGTGAAGAGAGACGAGTTTGCTCTTCTTTTTTGTCCATATGTAACTAGCGTTCTAGTTACTCATGAGCAAACCGCCGCAATCGCTCGCAAATCTTCTCGCCCAGA
>WBXI01000065.1 GCA_008933025.1 Verrucomicrobiota bacterium
CGCGGCCAACACGGAGGCGAGGTTCGCCACCAGTTTGGACCGCAAGTGGCCCAGTCCCGATTCCTCCAGGCGGTCGAACTCGGCGAACGACAAACGCAGGACCCGGACCGGCACCAGCGTCCGCACCGTCGCGGACCGGGGATCCCGGTCCACCAACGCGACCTCCCCGAAACTCATGCCCGGCCCGAGCGTCGACAGCAGCAGGGCCCCCGGCCCGTCCGGCCCCAGAAAAATGCCCACCTCGCCGCGCTCGATGAAGTACATCGAGTCGGACGGCGCGCCGGCCTCGACGATGGCGATCCCGGCCGGGTAATCGACCTTCTCGAGTCGCGCGGCCAGATCCTGGAGTTCCCCGGGCGAAAGCGAGCGGCAGAGTTCGTGTTCCGCGAGTTCGACGCTGCCGTCGCCGATGTCGGCGGGCGCGTGCCGGCGGAGGAGGTCGGCCTCGCACGATTCGAGGGCGTCGGCGAGGTGGCCGGGTTCCGCGAGGCGATTCCAGCCGTCGGGCGAGAGCCGGACCTCGACGTATTCGCGGAGGGTGGATTTGTCGTTGGCCCCGGTGAGGTGGATGCGGATGTCGGCGCGGCGGAGATGTTCCGCAAGGTCGAGCAACAGCCGGCAGGACGCGGGATCGACGTCGACGACCCGGGAGAGGTCGAGGACGACGTGGGTGGTCGAGTGGGACTGGGAGAGGACCGAACGGACGACGGGTTCGAGGGAGGCGAAGACGAGGCGGCCGCGGAGTTGGTAGACGCGGATGGCGTCGCCATGCCGGTGGAGCAATTCGAGTTCGTGGCGGCGGCGGAGGCGGCGGCCGCGGACCTCGGCGCCGGAGTGGATGGATTTGAGCGCGGGGGTGACGACGCGCGGGGTGTTGAACAGGTGCAGGCCGAAGTCGCGGGAGAGGTCGGTGCAGGCGCGGACACCCCGCACGCTGTTGCCCTTGGCGTCGAGAGGGGGCGAGAAGACCCCGACGCCGAGTTGGCCGGGCAGGACGGCGAGGATGCCGCCGGCGACCCCGCTTTTCGCGGGCATGCCCACCTTGTGCATCCATTCGCCGGCGTAGTCGTACATGCCGCACGAAGTCATGACGCTGAGGACGCGGCCGGTGTTGTGCGGTTGGAGCACGCGCCGTCCGGTGATGGGATTGGTGCCGCCGTTGGCGAGGGTCGCCGCCATCATGGCGAGGTCGCGCGCGGTGACCAACACCGAGCATTGCCGGAAATAGAGGTCGAGGGGTTCCTCGGGATTGCCTTCGAGGACCCCGAAATTCCGCAGCAGATGGGCGATGGCCCGGTTGCGGTGCCCGGTGTCGCGTTCGGACACGTAGACGCGGTCGTCGAAATCGAGTTCGTGTCCGGCGAAGGCGGCGAGCGTGTCGAGGAGGTGCGCGCGGCGTTCGGCGGCGGACCGGCCCGGCACGAGGCTGGACGTGGCGATCGCCCCGGCATTGATCATGGGATTCAACGGCCGGCCGGTGGCGGGATCGAGGCTGATGGAATTGAATGCCTCGCCGGAGGGTTCGACGCCGACCCGTGCCGCGACGTGCCGCTCGCCATGGGTCTCGAGGGCCAGACCATAGACCAAGGGTTTCGAAATCGACTGGATGGTGAACGGGACGTTGCTGTCGCCGACCTCGTAGACCTGCCCGTCGACCGTGGCGATGGCGATCCCGAAGGCGTGCGGGTTGGCACGGCCGAGTTCCGGGATGTACGTCGCCACGGCCCCGTCCTCGAGGCGGGCGTACTTGTCGTGGAGATGCTGGAGATACTGCTGGATCGGCGAGAGCGAATCTCTTTGCGGCATGGTGGCAGGACTGGACGGCGGCTTTCGCGCCGGGTTGGTGCCGGAGTTTGCGCGGTGGCCATCGGCGCGCCAGCCCGCGCCGGAATCCGGGCATGGGGATTTTTCATGGGAACGATTCGGGAAACCGGTGGGCAGGGACGGGGGCAGGGGCAAGGAGCCGGGCGCGGGGATCGAAAGGGGAGGCAGGGAGCCCCGGCACTCGAAACACGAAACCCCCGAACTTGAAACCCGCCCATCCTTCCGCCCACCGTCGCCCCATGCAGCAGGTCATCGCCAACGGCCAACCGGTGACGTCGGCGTTCCCCGTCACGCTCGAGCAGTTCCTCGTCGCCCAGGGATTGCTCCCGAGGTCGGTCGTGGTCGAACTCAACGGCGAACCGGTCGCGCCGTCGGAGTTCGCCGGCCGCAACCTCGGGCCCGGGGACCGGCTCGAGATCGTGCGGATCGTGGCCGGCGGTTGATTTCCCCTATCGTCGCGCGTGCCAGGCGGGATCGCCGTATCGCGCGGCCACCAATTCCCGGATCCGCGCCGACACATCGGGCGCCGCCGAAGGCCTCGCGTTCCACGCCCCGGCGAGCGCCTCGCGGACGGCGGCGGGTTCGATCCCGAGGTTGGCCACGAAATCCAGGTGCGATCGACCCGCGCGATACTCCGGTTGCAGCGACGGGAACCGCAGCCACCGGGCGATCGACCCGAGGTCGAATCGGACGAGGAGGGTGCCGTGGAAGAGCAGGGCGCCGCGTTTCCGGCGCTGGGCGTTGCCCGAGAACTTGCGGTCGCCGAGCGCCAGATCGGTGTCGCCCCGGCGCGCGACCGGGGTGCCGACGAGTGATTCGATGGCGCCTCGCTGACGTTCCATCACCCAGGCATTCGTGGCGGCGATGGATGCCGTCGGGCCGTCGGGATCGATGGGCAGGGCGAGTCCGTAATTGAGGCAACCAGGGCCTTGGACGACCGCGCCGCCGCCGCTGCAACGCCGGAGCACGGGCACGTCGTCCCGGGCACAGGCGTCGAGATCCGCTTCGCGCGCGGCCTGCTGGCCGTAACCGAGCACCACGAAAGGGCGGGCCGATTCCCAGAACCAGAGGCAGGCCGGCGTTTCCCGGGCCTCGACGGCGTCCAAGGCGGCTTCTTCCCACGCGAGGTGGGTGGCGGGATCGGCGGGGGGATGAACGAACCAATTCAACCCGGCGAGCCTACCGGCCGGGGGCGGGGTGGGCCAGTCGCGGCTTCCGGCCCGTTTTCCCGGCCTCCCGTGCATTTTCCACCCCTCCAGAAGCCGGGCTGCTGGCAACCATTTGCGGGTCGGTGGTTGGCAGACGCTGGAAATCGGATAAGATCAGTCCGCATTGGACACGATCTCACATGCGGAAACGGTGCCGGCCGGGGCTCCCTCCCCGGCGCAAAACGAATCGACGACGCCCGCCGCGGTCGTCGGATTTGCCGGCGAATTGACGCGGTATTCGAAGTCGATCGGGGACCTTCTGGGCCTCGTGTTGCGCGACAAAGGGCCCGAGGAGGCGCGCCTGATCCTGTCGGATCTGGTGGCCGGGCTGCGCCGCGCCGGGTTGCCGGTGCCGGACGTCACGAGTACCCCGTACGTCAACACCATCCCCCCCCACGAACAGCCGCCGTACCCCGGTGATCTGGCGATGGAACGCCTGATCAAGGCGCACATCCGCTGGAACGCCATGGCGATGGTGGTGCGGGCGAACGCGGGCGATGCCGGGGTGGGGGGCCACATCTCGACCTTCGCGTCGTTGGCCACGCTCTACGAAGTGGGTTTCAACCACTTTTTCCGGGGGGGCGACGGCGGACGCCGGGCGGACATGGTGTATTTCCAGGGCCATGCGTCGCCCGGGAACTACGCGCGTTCCTATCTGGAGTACCGCCTGCACGAGCAGCACCTCGAGAATTTCCGGCGCGAACTCCAGCCCCACGCGGGGCTGTCGAGCTATCCGCATCCGTACCTGATGCCGGACTACTGGCAGTTCCCGACGGTCTCGATGGGGCTCGGCCCGATCCATTCGATCCACCAGGCGCGGTTCAGCCGTTACCTGATGAACCGCGGGTTGGTGGATGCCAACCGCGAGGAAGAACCGCGGGTCTGGTGCTTCATCGGCGACGGCGAGTCGGACGAGCCGGAAACGTTGGGGCAGATCAACGTCGCCGGGCGCGAAGGCCTGGACAATCTGGTGTGGGTGGTGAACTGCAACCTGCAGCGGTTGGACGGGCCGGTGCGCGGCAACGGCAAGATCATCCAGGAACTCGAGGGTGTTTTCCGCGGGGCCGGTTGGAACGTCACCAAGGTGATCTGGGGATCGAACTGGGACGAATTGCTGGCGCAGGACACGACGGGACTGCTGGCGCGCCGGATGGGCGAGGTGGTGGACGGCGATTACCAACGCTACGTGGTCGAGGCCGGCAGCCATGTCCGCCGGCATTTCTTCGGGAAATACCCGGAATTGCTGAAGTTGGTGAACCACCTGACCGACGACCAACTGAAGCGCCTGATGCGCGGCGGGCACGACCCGCTGAAGGTCCACGCGGCCTACCACCGCGCGGTGCACCAACGCAACGGGCGTCCCACCGTGATCCTCGCCAAGACCGTGAAGGGCTACGGCATGGGCGAGGCCGGCGAGGCCCGCAACCCGACGCACGGCCAGAAGAAACTCGGCGAGAAGGATCTCCGGCACTTTGCCCAACGGTTCAACGTGCCGATCGCCGACGAGACCATCGCGGAGATGCCGTTCTTCCGGCCGCCGCCGAACAGTGCCGAATCCCGGTATCTCCTCGAGCGCCGCCGCGTGCTCGGCGGATTCCTCCCGAAACGCGAGGTCCGGGCGAAGCCGCTCGACACCCCGTCGCCGACGGATTTCCCGACGCTGCTGAACGCGTCGGTGCTGAAGAACGCGTCCACCACCAAGGCGTACACGCTGTTGCTGGGATCGCTGCTGCGCGACCGCAACATCGGGAAGCACATCGTGCCGATCGTTCCCGACGAGGCGCGCACCTTCGGCATGGAGGGCTTGTTCCGGCAGGTGGGCATCTACAGTTCCAAGGGACAGCTCTACAACCCGGTCGATCGCAGCGAGGCGATGCCGTACACCGAGTCGGTGACCGACCAGTTGCTGGAGGAAGGGATCAACGAGGCGGGGGCGATGGCGAGTTTCGTGGCCGCGGGCACGGCCCACGCGAACCACGGCGTGCCGCTGGTCCCGATGTACATCTATTACTCGATGTTCGGGTTCCAGCGGGTGGGCGACCAGGTGTGGTTGGCCGGCGACAGTCGGGCCCGGGGATTCCTGCTGGGCGCGACGTCGGGTCGCACGACGCTCAACGGCGAGGGATTGCAGCACCAGGACGCGCACAGCCATCTGGTGGCGGCGTCGGTGCCCAGCCTCTATGCGTACGAACCGGCCTGGGGCTACGAGTTGGCGGTGATCGTCTGCGACGGTCTGCGCCGCATGTACAAGGACGGCGAGGACGTCCTCTATTACATCTCGCTGCACAACGAGGACTACGAACACGCCGCGATGCCGGAGGATCCGGCGGTCCAGGAGGGCATCCTGCGCGGCATGTACAAGTTCCGCGCGGGCGACGTCGCCCACGCGCACCGGGTGCAATTGATCGGATCGGGCGCGATCCTGCAGCAGGCTTTGGCGGCGCAGGCGATCCTGGCCCGGTACGGCGTCGGCGCGGACGTGTGGAGCGCGACGAGTTTCAAGCGGTTGCGCTCGGAGGCGCAGGCCGCCGCGCGCTGGAATCTGCTGCATCCGGAGGCAACGCCGCGGAAGAGCCATCTCGAGACGGTGGTCGAGGGCCAACCCGGACCGTGGATCGCGGTGAGCGACAATCTCAAGCTGGTGGCGGACCAGATCGCGCCGTGGATTCCCGGTGGGCTGACCACGCTGGGTTGCGACGGATTCGGGCGCTCGGAAGTGCGCGAGACGTTGCGCCGCTTCTTCGAAGTGGATGCGGAGTTCACCGCGGTGGCGGCGTTGTACGCGTTGTCCAAACGCGGCGAGATCCCGGCGGCGCGGGTGTCGCAGGCCATCCGCGAACTCGGCATCGATCCGGAGAAGGTGTTCGGGGTCTGCGTCTGAGCGGGGCCCGGGACACGGGCCGGGAGGAGGCGGCCCCGTGGCCGCCGCGGCGACGCGGCGGGCCGGGGGGCGGGAACCGGGCAAGGGCTCGCGAGGCGCCGAGGCGTGCGCGGAAGGCGTTTTGCGCGGGGCGGCGTCACGGTCTCCGGCGGCAGACTTTCCCGGATTTTCGTTTGCCAAGACCGCGGGTCGGACGGTTACTCGGCGCAGTTCTTTGTCCGGCCGGAATCCAACCGATTCCGGCCACCTGCCAGACACCTTGGGAATTGCGGGAACCCCGTGAGATTCGGGGACGGTTCCGCCACGGTAACGGGTTACAGACTCCCACGTCGGAAGACAGCCACTGTGCCGCATGCGGCATGGGAAGGCGGGAGCGAGGTCAATGCCCGGAGTCCGGATATCGCGCCCAAAGTGCTCGTCCGAAGCCCCGTCGCGCGGCCATGCCGCGCCGCGGGGTTTCACTTCGCCGGCAAAGCGAAAGATGAGGCCAGTCCCGGCACGGATGTGCCGGGCTTTGCGAGAGTTTGCTGCCTTCATTCTCCGACTGTCGACGGGAGTGGAGGCTTTTTTGTCGGCCGGATTTTCCCCGGCCGCGGCGGCCCCCGTTCCCCAACGACTGGTCTCGAAAACATCCCATGGTCCCGCACGCCCTGGTCGTGCCGGGCAAGGAATCCAACGAGACCCGTCATGTCCATCCGCAGAGAATCGTCCGTGTGGCCCGCCCTCGCCGGCTTGGCCCTGTTGTCGTCCGTACCGGCCGCCTTCGGCCAGTTCGCGACCCAAGTCGTCCGCTACCAACCCGGCACGGGCTATGCCACCGAGTTCGGCACCGGATTGGGTTATACCCTCGCCGACGCCGCCCTCGGCGAACCGTCACGCTCCACCCCGGGTGACTTTGGCGGCCCGGTCGACCCGTTCGCCCCGCCTTATCTGCGCGAGCAGATCGTCTCGATCGGCCAAGGCGGCGTCCTCGATGTCCGCTTCGACCAACCCATCGCCCACGATCCCACGCACCCGAAGGGCATCGATTTCTCGATCTTCGGTTCCACGGGATTCGTGATCGTGAACGGGGATTATACCGGCGGCGGCACGACCGACGGCAGTCGTTTCGGCGACAACGGCGCGACGACGCGCGTCTCCGTCAGTGCCGACGGCGTCCAATACTACCGGCTCGATCCGGCCCTGGCGCCCCGCGTCGAGGCGGGATTGCCGACCGACGGCTCGGGCGATTTCACGCGCGCGATCGATCCGGCGCTGAAGCTGTCGGACTTCGCGGGGCTCGGTCTCCCCGGCATCCGTGGCCTTTACGCCGGGGGTGCGGGCGGTGCGGGCTACGACCTGTCGTGGGCGCGCGACGGTTCCGGCAATCCCGTGGCGCTCGGCGCCGCGTCCTATGTCCGCATCGAGGTCGTCGCCGGCCGTGCGGAGATCGACGGATTGGCGGCGGTGCAAACGGTGCCGGAACCGCGTTCGGTATTGCTGGCGTTGGCGGGCATCGGGGTGGTGGTCGGTTGCCGGTTCCCGCGGGGACGGCGCGCGCGATGACCGGAAACCCACACAACCGGCGGTCTGGCCGCGCCAACGCCTCGGTGTTGGCGGCTTTGGGCGTCGTCCTCGCGGGGACGACGGTGCCGCCCGCGTTGTCGGGCAACCTCGAGGACTTCGGCACCGATCCGGCCGCGCGCGGGTGGCGGGTGGTGGGCGACGGATCGTTGTTCCGATGGGACGCGGCGGCCGGTGCGTTGGCGGTGACGTGGGATTCGCGGCACCCGAACAGTTTCTTCGCGCTGCCCTTGGCGGCGCCGCTCTCGAAGGCGGACGATTTCTCGTTTGGCTTCAAGTTGCGCCTCGACGAGATCCAGGTGGGCGTGGATCCGGCCAAACCCGGCACGTTCGAGATCGCCGCGGGATTCCTGAACCTCGCGCAGGCGTCGTCGCCCGCTTTCCAGCGCGGCGTTTTCCTGCGCAGCACCAACCTCGTCGAATGGACCTGGTTTCCCGCGGCCCAGGGCGTCTCGTCATCGGTCTCGCCGGTCCTGGTGCCGGCCGACGGCCGGTTGCCGTGGGGTTACCGGGATTCCTACATGGAGCTGCGGACGGCGGCCGACTACCGGTTCCGTCTGGATTACTCCGCGGTCGACCGGACGTTGCGGTTGGCGGTCACGGTGGATGGGGAAGCGGGGGCCGAATTGGATCCGGTGGTCTTGCCGGATGGGTTCACGGATTTCTCGGTGAATGCTCTGTCGATCAACAGCTACAGCGACGCCGGTCAGGACCCGCGGTTCGCCGGATCCGTCCTCGCGAAGGGATGGATCGACGACATCGCGTGGGAAGTGCCGCCGCCCCCGGTGGGTTCGATCCGGATCCGGCGCGAGGGAACGGTGCTGTTGGTCACGGCCGGCACCCGGACGGGCTGGCGCTATGGATTGGAGTCGAGCGACGACCTGGCGGGGTGGAAACCGGCCGGGGCGTCGTTGGACGGGACCGGGTCGGACCTCGTGTTCCGGGCGGACGGCGGGACGTTGGCCGACGGCCGGTATTTCCGGTTGGGGTGCACGCGGCCATGAACACGCACGCGACCAAGGGCCCTGGGGGGCGGCGGGGCTTCACGCTGGTGGAGTTGCTGGTGGTGCTGGCGATCGTGTCGGTGCTGGCGGGCATGCTGTTGCCCGCGTTGGCGCGGACGCGGCGGGCGGCGGGCGGCATCCGCTGCGTCTCGAATCTTCGCCAGTACGCGGTGGCCGCGCAGTTGTATTGGGACGACCACGGCGGGCGGGCGTTCGCGGAACGGGGGGGACGCACCAACGGCGGATGGACCTATTGGTTCGGGTGGTTGCAGGACGGCAGCGAGGGCGCGCGCGAGTTCGACCCGCGGCCGGGCGCTCTTTGGTCCTATGTCGGCAGTCGCGGCGTGGCCCTGTGTCCGGCATTGGACCGGGCCAGCCCGAGTTACAAATCGAAGGCGCGGGGGGCGTCGTCGGGATACGCCTACAACCAGATTCTCGGGCCACGGAACGGGCCGGGGGAAGCCATGGGAAGCCTGGCCGTGCCGACGGCGGTGGCGGTGTTTGCGGACGGGGCGCAGTCCAACGATTTCCAACCGCCGGCGTCGCCGGAGCACCCGATGCTCGAGGAGTTCTATTATTTCGGGACCAACCGACTGGAGGCGACGGTGCATTTCCGCCACGAAGACCGGGCGCAGGTGGCCTTCGCGGACGGGCACGTGGCGGGCGAGCGACCGGAACCCGGATCCGAAGACCGTCGGGTCACGGGCCAATTGTTGGGCCGGATCGTGGCGGAGCGGGTGACCCCACGGTAGCGGCCCGTCCCAACCTCCGGAACTTCATGGGCGGCCGGCCCCTGGGTTTTCCGTTCCCTTTGCCGACCCCATCGCGGGACAGCGGTCCCCGATCCGCGGGTGCCGATTTCCAACCGGCACGCGCGGCGTCGCGGCCTGGCGCTCGATGCGTCCGCGGAAGACGTGGAGATCTCCGATGAGGCCGAGATGGCGGCGGCTTCAGGAATCCGCGAACAGCGTCGACGGATCGGTCCGGGCATCGAGGACCCGGCCGTCCTTGAACATCTCCCGGACCGCCCCGTTTTGCCAGAGGCGCAGTTGGTAGACGGTGCCGAAGGGGAAATCGGGCGGCGCCTCGCCCTGGCCACCCACGGTTTCGCCGCCCAACCGGACGTTGTTCGTCATCCAGGACGGCAGGGTGAGGTGGTAGGGGTTCCGCTGCACCTCGCCGACGTGGAAGGTCAGCGCGGTGATCATGTCCACGAGGTCGCGTTCGGAAGTCTCGACCAGCAGGTTGGGCTGGTAGTTCTGGCCCCAGAATTCGCTCTCGACCAGATGGGTTTCGAACGCGGGCCCCAGCGTCGCCAGCGCGTCCATGACCAGATGATGGACGCCGATGTGGGTGCCGTTCCAGTCCTGGACATGGGGGAAGAGGATCGCGCGCGGCGATTCGCGGCGGAGGACATCGGCGATGGCGGCGACCTTCCCGGCCCATCCGGCGGGGTCGGCGGCCCGGGCCTTGGCGGTGACCTGTTCGAGGCCGTTGGCGCCGAGGGTGAGGAGATCGAAGCCGAGATAATCGCAGGCACCGCGGAGTTCTTCGAGGCGGGCGGCCTGGCGCTCGCGCTTGCTGCCGAGGGTCACGGCGACGTTGCCGACCCGCCATCCGCATTCGCGCATCAGGCGCAGGGGAAGGCCGCCGATGATGCATTCGTCGTCGGGATGCGGCGAAAAGACGAGGAAACGCGGGGCATCGGGTGCGGGCGGGACGAAGACGGGGAGCGGGAAACCGCCGAGCTGCCAGGCCCGGCCCTCGCGGAGGCGACGGGCATGGTCGCGGACGAACGGGACGTACGGATTCATGGCGCCCCCTTGATGCCGGGTTCGGCCGTGCTGGGGAAAGAAAAAGTGCCGTGTCCCGCGCGGACGCCACCGGTCCGGATCGAACCCCGGACCGGGTGGCGGCGTACCCGGTGGATTCCGAGGTGCGCGGGCCAACGCCGGCTCCAGCCGTCCGGTGGGTGGTCGCCGGCTTCCCTTTCCGGTGCTGCCGCCGGTCTTGCGGCGGATTGCCACGGGGGCCGGGGTCGCGGATAGTCGGCCGGTCTGGATTTCCCACTGACCATCGCGGTGCCCCTGTTCGTGCTGACGGCCATGGCGAGTTTTTTCTTCGCCTTGGCCGAGTCCGCATTGTTCTCGCTCGGCCGGTGGCGCGCCGCGCGGCTCGCCCAGGAACATCCCGTCCGCGGCAAGGCGGTCGCCGCGCTGCTCGAGCATTCCCAGGATCTCCTCGGGGCGTTGGTCCTCGGCAATTCCACCGCCAACGCCCTGTTGGTCACCCTGGCGTTGCTGGCGGCGATCGGCGGCGGTTGGTCGGTCGCGGTCGTCGTCCTCGCGGTCATCTCCCTGACCCTGCTGGTCTGCGAAGTCGCCCCCAAGGCACTCGGCGTCCGCGAACCCGACCGTTGGGCCCTGCTCGTGGCCGCCCCCATGTCGGTGCTGGTCGGGGTCACCCGCCCGGTCCGCTGGGTCGGGCAGCGGATCGTCGATGCCTTCCTGTCCCTCGTGACGCCCCGGAGCATCCGGCCGACCGCGGTTTTGTCGGACGAGGAATACGCCGACCTGGTGGAACTGGCGCACCAGCAGGGGACGCTGGCGGCCTCGGAGAAGGAGATCCTGCTGCGGATCCTGGGGCTGGACCGGCACACGGTGGGGGACGTGATGCGGCCGCGGGCGGAGATGGTGATGCTTCCGGACGACCTGCCGCCGGAGGAAATGCGGGCGTTGGCCTGCAAGGCGCGGCACCACCGGCTGCCGCTGTACGACGAGACGCCGGACACGATCGTGGGCATTCTGAACGCGCGGGCATTGCTGTTGAACCCCACGGTGGACCTTTGGGAAGCGATCGAGTTCCCGTCGTTCGTCCCGGAGACCATGAACCTGCTGCGCCTGTTCGAGGCGTTGCAGCGGCAGCAGCGTGGGTTGGCGATCGTGGTGGACGAGTTCGGCGGGGTGGCGGGGATGGTGACGCTCGAGGACATCCTGGAACAGGTGGTGGGGAAGATCCGGGAAGACGGGGCGCCGGAAGGCTTCGTGTGCGAGCGGTTGGGCACGGGGCGATGGCGGGCGAACGGCACGATGCGGCTCGAGGAATTGCGCCGGGAACATCCCGCGCTGGGCGACGTGCCGGACGTGGACACGGTGGGCGGGTGGGTCTTGAAGCTGGCGGAAGTGGTGCCCCCGGTGGGCGCGGTGTTCCATGCGCGGGGGCTTCGGTTGACGGTTCAGGCGGCGGACGAGCGGCGCGTGCGCGAGGTGCTCGTCGAGGCGGCGGGGACGGGGGGTGGCGCGTGAACCACCCGTGGCACTGGCTGGCGGTGGGCGTGTGGTTGTTGCTCTCGTTCTTCATGTCGGGGATGGAGGCGGGGGTGCAGGTGCTGAGCCCGCTGCGCATCCGGCAATGGGTGCGCTCGGGGCTGCCCGGAGCGGGCCTCCTGCTGGGTTACCTCGAGAAACCCGAGAACTTCCTGTGGACCATCCTGGTGGGGAACACGCTCGCGAATTTCGCGGCGATGTCGCTGCTGGTGGTCGACCTGCAGATGGTGACCGGGACGCGTCCGTGGCAGTTCTGGTGCGGCTTCGCGGTGATCTGCATGGGTCTCTACGTGTTCGGCGACCTGTTGCCGAAGACGTTGTTCCGGCGGTTCCCGAACCGGCTGTGCCTGCGTCTGGTGTTCGCCTTCCGGTTGGTGCACTTCGCGTTGTCGCCGCTGGTCGCGGTGACCGAGCAATTCGCGCGGCTGTTGCTGTGGATGACCGGGGGTTCGGCCTTGACCGGACGGCTGTTCGGCAACCGGGACGAATTCCGCGCGCTCATGCAGGATTCCGAGGGCGCGCTGAGCTCGACCGAGCGCACCCTGATCAACCGCGTGCTCGACCTGCAGAACGCGACCCTCGCGCGGTTGGCCCGGCCGCTGGCGACGGCGACGACGGTGACGGCGGAAACGCCGGTGGACCAGGTGCTGGCGTTGTGCCGGGAACGCGACCTGAACCGGTTGCCGGTGTGGCAGGGAACGGGCAACCGCCGGCGGATCGTGGGCGTGGTGCGGCTGACCGACCTGTTGTTCCGGGCGGAACCGGCGGCCGGAACCGCGGCGCAACACCTGAGGCCGGCGTTGTTCCTGGACGAGGGATTGCGGCTCGACGAGGCGCTGCGTCGCCTCCAGCGCGGCGGCGACCAGTTCGCCATCGTGGTGGGCGCGGTCGGGCGCGAGGCCGGGTTGGTCACGCTGTGGGACATCCTGCGGGCGATGTTCGGCACGGATCGCCCCGCGAAGCCCGGCGGCGAGACGCTTCCCGAAGCGGGAGGGATCAAGGCACGATGAACGACGTCTGGATCATCGTGCTGAAGCTGGTGGCCGTGCTCGCGCTGGTGGCGGCGAACGGCTTTTTCGTGGCGGCGGAATTCGCGCTGGTGAAGGTGCGCGACACGCAGTTGGCGCCGTTGGCCGGACGCGGCCGCCGTCGCGCGGTGCTGGCGCGCCACATCCTCGGCCACGTCGACCCGTACCTCTCCGCCTGCCAGTTGGGGATCACCCTCGCGAGCCTCGCGCTGGGCTGGATCGGCGAGCCGGCGTTCGTCGCGCTGATGCATCCCGTGATGGACCTGCTGGGCGTCCGCTCGGAGGCGTTGCGGCACGGCGTGGCCCTGGTGGTCGGCTATTCGTCGATCACCTTCCTCCACATCGTGGTCGGCGAACAGGCGCCGAAATTCCTCGCCATCAAACGCCCGTTGCCGACCTCGCTGTGGGTGGCCTACCCGCTGCGCTGGTTCCACGCGGTGACCTATCCGTTCATCTGGTTCCTCAACCGGTCGTCCCTGCAGGTCCTGCGCGTGCTGGGCATCGAGACGGCGTCGGAACACGGCGGCGACCATTCCGAGGAAGAACTCCGCCTCATGGTCGCGACCCGCGGGCCGCGCGAGGGGGAATCGACGGTCGGCCGCGATCTGGTGTTGAACGCGTTCGACCTGAAGCGGCGGGTGGTGCGGGAGGTGATGACGCCGCGGAAACAGTTGGTGGCGCTGAACACCGAGGATCCGATCGCGGAATGCCTGCGGTTGGCGGAGCAGACCCGTTACTCGCGCTTCCCGCTCGCGGTCGCGGGCAATCCCGACCGGACGCTCGGCGTGGTCCATTTCAAGGACCTCGTGGCCCTGCGGGACAAGGCGCGGACCGGCGCGGATCTCCAGGGCGTGGCCCGGCCCCTGATCTTCGTGCCGCCGACCGCCCGGCTCGAGACCCTGCTCCGGCTTTTCCTCGAGCGGAAACTCCACTTCTCGATGGTGGTCGACGAGTTCGGCGGTACGCTCGGTCTGGTCACCCTCGAGAATGTCCTCGAGGAACTCGTGGGCCAGATCCAGGACGAGTTCGACCACGAATCGCCCCGTGTCGCCCGCCGCGCCGAGGGCCTTTGGGAAATCGACGGTTCCCTCCCGTTGTTCGAACTCGCGGAGTTGGTCGGCGAACCGATCGTCGCCGAGGACGTCACGACGGTGAGCGGTTGGGTGACCCAGCAACTGGGCGGATTCCCGCGTCGCGGCGGCCGCGTGGCCGTCGCCGGACACGAGCTGGTGGTCGAGGACATCGAGGGATTGCGGGTGTCGCGGCTGGTTCTCCGGCGGTTGGAGCCCGGGGCCGTGGTCCCGCCGGCCGACGGGTCGGCGGATGCCGCCGAAAACGCGCCGTGAGCGCGGTCAGGGCTTGGTCGCCCCGGCGAAGAGCGCGGTGGCCGCGGCCAGTTGGGGCTGGGTTCCTAGCAACAACACGGTGTCGCCCGGCAACAATTCCTCGTCCGGTCCCGGGTTGAGAATCGCTCCCGCGCCGCGGTCGATGGCCACGATGGTCGCCCCGGTGCGGGTGCGGACGGCAAGTTCGCGCACGAGTTTGCGGGCCACGAGCGGGGAATCGGGGACGACGACCCCGGCGATGTCCGCGTCGCGCAACAGGGGGGCCAACGCGGCGGGCGCGGTGGTCGGGCGCGCCGGCGGGGGATGGGCGAAGGTTTCCTCGAGGGCGATCTGCGCGCGGGAATACACCCGGATGGCACGGCGCCAGAGCACGGCGGCAAGGACGCCGACGACGACCAGCAGCGCGACCAGTTCGCGCGGGGCCGGCAGCAGGGCCGAACTCACCGCGAGGCCGAACAGTGCCAACGCCACCAGGCCGACCGACGGCACGATGTGGGCGACCAGGGCGCGGATGGCCTCGGTGTGCCGGCCGGCGACGGAACGCCGGACCCGGGTTTCGGCAAGGAGGAGGCCCAGTGCCTGGAGTTTGCGGAACGACGCGATGAACAGCGGCAACGACAGCACCGCGGCCGCGAGCCAGAGGACCGACCGGTGCGCCGCGATCCCGCGCAACCGATCCGGCCACCAACCCGATTCGCGGTCGCCGAGCCACGCGCCCGCCAGGAAAATCGCCGCCACCAAGGCGAGGTTGACCGCGATCAGGAAGAGCCAGCGCCTCACGAACCGCCTCGCGGGATCGCGCGTCCGGCTCCCCCGGAGGCCGCCGATCCAACGCGTGTACAAGGCGAGGTTCGCCGCCAGCCCGTGCGGCGCCACGCGGTCGAACCACCGCACCAACCCGTCCGAACTCCGGATGAGATGCGGCGTGGCGAGGGTCGTGACAACGGAAACCGCGACCGCGATCGGGTAGAGGAAATCGCCGGTGACCTTCAGCGAGAGTCCGAGCGACGCGATGACGAAGCTGAACTCGCCGATCTGGGCGAGACCCATGCCGACCCGCAGCGACGTGCGGGCGTCGTGGCCGGTGAGGAAGATCCCGAGCGAGCAGCCGACCACCTTTCCGGCGATCACGGTGGCGGCGAGGACCGCGATGGGGAACGCGTGGCGGGCGATGATGGCGGGATCGATGAGAAGGCCGATGGCGACGAAGAACACGGCGCCGAACAGGTCGCGGACAGGGGCGACGAGGTGCTCGATCCGGCCCAGTTCGCGCGATTCCGAGACGACGGCGCCGGCGAGGAACGCACCGAGGGCGATGCTGTAGCCGAGTTTGGCGGCGAGGAGCGACGAGCCGAAACACAGGCCCAGCACCGCGACGAGGAGCAGTTCGTCGCTTTTCAGTCGCCCCACGAATGCCAGGAGGCGCGGGACCACGATGAGGCCGGCGACGACGGCGGCGGCGAGGAAGATGGTGAGCTTGCCCACGGTGGCTCCGGCCTGGACGAGACCGAGCGAGCCGGTCATGGCGATCCCGGAGAGCAACGCCAGCATCACGATGGCGACGAGATCCTCGATCACGAGGATGCCGAAGACGAGGCGGGCGAAGGGTTCCTTGGTGAGTTTCAGTTCCCCGAGGGTCTTGACGATGATCGTGGTGGACGAGATGGAGACGATCGCCCCGAGGAACAGGGAATCCATGCCGTTCCAGCCGAACCAGCGTCCGATGCGGTAGCCGGCGGCCAGCATGAGCAGGATCTCGAGCGCGGCCGCGAGCACGACGGTGGGTCCCACCTCGCGCAATTTGCGGAAGTTGAACTCGAGCCCGAGCGAGAACATCAGGAACACGATCCCGAGTTCGGCGAGGGTGGCGATCGACTGCTGGTCCTGGATGAAGGCCACCGGGGGCGTGTGGGGCCCGATGGCGACGCCGGCGAGGATGTATCCGAGGACGACGGGCTGCCGGAGCCGGCGGAAGACGACGGCGGCGATTCCCGCGGCGATCATCACCACCGCGAGATCCTGGAGAAACGCGAGTCCGTGCATGAGTCGGGCACCTTGCCGGCCCGGGTGGAGGGTAGCACGGGGAGCCGCCGAGGAACGGACCAAGTGGGGCAGATTTTGCGAACGGGGACCCGGGGGGGTGGTCCGGGGCGTGACGGGCGGGCCCCGGCGGTGTCGAATGCCGGCGAACCAGTGCCCGCCATGACCCGCCAGTCGCCTTCGCGTCGTGTCCTCCCGCCGTTGTGGATCCTGATCCTGCCTTTCGTGCTGGCCGTGGGGCGCGCCGCCGCTGCCGCTGCCGCAGGCCCGGAATCCGAGCCGATCACCTCCGTCGCCGTGGGTTCGCGGACGGTGTTCGCCGTGACGCGGTCTGGATTTCACCAGGGCTCCCTCGAATCGAGGACCTGGGCGACGGCCACCGTGCCGGCGTCGATGGCCCGCGGCGGTGCCGTGGTGGGCGATCCCGACGGCGACCTGTACGGCTGGACCGTCCCCGGGGTGGTGCTCGAGTCGGTTTCCCCCGGCATGCACGTCGGGGCATCCGCGAGGACCGCGGCGGACGGGGCGGCGGAGTTCGCCTGCCATCGCCGCCGCGGCGTGGACGGACCCTGGGAACGGGTGTCCAACGAGCCCATCGACCAACTCCTCGTCGTCGGCACCCATCTGTTCGCCATCGCCCGGGCCGTTCCCGACGGCGCTAACACCCAGCGCGTCCTGCGGTCCGCCGACGGCGGCCGGTCCTGGGCCGACCTCACGCCGCGGGAAGGATTCGGACTGATGCTGCTGGGAATGCGTCCGGATCCGGACCACCCGGGACAGGTGTGCCTGCTGGGAAACGGCATCCGCAACTACATCCTCCAGTCGCCCGACGGTTCCCGCCGTTGGGACACGGAGCGCGAGTTGGCGTGGCATCGGAACCGCATGGCCAAGGATCCCTTTGCCGAGCCGGGCGCGGATTCCGGGGTTCCGGTGGTGACGGCGACGCTGGGCACGTATTTCCGCCATGGGTTCGGCAATTCCCCGAAGGCGCCCGTCCTGGGCCTCGAGGTGGGCGGTGCGAGATCGTTCCCGGCGGGCGGCACGGCGGTGGTGGTGGTCCGGTTGCTGCACCGTGGGGTTGCGGGGAGCGGCGCGGCGTTGTCGGTGGTGGACCTGATGGGTGGCACGGCGATGTGGGGACTGAACCGGGTGACGCCCTCGGGCAAGGCGGAGATGTTCGGACCCCCGGGCGACGCGGCGGGCGCGGCCCTGCGGGAATCGCGGGACTGGACGGCCGACCCGTTGCCGTCGGGCGGCGAGTGGAAGCGCACGCTGGACCTGTCGGCGTTGGCGCCGTTCACCGAAAAGGGCCGGCACCGGGTACAGGTGACCTATTCGAGCGGGCGGGTGGCGGATCCGAAGCGGAATGAGTGGGCCGTGCGGTTGGCGAGCCCGGTGGTGGAGATCGAGGTGAGGTAGGGGGTGCGGGTTGCAAGAGGCGCGGGCGAAAGGCGGGGCGGGGACGGGTGTGCGGACCGACTCCCTTGCCCCGTCCCCCCTTTGACCTCCCCCGGCCCCGAAAATCCGCCTCGCCTGTGCGCGGGCGGGTGCCTAGTTTCCCCGCTCCCTGTGGCCCGGGCGCGCGTTCGTCCGGGCGGGGTCATTGACGCGCCATGCAAGTCCTCACGTCCGCCCAGATCCGCCAGGGGTTCCTGGATTTCTTCCACCGCCAACGGCACACCATCGTGCCCTCGTCGTCGCTGATGCCGGACAGCCCGAACCTGCTGTTCACCAACGCCGGCATGAACCAGTTCGTGCCGATCTTCCTGGGCGAGCGGAACGCGGACGTCACGCGCTGGTCGGGCGTGCGCGCCGCCGACGACACCCGGGCCGCGGACACGCAGAAGTGCATCCGAGCGGGCGGCAAGCACAACGACCTCGACGACGTGGGGCTGGACACCTACCACCACACCTTCTTCGAGATGCTCGGCAACTGGTCGTTCGGCGACTACTTCAAGCGCGAGTCGCTGCGCTGGGGCTGGGAGTTGCTCACCAAGGTCTGGGGATTCCCGCCCGAACGCCTCTACGCCACGGTGTATTCGCCGGACAAATCGAAGGGCGATCCCTCCGATTTCGACCAGGAAGCCCACGACATCTGGGCGGAGATCTACCGCGAGGCCGGGCTTGATCCCGCGAAGCACATCGTCAACGGCAACAAGAAGGACAATTTCTGGATGATGGGCGAGACCGGGCCGTGCGGCCCGTGCTCGGAGATCCACGTGGACCTCACCCCGGCGGGCGACACCCGCGGGTTGCTGGTGAACAAGGGCACCGCGGAGTGCATCGAGATCTGGAACCACGTGTTCATCCAGTTCAACGCGAATCCCGACGGGACCTTCGGACTGCTGCCCGCGCGGCACGTCGACACCGGCATGGGTTTCGAGCGGGTGACTTCGATCATCCAGGGCACGAAGGGATTCACCGACTTCGCCCACGCCCGCATCTCGAACTACGAGACCGACATCTTCCGGCCGATTTTCGACGAACTGGAGAAGCTGAGCGGACTGAAGTACGGGTCGACGCTCCCGAAGTCGGGGAGCACGGGCGACACCGAACAGGAGCGGGTGGACGTGGCGTTCCGGGTGATCTCGGACCACATCCGCACCCTGGGCTTCGCGGTGGCGGACGGGATCCAGCCGGGCAACACCGACCGGAACTACGTGCTCCGGCGCATCCTGCGGCGCGCGGTGCGGTACGGGCGGTCGCTCGGATTGCGCGAGCCGTTCTTCTACAAGCTGGTGGACGTGCTGGCGGCGACGATGGGCGACGTGTTCCCGGAAATCCGGACCCGCCGGTCGCACGTGCGCGACGTGCTGCGCCTGGAGGAAGAGGCGTTCAACCGGACGCTGGACCGCGGCATCGAACTGTTCAACGAGGCGGCGGCGCGCGGCGACATCGACGCGGCGTTTGCCTTCCGTTTGTACGACGAACAGGGATTTCCGCTCGACCTGACCGAACTGATGGCGCGCGAACGCGGCCTCAAGGTGGACGTCGCCGGCTTCGACGTGCTGATGGACCGGCAGCGGGCCAAGGCCCGCGCGGCCCAGAAGAAGACGGTCATCGAGCTCTCGCAGGTCGAGACCAAGGAACCCACCCGCTTCGTCGGCTACGACGCGCTCACGGTCCCCGCCAAGGTGCTCGAGGTCGTCGCCTTGAAGGACCGCACGGGCGTGGTGCTCGACGTGTCCGCCTGCTACCCGGAAATGGGCGGCCAATTGGGCGATTCCGGCGAGATCTCCGGTTCCGGCCAATTGTGGCGCGTCGCCGACACCAAGAAGGTCGGCCACACCTGGCTGCATTTCCTCGATGGCAACGACGCCCCCGAGGTCGGCGCGACGGTGACGCTCGGCGTCGACCGCGAACGCCGCGCGGCGATCCAGCGCCACCACACCGTGACCCACCTGCTGCATTGGGCGCTCCACGAGGTGGCCAGCCGCGAGGCGTCGCAGAAGGGGTCGTCGGTCGGTCCCGACAAGCTGACGTTCGA
>WBXI01000066.1 GCA_008933025.1 Verrucomicrobiota bacterium
CTGAAGCGGCCTGGGAAGCATCACGAAAGGCAGCATCGGTTCGGCCGACGGTTTGAGGCGGACGATGTTCGATCCAAAGTTGGGGTAGTCCTTGGCATCAGGCGGCTCCAACTGGCCGGAGGGGCTCACCTTGTCGGTCGTGTAGCCCGTCATGATCTGGTAGATCGCCGCGGTGTGGTTGAACAAGCCCACCGGCGTGTAGCTCATCGAGCGGATCAACGTGGCCTTGTCGCTGTGCTGCGCCATCCGCGGCATCACCTCGCTCAGATGGATGCCGGGCACCTTGGAACGGATGGCCTTGAAGTCGCCCCGGATGTTGGACGGCGCGTCGGGCTTGGGATCCCAGATGTCGATGTGGCTCGGTCCTCCCTGCAGGTAGAGGATGATGACGGACTTGGCGCGGCCCCAACCGTTCTTGGAGAGACCCGGACCGGGTCCCGCCGCGGGCGATTGCTGGGCCTGGAGACGCAGGACGTCGGCGAGGCTGAGCCCGACGAGGCCCGCGCCGCCGAGACGCAGAAACTCGCGGCGGCTGAAGCCGTCGCACGTGGCACCGTACCGACCGGGAATGGAGATCATGGGTGGTTTGGGGTCAGCGGTTGAAAAGGAATGCGGGGCTGTTCAGCAAGGCCCAGGTCAGGTCCTGCGCGGCCGCCAGGCGCTCGCCGCCCGACCCGAGTTGGATCGCCGACAGTTCCGCCGGGGTCGGCGGACGGCACAGGCAGGCCAAATAGATTGCCTCGACCAACTTGCGGTCGTCGGACTCGGTTTTCACCAACCGGCCGATGCCGTTGTCCGCCGCCACGACGCACTCCCCGAGGGTGGGGCCGTTCACGAGGTTGAGGGCGTGGGCAAGGGTCACGTTGCCCGCGCGTTCGCATTCGCACGCGCTCTGGCGCTTCGGCCGGCCGAACAGCGCGAGGAAATCGCTGCCGCCCACCATCCCGTCCGGCGCATCCACCGCGCGCGTGCCTTCCGGCATGTCCTTGAAGCGCGGACGGTGTCCGGTCGCCACCGCCACCGCGTCCAGCAATTGCTCCGCCGACAAACGCCGCGGCAACGCGTGCGAGAAGTTCACCGTGTCGTCCGCGTTCCACCGGTTCGGCACGATCGACAACTGGTACGCGCGCGATTGGCAGATCGAGCGCATCAACCGCCGCAGGTCGAACCCGCCCGCCACGAAATCCCGGGTCAATGCATCCAGCAATTCGGGATTGCTCGGCGGGTTGCCCGCCCGGATGTCGTCCACCGGATCGATGATCCCGCGCCCGAGGAAATAGCTCCAGAAGCGGTTCGCCGTGGATCGCGCGAAATACGGGTTCTCGGGCGACGTCAGCCAGTCGGCGAAGGCGCGCCGGGGATCCTCGCCGGATGCCGGGGCGCGCGATTGGCCGTAGGGAACGCGCGATGCCATCACCGCCCCGTTCTTCGGATGCCGGACATCGCCGCCGTTGTAGTTGCGATAGACGATTTCCTCGGAGACCTGCTCGGAGGCGTAGGTCTCGTTGCCCCGGATGAGGGTGTCGCGACCGAGGGTGCCGGGCTTGAACGCGACCTGGGCGAAGAACGCGCCGAATTCGTAGTACTGGTTCTGGGTCCAGCGCTCGAAAGGATGGTCGTGGCACTTGTTGCAGTTGAAGCGCACGCCCAGGAACGTCTGCGAGATGTCCTCGGTCATCTTGCCCGGATCCCGCAGGGCCCGGAGGTAGTTGCCGGCGGGATTCTCGAAGGTGCTGCCCTGGGCGAGAACAAGGTCCCGCACGAACTGGTCGTAGGGCCGATTCGCCGCGAGTTGCTTCTCGATCCAGCCCCGGAAGACCCAGACGCCCTTCTTGCCCAGGGTCTCCGAGTTGCATTGGAGGAGGTCGGCGAATTTGTTCGCCCAATACGCGGCGAACGCCGGCGACCCCAGCAATTCGTCCACGAACGCCTCGCGCTTCTTCCGCGACTCCGCCGGATCCGCAAGGAAACGGCGCACCCGTTCCGTCGTCGGCGGTTGCCCCGCGAGGTCCAGCGCCGCGCGCCGGACGAATTCCGCGTCCGTGCAGGCTTCCGACGGGTTGATTTGCATCCGCCGCAGCTTGGCGTTCACCTGCCGGTCGATCTCGTTGTACTCCGGCATCGGGGCGAACACGAACCCGGCGCGATCCCCCATGATCCGCGCCTCGCGGGCCGCATACAGTCCCTCGTAGCGGACCAGCACCGCCATCTCGCCGCGACGCAACGCCGTCAACGTGCCGTCCTTCACCACCGCCACTTCCTCGTTGTTGCTCGACAGCATCGCGTCGTCCGTCACATCCCGGGTCGATCCGTCCGCATACTGGGCCAGGATCACGAATCGCTGGCGGCGCCCCGGCAAATCGATCTCCACCGTCGACGGCAACACGACGAGGTTCGTGGCACGCGCCCCGGCGACTTCCTGGTAGCGCGCGCCCTCGGCAATCCACTGGCGGAGCAATTGGTGCGCGGTGGAACCCGGGCGCACGGCCTGCCGCCCCTCGTGGGGCACGTCGCCCAGGGGCTTTTGCAGCATCAGGGACTCGTCGACCCGCACCCGGTTGAGACGCCGGCCGCCGAGGTCGTTGATCAGCGCCTGGTAGTCGAACTCCGGATCATAGCCCCGGAGCGACAGCTTGAAGCCGTTCTTTCCCTTGGCGGATCCATGGCAGGTGCCGGCGTTGCATCCGGTGCGACTGAGGATCGGTTCGATGTCCCGGACAAATCCGACCGGCTTCTTTTCCACGCCGACCACCCGCACCGGCAACTTCGTCTTCTGGCCGCCGGCCTCGACCCACACGAAACTTTCGCCCGCCTTGAGCCCCGAGACCTTGCCGTCGTCCGACACCTCGACTCCATCCATCCCCCGAACCCAGCGGGCCACGGAGGTCAGGTCGACCACGCCGCCGTCGGCGCGTTCGCCCAACACCAGCACTCGCCGCGCGTCGCGGGCATGGTCGAGCACCAGCGACGGCGGTTCCAGACGCAGGGCGCGCAGGGCGGGAATCGGGGGCGCGGCAGGGAGACTTTTTTCCGCCGCCGAATCCGCCGCCCTTGCGGCGACGGCGGCCACCATCGCTCCCGAGGCGACGGCGATGAATCTGCGGACCATGGTGGGCATAAAGGGAATCTCGAAAAGCTACGCCCCGGCATTGGCACGAGGCAAGGGATTGGTGGACACGGCAAATATCGTGGGTCCGCCCCCGACGACGACAGAGAACCCGCCGTCTTGGGACGGCGCAACGGTGCGGCACCTTCAACCCCGATGCACCCGTGGCAAGATGCGCGCTGCCTTCCCACTTGATTTGTGAGGGATCGCGCCCGACTGTATGGCCGTAGCCACACAGTGAAATGAAAGACGACGTCCACACTGGCGTGCCTTCGATGCCGCTTCGCGGGCCGGAGGCCGCATCCGTCCCCTTTTTCATTGACCGGGACCCCGTGAACCGGCGGCATCCCGCTGTGATTTCCCCCGTGGAGTGTGCACGACGAGCTTTTCTTTGCGCGGTCCTCAGTCTGGGCATTCTGGGCTGCGGCAAAGACGGCGATGCCCCGAAGAAGGTCGATGTGGCTGCCCAAGTCGCCGCGTTGAAAGGCACCGGCGACGCCAAGGCGACGGCCTTGTCCGAACTCGCGGCCGGCGGCCCGAATTCGGCGGCGGCGATCAACGACATCGTGCCATTGCTGAAGGATGCGGATCCGTTGACCCGTCGGTTGGCGGCCTATGCCTTGGGCCAGATTGGGCCTGCCGCCAAAGCGGCGGTGCCCAACCTGACCCCGCTCCTGCAGGATCAGGACCGATCCGTGATCACGGCCGCGCTCAACGCGATTCGGGCCATCGATCCCAGCAAGGCTCCCGCCGAGAACATTCCGAACACGATGAACTAGGCGACCGAAACCACTTTTCACGCCCCCTCAATCCACCATTACCCCACCACCATGAATCATTCCGATCGGTCTCGAGGCATCCGTGAATCCCGAGGATTCACGCTGATCGAACTCCTCGTTGTCATCGCCATCATCGCGATCCTCGCCGGCATGCTGCTCCCCGCCTTGGCCAAGGCGAAGACCAAGGCCCAGGGCATCCTGTGCATGAGCAACGGCAAGCAACTGGGCCTCGCGTACAACCTTTTCTGCGGCGACAACAACGACGTGTTGCCGGGCAATCTCGACGGCGGCACCGGCTACGGGCAGACCAACCAGACGTGGTGCGTCGGTTGGCTCGTCAACACCGGCTACACGCCGGACAACACCAACACCATCTTCCTGATGAACTCGCAGCTGGGCAAATACTCCGGCGCCCCCGGCGTCTACCGTTGCCCGGCGGACAAGGCCCTCAGCAAGGGCAAGACCGGCGTCCCCCGCGTCCGTTCGATCTCGATGAACGGCTATCTCGGCGAACGCGGCGGGCCGTTCACCGGCGGCTACGTGCAGTTCAAGAAGCTCACCGAAATCCAGAAGGTGTCCCAGACCTGGGCCTTCGTCGACGAGCGCGAGGACAGCATCAACGACGGCTGGTTCGCGGTCGACATGACCGGCTACACCCCCGCCGCCCCGAAGTCGTACCAGATCGTCGACTATCCCGCGAGCTACCACAACGGCGCCTGCGGTTTCGCCTTCGTGGACGGCCACTCCGAGATTCACAAGTGGATCGACGGCCGCACCAAGCCCAAGGTCAAGTTCGCCCAGGCGATCGCGCTCGGCCAACCCTCCCCGGACAACGTGGATGTCGCCTGGATGCAGGACCACACGACCGTGAAGCAGTAATCGGCGAATCCGATTCGCCCGCGCAGAATGGTTCGCCTCGCCGCGAACCATTTTTGCTTTTGGCACCCGGCGGCGACCGGTCCGGCAGCCCATGGCAAACATGTCAGCCAAGACCCAGACGGGACGGAATGGCGTTTCCCCGCGCCTGGCAATCCTCGCCGGGGTGCTCGCCATCGCGATCGGCGCCGCCACGGTCCAATGGCTGCGCCGACCTCCCTTGCTGCCCGTCGCATTGCCCGCGAATGCCGCCGGGCTGGATCCCCAGGTCCGGGCCCATATCGACGGCATGGTCGCCATCGTGCGCGCCGACCCGCGGGATGCCGCCAAGCGGGCAACCCTGGGAATCGCCTACGCCGCCAATGGCCTTTGGGAAGAATCCCGACGGACGTTCCTCGATGCCGCCACGCTCGCCCCGGACGAACCGCTGGCCCGCATGTACGCGGCCATCGCGCTCGAGGAAATGTCGGACGAAGCCGGGGCGGTTCGCGAATTCCGCGCGCTGACCGCGTCCTTCCCCGGATTCGCGCCCGCCTGGTATCGCCTCGGCGAAGGCTCGATGCGGGTGGGCGACGTCCCCGGCGCGGAAGCCGCCTATCAGCGGTTGTCGGAACTGGCGCCCGGCGAGTGGCGCGGACCCGCCGGTCTCGGCGAGGTGCGTCTTCGCCAAGGCCAACCCGCCGCCGCCATCCCCAGACTCGAGCAAGCGCTCCGGATCGATCGCACCGCACGGCCCGCCCAGTTCCTTCTGGGCCAAGCGTACCGCGCCGTCGGCCGCACCAACGAGGCCCGCCTCGCGCTGGCCCTGGGCGCCGGCGTCGCCCGTCACCCGATGCCCGACCCGTGGTCGAACCAAGCCCCGCGGCACATGAAATCGTTGCCCGACCAACTGGCCCAAGCCGACGAACTCTCCGCCGGCGGACGCCCCGACCTCGCGGTGCGATTGCTCCGCGACGCGCTGCCGTTCCACCCCGGCCACCCGGGACTGCACAACCAATTGGCCGTCGCGTTGAACCGGGCCGGCAGACCCGGCGAGGCCGTCGCGTTGCTCGACCCCCTGCTCCGCGACGACCCCAAGGCGGTCACCCCGCGGATCACCCGTTCGTATTGCCATGTCCTGCTCGGCCACCCGGAACTCGGGCTTGCCGACGCCGAACGCGCGGCCGCCTTGGCGCCGGACACCGCGCAGGCCTACCTCGCCGTCGCCAACGCCCTGCTCGCCCGCGATCGCGATGCCGACGCCGTCGCGGCCCTGCGCGCCGCGCTGCGTTGCGACGCCCGCAATGCCGAGATCCACGTCGAACTCGGCGACGTTCTTTGGCGCAACCTCGGCGACAAGGCCGCCGCGGCGGTGCATTTCGAGCAGGCAATCGAACTGAATCCGACGCTGGCCAAAGCACTCGGCCACCTCGGCTTGCTCCAACGGGATCTCGGCAACCCCGCGTTGGCCCGCGCGACGTTGGCGACCCTGCAAAGCGTGGCCCCCGGCAGTCCCGAATTCGCGGAACTCCGCCAAGCGTTGGCCGCACCATGAAATCCAACGTTCGCCCCATCCTCGCCGCGACCGCCCTTCTCGCCGCCGGCTGCAAACCGTCGGCGCCCGGGCCCGCCGGCCCGGTTCCCTCCCCCGCCACACCGGCTACCAACGCCCTCGGGTCGGCCACCACCGACCCGGGCCCGCCTTGGTTCGATGTCGTGCCGCCCTCCAGCGGTCTTGATTTCCGCCATTCCACCGGGAAAACCGGACGCTTCTATCTCCCGGAGATGGAGACCGGGGGCGTCGGCCTGATCGACTACGACGGCGACGGCTGGCTGGACATCGTCTGCATCGACGGCGGATCCCTCGAACCCGGCAAGCCCACGGCACCGAAACACCGGCTGTACCGGAATCTCGGCGGATGGAAATTCGCCGACGTGACCGCGTCCAGCGGCCTCGTGTGCCCGGACGGCTATGGGATGGGATGCGCGGTCGGCGATTACGACGGCGACGGCCGGCCCGATCTGTACGTGACCCAATTGGGCTCCAACCGGCTGTTCCGCAACAACGGCAACGGCACCTTTGCCGATGTCACCGCCAAGGCGGGGGTGGCCGTCAATTCCATGAGCACGGGCGCGGCATTCGTGGACTACGACGGGGACGGCCACCTCGACCTGGTGGTGGTGAACTACGTCCGCTGGACCCCTTCGGCCGAGATGGAATGCTACTCGTCGGGTGGGCGCCGGGATTACTGCTCGCCGCTCAACTACCATGCCCCGGCGCCGACGGTCCTTTTCCACAACCGTGGGGATGGCACCTTCGAGGACGCGACGGTGGCGGCGGGGCTTTCGAAGTCGTATGGCAACGGGTTCGGGATCGCCACGGGCGACTTCGACCACGACGGCCGGGTCGATCTCTACGTGGCCAACGACGCCATGCCGAACCAGCTTTGGTTGAACCAAGGGAACGGCCGATTTCTGGAAGACGCTTCCCTGCGCGGGTGCGCGCTCAACGCCCTTGGCGTGCCCCGCGCGGGCATGGGGGTCGTGGCCGTGGACCTTCTGCAACGCGGCTGGCTGGACCTGTTCGTGACCCACCTTGCAGGCGAGGGAAACGGTCTGTTCCTCAACCAGAACGGGAACTTCCTTGATTCGGTCACGCCCGACGGCCCCATGGCGGGGAGCCTGCCCAACACCGGATTCGGCCTCGCGTTCGCCGACTTCGACAACGACGGCGAGTTCGACCTCTACGTGGCCAACGGACGCGTCCGCCTGGGCACGGACCAACCCGATCCCACCGATCCCTACGCGGAAGCCAGCACCCTGCGCCGGGGTCTGGGTGGCGGACGGTTCGCGGAAGTGCCCCGGGCCGGGCTCGCGGCCCAACTCCTCGCCACAAGCCGTGGCCTCGCGGCCGGCGATCTCGACAACGATGGCGCCGTGGATCTGGTGGTGGTCAATCGCGACGGCCCCGTGCGGGTGCTGCGGAATCGCGCGGGGGCCGGAAAACACTGGCTTGGGCTGCGGTTGCTCGATCCCGCGGGCCACGAAACGCGCAACGCCGTGGTCCGGGTGGAAGCGGGCGGAAGGATCCTGTGGCGGCAAGACCAACCGAACCAAGGTTACTGTTCGAGCCACGATCCGCGGGTCCATTTTGGACTGGGCCACGCGGCCGAGGCCGCCCATGCATGGGTCCGATGGGCGGACGGCAAATCCGAGGATTTCGGCCCCCTTGCGGCGGACCGGCTCCATGAATTGCGCGCCGGCAAGGGGCGATCCGCGCCCGGCGCCTTCGCGTGGTGAGACATCGCCCAGCCGTCCATTGAACCCGTGCCTCCACCGGTCTAGACTGACACACCGCATGACGACTGCCGCCTCCACCCACTGGGGACATCGTCCTTCAAAACGGTCGGCAAGGGGCTTCACGCTCATCGAACTGCTCGTCGTCATCGCCATCATCGCGATCCTGGCAGGAATGCTGTTGCCGGCGTTGTCCAAGGCCAAGACCAAGGCGGAAGGCATCGCGTGCATGAACAAGTCGCGCCAATTGATGCTGGCATGGCAGTTGTACAATACCGACAGCGCCGACCGGATGCCGGGCGCCTACCACGGTGGCAATGCCCAAAACCCGGTCGCCAACGACCGCAACGCGCCGATGATGGTGGGTTGGCTCGACTGGGATGTCCGGGCGGACAACACCAACACCCTGTATTTGGTCGACCGCCGTTACGCCTCGCTGGGTCCCTACCTCGGCAATTCCGCCGCGGTCTACAAGTGCCCCTCCGACCGATTCCTGAGTTCCAACCAGAAGAAGAAAGGCTGGTCCCAACGCGTCCGCAGCATGTCCGCCAACATCGTGGTCGGCGACGGCAACGCGGACACCGGCCCGATGGACCCCCTGTACACCCACGTGCGCAAGACGTCCGACTTCCTCCACCCCGGCCCTTCCGAGGCCTGGGTGTTCCTCGACGAACACCCGGACAGCATCAACGACGCCGGCTTTTTCTCCCCGGCCCCAAGGGAGTGGATCGACCTGCCCGCGAGCTACCACAACGGCGCGTGCGGCTTCGCCTTCGCCGACGGCCATTCCGAGATCCACAAATGGGTCAACCCCTCCAGCCGGGTCCGGGTCAAATTGGTCGACTTCGGTCGACAGACGCTTCCCGCGGCGGAACAGCCCGTCGACATCCGGTGGATGAGCTACCATACCCCGCGCGTTTCCGAGGCCTATTGAACCCATCCCCATGAACCACCGCCATCCCTCCAGCCCCGGCCTTTCCCGGGGTTTCACGCTCATCGAACTGCTCGTCGTCATCGCCATCATCGCGATTCTGGCGGGGATGCTGTTGCCGGCGTTGTCCAAGGCCAAAACCAAGGCCCAGGGCATCATGTGCATGAACAACGGGCGCCAATTGATGCTGGCGTGGCAGGTCTATGCCGGCGATTACGGAGACCGGGTGGCCAACAATTTCGGGGTCAGCCAAACCATCGATACCATCCGGCTCGGCAAGTTCGAAAACTGGGTGAACAACGTGATGACGTGGGATCGCCCGGCCGGCCCGACGGACTACGCGAACGTCTCGAACACGAACCTCGCCTGGATCCAGAACGGGGTGCTGGGCAAGTACACGGGCGGGACCAAGAACGTCTACAAGTGTGCGGCGGACACCAAGGCCAGCCCGGCCCAGCGCTCCAAAGGCATCACCGACCGGGTCCGCAGCCTCTCGATGAACTCGATGTTCGGACGGTTCGACACCTCGAAAAACAACGTCTCGGACGACCCCACCATCGGTGGGCACAACGCGTTGCTCACCCAATGGAAGCAGTACCTCAAGCTCACGGACGTCGCTTCGCCCACGATGGTCTGGGTGGTGCTCGACGAACACCCGGACTCGATCAACGACGGCTATTTCATCAACAACGACACCACGTCGAACTGGGGCGACATCCCGGCCTCGTACCACAATTCCGCCGGCGGATTCTCGTTCGCGGACGGCCATTCGGAGATCCACAAATGGCTCTCGCGATCCACCATCCAGCCCGTGCGCTTCGCGTACCCGCCGATGCCGACGTTCGACGGGCCCGGCCGCGCCGATTTCGCCTGGTACCGCGACCACACCGGGTACGAGCGGTAGCGGCCCGTTCTCGGAACGCCGGGGCCGCGTGCCCGGGCGGCGTGCGTCCTACTTGAGGTCCTCGCCCGCTAGGCTGCCGATGGTCCAATCGAGGTTGTAGATCAGCTTGGCGCCGTCCTTGAACGGGGCGTTGAGCCGGTCGTACAGCGCGAACTCGGAGTGCCCGTCCACGAACAGCAGCATCATTCCCTTGGGACCGTGTCCCGAACTGGTGGTGCCCTTGTAAATGTCGTTCCACTTGCCCTTGGCACTGGCAAAGCAGGGAGCGATCGCCTTTTTCGACGGCGACTTCACCTCGGGCACCTTGCGGACGCGCAGCGCGGCACTGTCGTCGGTATGGTAGAATTGGTTGTAGTAGTAGTACGAACAGGGAAAGAGCAGTTCGTTGGTCTTGATCGGGAAAGCGTTCGCGATCGCCCACTCGATGTTGAACCCGCGGCCCTTCTCCGCCGGACACATGTAAAACGAACGCGCGTTGGTCGTGATGTACGGGTTCATCAGCTTCAACACGTCCACGAATCCCATCTGCGGCCAATCGCGTCCCGAGTACGGGAACTGGTCGGAGTAGTCGCCGGTATACAACGCGTAGGTCATGCCCAATTGGCGGAGGTTCGACACGCACCGGGCCTGATGCGCCTTCGTCTTCGCCTTCGCGAGCGCCGGCAACAACATCCCCGCCAGGATCGCGATGATGGCGACGACCACGAGCAACTCGATCAGGGTGAACGCAAAGCGGTACCGGGAGGATCCCTGCGCCGAAGACAGAGGGTTCATGGTGACCATTGCCAACGTCTAGCCCGCGCCACCCGGGTTGGAAAGACATTGGTTTCGGGGCGGCCGACCGGGGCGCGTCCGGACGGCGCGGCTCTGCCGTCCGCCGAAGGGAACCACGCGGCCGGCAGCCACCGGGGTTCCCGGACGGACCCGACGGTTGACCCGTGAATCCCCCGCCCCACGACGGGGACCATGGGCCGGCCGACCGGACGGAGACGCGACGGGATCCGCCCCGGGGCCTCCGCGGCCACACGGCCCGGTCCGCCGTTCAGCCGACGAACCGCTTCCCGATGATGATCGAATTGTGGCCGCCGAACCCGAACGAATTGTTCAGGAAGGCGTCGATCCGATGCCCGCGCGGCGTGTGCGGGACCAAGTCCAGGTCGCACTGCGGATCCGGATTGTCGATGTTGATGGTCGGCGGGACCACCTGGTCCTGCATCGCCTTGCAACAAATCACGCTCTCGATGCCGCCGGCGGCGCCGAGCATGTGGCCGGTAGCGCCCTTGGTGGAACTCACGGCAAGGCGGCGGGCATGGTCGCCGAAGACGCGCTTGATGGCATTGACCTCGCAGACGTCGCCGACCGGGGTGCTGGTGGCGTGCGCGTTGACGTAGTCGATCTGGTCGGGACGCATGCCCGCGTGGCGCAATCCCATCTGGATGGCCCGGGCCGCCCCGGAACCCTCGGGATCCGGCGCGGTCATGTGGTTCGCGTCGCAGGTGTTGCCGTAGCCGACGATCTCGCAATAGATGCGCGCACCGCGCCGCAAGGCGTGGCCGAGTTCCTCGAGGACCAGGACGGCGCCCCCCTCGCCCATGACGAAGCCGTCGCGATCGCGGTCGAAGGGCCGGCTGGAATGCTTGGGATCGTCGTTGCGGGTGCTCATGGCCCGCATGGCGGCAAAACCGCTCATGCCGAGCGGCACGATGGTGGCCTCGGTGCCGCCGGCAAACATCACCGCCGCGTCGCCCCGCTTGATCGTCGCCCAAGCCTCGCCGATGGCGTGGTTGCTGGTCGCGCAGGCGGAGCAGGTGGCCAGGTTCGGGCCGCGCATCCGGTTGTAGAGCGCGAACATGCCCGAGGCCATGTTCAGGATCAGCATCGGGATCATGAACGGCGACACCCGGCCCGGCCCCTTCGCCAACAAAACCTTGTGCTGCTCCTCGGTGGTCTGGAGCCCGCCGATGCCCGACCCGATGAAGACGCCGACCTCGTCGAGATTCACCGTGCCGAGGTCGAGCCCCGAATCCTTGAGCGCGCCCCATCCGGCGTAGACGCCGAAATGGGTAAACCGATCGGTCCGCCGCACTTCCTTGGCCGACGGGAACGCGGGGACCGGGTCGAAGTCGCGCACCTCCGCGGCGATCTGGCAGTCGTACCCGGTGATGTCGAAGTTCGCCACGCGGTCGATGCCGCACTGGCCCGCCAGGACGTTTTTCCAGACGGTGTCGGGATCGTGTCCCAGCGAAGAGACGCAACCCAAGCCGGTGACGACGACGCGGCGGTCGGACCAATTGCTACCCATAGGCGTCGCGATCCTCCGGCAAGCGGAAGGTCCGGGCAAAATGAAAAACGCGGGAATCGCGGGCGACCCGGGCAAACAAAAAGGCAGTCCGGCCATGCCGGACTGCCCTTTCGGCGGATATTGCCGCCTACTTGCTCTGGAGCTCCTCGATGTAACGGATGACGTCGCCGACGCTTGCCAGCTTCTCGGCTTCCTCGTCGGGGATTTCGCTTCCGAATTCCTCCTCGAGGGCCATCACCAGTTCCACCGTGTCCAGCGAATCAGCCCCGAGATCCTCGATGAACTTCGCTTCGGGTGTGACTTGATCCGCGTTCACGCCGAGCTGTTCGACGATGATATCCTTGATCCGTTGTTCGATGGTTTTCTCAGCCATGGGACTCCAGTTGTTATTGCCGGCGCCTGTCTAGGCGGGGGTATTCCCACCGTCAAGCCCTGTTCCGCGTCTTTTGTCTCGGGTCACATGACCATGCCGCCGTCCACCGTCAGCACTTGGCCCGTGACATACCTTCCTCCGGGCCCCGCGAGATACAAAGTCGCTTCCGCAATGTCCGTCGTCCGGCCGAATCCGCCCAGCGGAATCTGTCCCAACAACGCATCGCGCAATTTCGCGTCCAGCGACGCCGTCATGTCCGTCTCGATGAAACCCGGCGCGACGGCGTTGCACGTCACCCCGCGCGAACCGAATTCCTTCGCCACGGATTTCGTGAAACCGATCAACCCGGCCTTGCTCGCCGCGTAGTTCGCCTGCCCGGCGTTGCCGATGAGTCCGATCACCGACGCGATGTTGACGATGCGTCCCGACCGTTGTTTGAGGAACGAACGCGAGAACGCCTTCGTGAAAAGGAATGCCCCCCGCAGGTTGGTATCCAGCACCACGTCCCAGTCGGCGTCCGACATCCGCATCAACAGGCCGTCGCGGGTCACCCCCGCGTTGTTCACCAGGATGTCGGTGCGCCCCGCTTCCTTCAGGACGGTCTCCGCCGCGGCCGCGACCTGCGCCGGATCGGCGACATCCACCGCCAGCGCCCAGGCCCGGCGTCCCAGCGCCCGGACCTCGGCCGCCACCTTCTCGGAGTTCTCGACCGTGCGCGACACGCAGGCGATGTCCGCGCCCTCGGCTGCGAGCCGCAGGGCGATCGCCCGCCCGATGCCACGACCCGCACCCGTCACCACCGCCACTTGGTTTTCCAGCAAGCTCATCGGCGGCAGTAGGCGGAACGGTGCCACCCGGTGTCAAATGCGGAGTGCCGCCCGGGCCGGGTTCGGGGGTCCCTAGACGCTGCCCTGGGCCCGGGCCGGTTTCCGGGATTGGCACGCCGGGACGCGTCGGCCGATTCCAAGGCCCGAACCCAGGGGCCGGTTGGCCCCATCCGCCGGGCTGGGCCAAGGGATTCCGGGCCTACGGGACCTGCCGACGTCGCGTCGTCGCGGTCGACAACCGCGGCCAGCGGCACCCGCCGGGCCTCACGCCCAACCTTTGAGCCGGTAATACCACCAACCCAGCGCCTCGTGGATCCATGCGTTGCACTGGATAAATCCGTCCAACCGCGGCACCAACCCCCAGTGGTGTTTCGACGACATGCGATCGACCCCATGGAAGTCGCAGCCGACGGGTTCCACATCCAACCCGGCCTTCCGGAAGGTCGCCTCGGCACGGCGCAGATGGGCCGCCGTGCTCACGATGATCACCCGGCGCCAGCCGCTTTGGCGGGCCAACTGGGCGGTTCGCTCGGCCTCGTCGTGCGTGTTCGCGCAGACGCCGAGGAGATGCAGCCGCCCGGTGGGCAATCGCCACGCCTGCATCCATGCCACCAGAAGTTCCGAGTCCGGCCGCCGCAACGCGCCGCGCTCGTAGTATGATCCCCCCAACAACAGGTTCGTCGCCTTGCCCAACCGCACCATCTCGAGCGCCACCAACACCCGGTCCCCGGATTCCCCCAGATCGAACGGCAGCCATCCGCTGCCGGTCGCGCAATGCGTGCCGCCCAGCATCACCACCGCATCGGCACGGACCACCGCGCGGGTCGGCGCGACATAGGGTCGCTCGAGTCCGGCCAACAGCCACGCCCCCAGCGGCGTGGCGCCGATGCCCCAGACGAACAACGCCAGGCATGCGGCCCATCCCGCCTCGGACCACCGACGGCGCCAGAGGCACCGCAGCGAAAAACAACTGGTCGCGAGCCACGCCAAACCCACCGGTTGCAACAAGTATTCCATCGGCCGGTGCGTTCGTTCAGCGGAACCCGGCCGCATAGCCGCGTTGCCGGATCAGGATGGCCTCCACGTATTCCCGGGTGCGCGGGAAGGTCATGGCATCGAGGAAGGCGGCCGAATTCGTCGCCGCGGCACCCTTCGCCCAGCGCAGCACGTTCCCCCTCCCCGCGTTGTAGTCGGCCAACGCGAAGGCAAACGGCCGGTCGGTCCCGGGATACCGGCGGCTCAGCCGCGCCAGATAAAAACACCCCGCATGGAGGTTGGTCGCCGGGTCCAGCGTGTGTTCGTGCCGGAAGGTTCGGTCGCCGCGCGCGTCCGCCCATTCCTGCGCCGCCGTCTCCGTCACCTGCATCAACCCGAATTCACCGTGGCTTCCGCGCGCCTCCGCGTCGAAACGCGACTCGCGCCACACCACGGCTTTCACAAGCTCCGGCGGCAAGCCGTTCCGGATCGCCACCGCGCGGATCAACCCGTCGTAGCGGCGTTCCCGGGCGAATCGTTCCCAGCCGAACCACGCGGCGCCCACGGCGACGAGCACGAGTATCAGGAGCTTTCGGCGGCGAAACACGTTGGAATTCCAGGGCACCCGCCCCGTTGTCGACCCGGCCCATGCCGGTGCCGGGGGGAGTTCAGAGCCCGGGGCCCTCGACGCGCTCGCCGTCCATCTGGTAGATGCCCAGCAGATAGCCGTTCTCGGTGAATTCGCCGACCTTGAGCTTCCCCACCAGCGTCACCGCCTGGTCCATCACCGCCTTCGTGCCGCCGCCCGTCATCTTCACGGTCACGAACTCGTTCAGCTTCGGCACCCCGCCGAAGCAGCACATCGACTGGTCCCGCAACAGGATGAGTTCCGTCACTTTCCCTTCCTGGACTTTCAGCGGCAGCATGAACCCCTTCAACGCCACCTTCCGCCCGTCGAATGCCCGCACCGCCGCCGGAATCTGGTTCGTGTCCGGCAACGGCGGCGGATTGGTCCCGGTGTACTCGGGCGCCAGATAGGCGAACCCCGCGAGCTTGTCGAAACCGATGGGGGTGACGTCCTTCTTGCCGACGACCGCGGCTTCCGTCGACGCGGCGACCCCGGCCGGCGCGGGCACGCTGCCAATGGGCTTGATCGGCTCCCCGCGGATTCCGGCCGGCTTGATCGGTTCGCCCCGGGGCGCCTTGGCCGGCGGGGCTTCCGCCAACAGCCAGCCACCCATCAACGTGGCGCCCACGAATCCGGCCGCCGCCTGGGCCACCGCCTTTAAATTCCGTGTTCTCATGACGCAGATTTTCTCCCGGTCCGATGCCCAACCGGCGGCCATTGGTCGTCCGCCGCCCGTTGGTCCTTTACCCATAGCAGTCGCGGTGCCCGACGCCAACACCGGGGATGGACCGGCCGTCCGGCAACCCGTCGCGAACCGCCGGGCCGGGTACCCGGGCTACGGTCGGTCGCATTCCAAGTCCCGTGGCCGCGGGGCCGTCTGCCGGCGCGTCCGCGCCAGCAGCACCAACCCCGCCACCGTCAATGCCGCGTTCAGCAGCAGCAGTTCCGTCCCCATCTGGTAGCCGTTGAACCATTCCTTGGCCCGGCGCGCCACCAGCCAACTGGCCGCCGGCGCCAGGCACGCCACCACCGGTACCCAGGGGCCGTCCACCTTCACCCGCGTCGCCAATCCCAGCACGAAAAGGCCCAGCAACGGCCCGTAGGTGTAACTCGCCAATGCCAGCACCAGATCGATGACCGCCGCGTTGTCCTGCGCCGCGTGGAACGCGAGGATCACCCACAGCAGCACCACCGCGAATCCCACGTGCACCCAGCGCCGCCGCCGCGTCTTCTCCGCCGGCGACAGGTCCTCGCGGGTCTCGAGCCGGAGGAAATCGAAGCAAAACGACGTCGTCAGCGTGGTCAGCACCGAGTCCGCGCTGTTGAACGTCGCCGCCGTCAGCCCCACCACGAACACCACGGCCGCCCAGGTGCCGAGATGCTGCAGGGCCAGCAACGGGAACAGTTGGTCGGTATTCGCCGGCACCGACAACCCGTGCACCCGCACGTACTCGAACAACAACACGCCCACCGACAGGAAAAACAGGTTCACCGGCAATTGCACCAGCGCGAACGCATACAGGTTCTTCCGCGCGTCCCGCGGCGTCGGGCACGACAGGCTCTTCTGCATGTTGTTCTGGTCGAGCCCGGTCATCACCACCGTGATCGCCGCACCGCTCAGGAACTGTTTCCAGAAATACGATTTCGACCGCCAATCCCAGTCGAAGACCCGCGACAGGTCGGACTCCCACACCCGCGCCACCAACCCGCCGACACCCAGCCCCAGATCGTGCCCGATGATCAGCAGGCTCAGGATCACCCCGCCGAGCAGGAACCCGCTCTGCAGGCTGTCGGTCCACACCAACGTCTTGATCCCGCCCCGGAAGGTGTACCCGAGGATCAACGCGATGATGCCCGCGACCGTGACCGCGAACGGCACGCCCAGGGGTCCGAAAACGAATTCCTGGAAGACCCGGGCCGCCAGGAACAACCGGGCGGCCGCACCCAGGATCCGCGACAGCAGGAAAAATCCCGCCCCCGTCCGCTGCGCCGCCGGTCCGAACCGGCTGCCGAGGAATCCGTAGATCGAGGTCAGGTTCAGGCGGTAGTACAGCGGCACCAACACTTCCGCGATCAGCACGTAGCCGAGCACGTACCCGAGCACCATTTGGAAGTACCCGAACCGCGCCACCGCGACTTTCCCCGGCACCGAGATGTAGGTCACCCCGGACAGCGAGTCGCCGATCAACCCGAACGCCACCACCCACCACCGGGACTTGCGGTTGCCCAGGAAGTACGACGCCTCGTCGGCCCGGCGGGAGGTCCACCACGCCACGCCGAACAGCGCGGCGAAGTAGGCGGCGGCCACGGCCAGGATGAGCAGGGGTGTCATGCCGTCGAATCGGTCTTCACCGCAATGCCAACAGCGGGGCCCGCGACGCCGGCAGGAACTCGGCGAGCCGCGTCGGGATCGCCCCGGCGATGCAGGCCCGGACCCGCTCCCGCGCGGCTTCCGGGAAGGACGACGACGCGGGCACCGACTCGAGCAAGGCGCCGAGCGTCTGTTCCGCGTATTGCACCAACCCCTGCCGCAACGGAACACCGAACACCGCCAACCAAACCCCGAACACCACCGGATGCCATCCGCGGGCGCCGCCGCGTTGAACGGCGTCGAGATAGCGCTGGACCACCCGCGCGTCGCGCAGTGGCCGGAGCCGCGACAATTGCCGCTGCCCCACGCGCAGGCTCGCCTCGCCCGGACCCGCATGGGCTCCCCATGCCCGGTCCAGTTCGATCAACCGATCGCTTTGGCCCGATGCCGCCAAGCGCCAGGCCTCGGCCACCACCGGCCACTCGTCCCGCGCGAGGGTCTCGTCGCGATACCGCGCGAGCCATCCCTCGACGCCCGCCGTGGTGACGGCGTCCCCGAACCTTTCCATCGTGCGGCCGGACGACCGCTCCCCGCCGACCAGACGCCGCGCCAGGCCGTCGATCGTGCCCGCGAATCCCGCGGGGGCGGGATGCATGGCGGGCAAGGATGAAGACTCGGCGCTCAAGACGGCGGGACGCTACGGCCGGCGCCTTCCTGCGGCAAGCGGCAGCGCGGAGCGCCCGCTCGCCACGGGCGCGGCCACCCGTCGCGGACAAAGCACCGCCCCGAAACCGCCGGTGGACGAGGGCGGCTGCGGGGCGAGCCGATTTGCCCCGTCACTTCTTGATCTGCACGCCCTCGCCCGACGGCTTGTCGGATCCCACCGGCACGGCGTTCGCCCCGATGGCGAACAGGTGCGTCTGGCTGCCGACGTACATCGTGCCGTTGGCCACGACCGGCGTGCTGTAGACCGGCGCGCCGAGATTCGTCTCGCTCAAGACCTTCAGCGTCTTTTCCGCCGCCAACACCACGAAGTCGCCGTCCTCGTCGCCCACGTACACCTTGCCGTCCGCCACCAGCGTCGAGCCCCACATGTGGGCCTTCATGTCGTACACCCAGTGCAGCTTGCCCGTGTCGGCATCGAGGCAATGCACGAACCCGGAAAAATCCGCGACGAACAGCAACCCGGTCGCCGGATCGATCGACACCGACGAAATCGAGCGTTTGATGCCCTTGTAGTCCCAGATCGTGGCGGTCTTGGTGACGTCGCCCTTCTTGGTGGGATCGATGCAGAGCAAGTGGCCGACGCCCTCGCCGTGCTCGGGGTCCTGGCCGGTGGCGACGTAAACGCGGCCCTTGTAGAACACCGGCGTGGCGTTGATCTCGCTCGGGCCTTCCGCGGCCGGATATTTGTACGGCTTGCCGTCCTTGGCCTTGTACTCGGGCGGATTCGCGTCCAGCCACCAAACCTTTTTCAGGTAGGTGATGTCCTTCTCCTCCTCGCGCTTGAATTCCGAGCCCGGCAACACCGGAACGATCGGGGATCCGTCGCCCTTCTGCGGCTTCGCGTCGAACGCGTAGCACACGCCGTCGCCGCCGCCGAAGAACACCTGCCACTGCCCGTTGACCTTGCCGGCGGAAGGCGACGTCCATTGGCCGTGGAAGATCCGGGGCCCGATGCCGGCGTTGTCTTCCGCGACCAACTTGCCCGTCTTGGTGTCGAGCACGATGAAGCTCGGGGAATTCGGGGACGGGATGTTGACGTGCGTCCAGTCCTGGCCGTTGGAGGTGCAGACGTACAACAGGCCGTCGACCATCAGCACCGAACAGTTGGAGGCGTTGTGCGGGAACACGCCCAACTCGTCCATCATGTCGTACTTCCAGATGATGTCCGCGTCGTTCGGGCCGGCCTCCGGGGGATTGCCTTCCTTCGGGGTGTCTTTGGCGAAGTACTTGGCCTCGTCCTTGAAATCGCCGTCGTTGCCGTCCTTGAGTCCCTCGGTGTCGAGGCACAGCACCTCGCAGCGCGAGGTCACCACGAACAACCGGTTGCCGACGACCAGCGGCGAGGCCAGCAGGCCGAGGTTTTCCCAGTCGTTGACCTTGCCCGACTTCAGTTTCGGCACCACCAACTGCCACAGGTACGCCCCCGACTTCTCGTCGAATGCCATCAGGATCGAACGGTCGCCCGCATGGCGCTTGTCGCGCGGCGACTCGTTGTTGGTGCCGGTGAAAACCTTGCCGCCGGCGACCACCGGATTGCCGTAGGACTGCGAGCCGAGTTTGACCACCCACTTCACGTTCTTGGTGGTGGCGAGGTCGATCTC
>WBXI01000067.1 GCA_008933025.1 Verrucomicrobiota bacterium
GTCGGTTGCGCTCGGCTCGCTACGCTCGCCATCGCTCCACCTCCCCCGCAGGGGTTGGGTGGGAGCAGCCGGAAAGCAAATTACAGAAAGCTTCTTACACCGGCTCCTCAAGGCGGATGGCAATGACCCATTGATGTTCGGTGCGATATACGCGCCTGCGTTCGGAGGTTTCATACAGTTCTACAAGGGCGATTTGGACGACGTGCGGATTTACGACAATGCCCTGTCCGCCTTGGATGTGGCAGTCCTACTGGAAATGCCGGTCCTGACATTTGTCGCCCCACCGGGTCCCGTCGTCGTGTCCGAAGGCCAGCCGGCCACTTTCACCGCTTCCGCGGTGGTCACGGGATTGCCGCAGGCGGTGATTGGCTATCAGTGGTTGCGGAATGGTGCCCCCGTTTCCGGTGCCACCCAGTCCAGCTACACGATTCCTGCGGCAAGTGCGGGCGACAGCGGGGCAGAGTTCACGGTCGTCGCCATCTACGGCAACCAACAGGTCACCAGCATGGCGGCGACCCTGACCGTGAGTGTTCCCGCAACGTTGCTCGGCCGATGGGATTTCGAGGAGGAATCCGGGGATGTCGCCGTGGACTCGGCCGGCCAGCACAATGGAACCATCGTCGGCGCTACCCGGATCCAAGGCAGATCCGGGGCCCGCGCCCTTCGCTTTGATGGAATCAAGAGCCGGGTTGAGGTGGGCGGCGCCGGCAGTCCTTTGGACTTGGCCGGCAAGCCGTACAGCATCGCGTTCTGGATGCGGGCTGCCGGCTCCACGGGACAGCAATACCAACGCATCATGGCCATGGATGATGGGGTGGATTTCTCCGGTGGATACTCCGTGCACCTCAACAACGGGGTTCTTTCGGCGACCCACAACACGGGAACTCTCGATCGGAACTGGAACACTGGCTACACCCCGGGCCACGATTGGATCCACGTGGCGATCACCGCCGGCGGGGGAATGCGCCACCTCTATGTCAACGGTGTGCCCACCGCGGCCATTTCCACGCCCGACGCCCTCGCCACGGATGGCAACGACCCGCTGGTGTTTGGAGCCATCAATGCCCCGACCGCCGGAGGGGTCATCCAGTTCTACAGCGGCGATCTTGACGAGATTCGGATCTATCGCGGCGTGCTGACCGACGCGGATGTGAAGGCGTTGGCCAACGCGACCCAGACGCTTGCGGCAAAGGTCTCGATAGCAAATCCGAGTTTCGAACAATTGGCCGGCTCCGATTCGGCCCATTTCGATCCCGCGGGCCATTTGATTCCCGACCACTTCTCGCAGTTTCCGGGATCCAGCCCGGGGCCCACGGGGTTCACCGTGGCCGACGCGATTCCGGGTTGGAGTGGGGGGCCGATCGGCGGCACGATCGCCTATGGTGGATCGAGCTTGTTTCCATCCGGGCTCCCGGACGGATCGAATTGCGCCTGGATCGATGGTGCCGGCGTCATCCACCAGACATTGGATGCCACGTTCCAAGCCAATCTCAATTATACGCTCAGTGTCAACGTGGGCGGTGTCACCGGAATGGGGTCCCCGGGTTACTCGGTGGGCCTTTACGCCAATGGCCAAGCGGTCGCCGTGGACGTCAATTCGACGCACATCCCATCGGGTGGCTTCGGTACGGCAAGGGTCTCGGCGGTATTGCCACCCGGTTCTCCATGGCTCAATGCACCGATTGAAATCCGGCTCTCGGGTCTGGACTCCGGCCCCGGACGGACATTGTTCGACAAGGTCTCGCTCTGGACGGAGGTCGTCCAGGCGCCGGCGGGTTCGGCATCGGCCCCTGCCGGTCTGGTGGCATGGTTTCGTGGCGAGGAAAACAGCGTCGATTCCGTGCGCGGGCGGGCTGGTACCTTTGACAATCCGTCCTATGGCCAGGGCGAGGTTGGCCGTGCGTTTCATTTCAATGGCGCGAATCAGGTGACCATTGCCGACGCACCCGAACTCAACCCGACGTCGTTCACGCTCGAGGCATGGGTGTTCCTGGAATCCCTGGATGGAACGGTGGACGTGATCGCCAGCAAGGAAAGCGGCGGTATAACACAATTCGCCTTGGGCATTCGTGGGCCTGCCAATGCCGCGCCGGGACCCGTTCCCGACCCGGGGGAGATTCCCGTCGGCAATCTTTGCGCCCGCCTCGGAGGCTATGAGGGGTTGCCTAAGGACGCCAATGGGTGGGTGGATGGATTGGTTTCGATACCGCTCAACACTTGGTCGCACGTGGCGCTCGTGGTGCAGCCCGACCTGTTCGTCGTTTACGTGAACGGCGCGCAGGCCCGGCGGATCGCTGGCTTGGCGGGTTCGATCGTGGTGACGGACGGGGCCATTCGGATCGCATCCCGGACCGACGAATATATTGCCATTCATCCGGAGGACCGATTCAACGGTTTCGTGGATGAGTTCAGTCTCTATAACCGTGCCCTACAGGGCTCCGAAATCGACGCGGTGGCGCAATCCGGGCACGCCGGGAAATTCTTGGGGCCCATCCCGGCATTTGTGACGGTCCCGCCCCAGAATGCCATTGTCGTGGCCGGGAAGGACGCGACTTTCGAGGTCGTGGCCAACGGCACGTTGCCACTTTCCTACCAATGGAGGTTCAACGGTAAGAATATTCCCGATGCGACCAACTCGAACCTGATAGTGCCCGCGGCCCGGATGTCGGCCCAGGGAAGATATTCGGTTGTGGTGTGCAATGGCGCCGGCTGTGTCGCAAGCCCGGACGGTTTGCTTACCGTAACCCCGGCTCCCACGACCGTGAGCGCAGTAGCCAAAGTGAGCCAATCCCCGCGGGTGATTTCCGTTGCAATCGGTTTGTCCGGAAGCGGTCTCGAGAATGCACTCGGTTTCAGTCTCCGTTTCGATGCCGGCCGGCTTGGGTTTATCGGCGCCACGTTGGACGGGGACGCGACCGGCGCCCAGTTGCTCGTCAATGATTCGAAAGCGGCGAGCGGGCTGCTTGGATTTGGCGTGGCTCTTCCGGCAGGTGCGGTGTTTGCCGAGGGCGCCAACCGGGTGCTCCAGTTGAGCTTCGGCAAGCATTTGATCCTGGCTCCCAGTCTCGCGACGTTTCAATTCGGCGACACGCCCACCGTGCGCCAAGTCGCCGACGTTTCCGCCAAGGCGCTGGGCGCGGTTTGGTTGGGTGGCAGTGTGGTGCTCGGCGTCGATGAGCTCGAGGGCGATGTCTCGCCGCTTCCGGGTGGCGACAAGGCCGTCGGCATTTCCGATTGGGTCCAGGTCGGCCGATTCGTGGCCGGTCTCGATGATCTTCCCGCCGGATCCCTTTTCCAGCGCGCCGATTGCGCGCCCTTGGCGACTTTCGGCAATGGATACCTCACCCTCAGCGACTGGATCCAGGCCGGGCGCTTCGCTGCCGGATTGGATCTGCTCGAGGTCGCCGGCGGGCCCACCGATCCCGTGAGCATCCCTCCCTCCAGTCGTGCAGCCGCGCGGTTGGCGTCGGTTCCCACCCGCGTGGTCAGCATGTCGGCCCTCGAACTTCTTCCGGGGCAGACCAATGATGTACCGGTGATGTTGGCAGCCTCCGGGGACGAGAACGGCGTGGCGTTCAGCGTCCGTTTCGACCCGGCCGTACTGCGGTTTGTGGGGGTTACCAGCGGGTCATCCTCGGGCAAAGCCACCTTCAACGTGAATTCCAAGAACTCGGATCAAGGCAGTCTGGGTGTGGCGTTGGCGCTCGGCACGAACGCCAAGTTCCCGGGCGGTTCCCTGGAGATCGCCCGGCTCCGGTTCGCGGCCACCTCCGCGGCAAAGGGCGCGACCAATCTGCGGTTCGCGGACCTTCCCGTTTTCCGCGAGGTTGCGGACCCACTCGCCACCCCCCTGCCGGCCGTCTGGCAGGATGCCGCGGTCAATATCCTGCCCGTTCAGGTCGGATCCAGCATCGACACCACGGGGGCAACGCCGTCGCTGGTGCTGACGTGGCCGTCGGCACTCAACGGCGTCATCGTGGAGGGTGCCGACACCCTTGACGCGAAGGTATGGAATCCCGTTCCGGGGACGCCGGTGACGAAAGACCAGCGCACCAGCCTGTCGGTTCCCTTGGGAACCACCACGGGATACTTCCGGCTGCAGCTGCCGTGATTTGTCGCGGGGAATGTTGCCCGGGGTGGCTGTGGCGGACGGCCCGGGTGGATGGCATCATGCAAGGACGGGTTCGGGGAGGCCGCTCTTTTTGACGGCCCGCGACTTCTCACGGGCAATCACGGCCGGATCCAGTCCCCGGGTTTCCACGACCGACAAGGCGAAGGCGCTCTCGGCTTCGATGGTGGTCAACAACCCAGGGACCGAGGCGAGGATCCGGTCCCGGTCTTCGCCACGGATCTGCGGCAGCCCGGCGGATTCGAGGACGTGATCCACGACCGTGGACAAGGGCTCCTTCCCGGGCAGGGCGAACTCGACGACCCGGGGTGGCGGCGACGGCTTTGAATCCGAGTTCCACCCGGCGGGTGCACGGGAAGGTTGTGATCGCCCGACCCACCACGGGATGCTGCGGAGACGGCACCCTCCGCGCCCAATCCGCTGTTCATCCGGGCCAAGATCGGAGGCAAGGTCCGAAGGGTGCCACGGTCATCGACACCTTGGTGACGGCGCACCCAAAGCGCTCCGGCCGTGAATCGGCTTGCACCACGCGTGGGCGGTCAGTAATAGAATCGAAGGCAAATTGGACTAAATCCAACGCCCCTTCCTTGCACTTCCCACGCCATATCTTGCTCCTCTCCATCGCCTTGATGTGGACGGGCGTGGCGTGCCGGCAGTCGCCCCCGACCGGCGGAGAACCGATGGGTACCCAGGTCGTCGCCATGGTCGCCGGCCGTGCCGTGACCAAGAACGCCTTGGAAAAGGAAATGGCGCGCCGGGGGCCCGGGGCCCGAAAAGAGGCCGTGCTCGACGAGTTGATTCGGTTCGAGGCGACGCTGGCCAAGGCGCGGGCATCGGGATTCGACCGCGATCCGGAGATCGTGAACGCCATCGAGCGGGTGCTGGTGGCCCGTTTCGAGGAACGGGAATTGGGATCGGTCGAGTTTCCGGCGGTTGCGGAGGACGAGATCCGCGCGCGCCACGCGGCGGATGCGGCGCGGTATAGGACCCCGCCGGCGGTGCGTGGGACCGTGTTGTTCCTGAAGTGCAGCCCCAGGATGGGCGCCGAACAGCGCGCGGCGGTGGCAAGTCTGGCGGAGACACTGCGGACGCAGTTGGCAACCGCCGATGCCGCGACGATCGGACGTCTGGCGCGGGAGAATTCCGAGGACCAGACCACCCGTTACCAAGGCGGCGATACCGGATGGATACCCGCGGGTCTGGCGAGGGAGGCCCTGGAGCCCGCCGTCGTCGAGGCATTGTTCGCGATGGACCCGCCCGGAGCCGCGGCACGGGTGATCGAGACGCCCCGCGGCTACCATGTCGTGCGGCTCATGGCCACGCGCCCTGCGGCAACCCGCCCGCTGGCGGAGGTCCGCGACGTCATCCGGCACCAATTGGCCCTCGAAAAGAGGGAGCAACGCGCCGCCGCATTCCGGGAACGGATGCGGGCCGGGCTCGATATCCGGACCAACCGGCTTGTTTTCGATGCAATCCCTGCGGATCCGACGGGAAATGCAGCCCCGCCCCCGCTCCCATGACCCGCGTCTTCCTTTTCCACCAACGTCCACGGTCAACCAAGCCTTGATTATGCCCATCCCCCACCCCGTGCGGTTGCCGACACGGATTCCCGGCAGCGCGTTCCTTGCGTTGGTGCTCGTCCTGATGATGCCGACGCTCCGGGCGGCCGGGACGATTGCCCAGACGATCGTGCTGAATCCCGGCTGGAACGCGGTCCACTTCACGGTGCTCCCCACCGATCCCAGTCTGGACGTGGTGTTCAACGGGGCCGACGTGGACAGCGTCTGGGCGCATGACAACGGGGCCGAGAGCCCGGACTTCATCCAGGAAGTGAGCGAGCCGGCCCTGGCGAAGGCGGGATGGCGTTCATGGGTGCCGAGCAGCCGGCCCGAGGCGTTCCAGAACGACCTCTTTCGCATCGAGGCCAACCGGGCCTATCTCGTGAAGCTGAAGGGGGCGGCGCAGGCCCAGCTCCCGGTCTCCGGCCGGCCGTCGTTGCGGTCGGTGGTTTGGCAACCCGATGCCCTGAATTTCCGCGGGCTGCCGGTCGACCCCTCGCTGCCACCCACGTTCGCGGCCTTTTTCCAGCCTTCCCCGGCGCACTATGCCGCCGGGACGGGACTCGAGGCCATCTACCGCCTGAGCCCGGCCGGGGCGTGGCAACGGGTGGCGCCGACCGATCTGGCACGCGCTGGGGAGCGCCTATTGGATCTATAGCCGGGGCGCCTCGGATTACGTCGCGCCGTTGCGGGTGACTCTGGATTTCGGCGACGGCATGGATTTCCGCACCGCGGTGACCGAACTCGGCCTGGGCCTGCGGAACCTGGCCGCCGGGGCCAACGTGACGGTCCGCGACCTTTCGGCCCCGGCCCAAAACCCGCTGTCCGTGGCGGTGACCCAAGGCGACGGGACCCTGACGTGGCCGGCGTGGACGCTGCCGTGGATCCGGGCGTTGGGGACGGGAGCGAGCGCGGTGGAGCGGATCGCGGTGCGTCGCGAGGCGATGATCGCCGACGCCTACGAGACGGTCCTGGAGATCACGGATTCCAAGGGCAGCCGGTTGCTGGTGCCGGTGGCGGCGGCGCGGGTGGGGGTGCCGGCGGCCCGGAGCGCCGTGGCGGCGCGGCGGGCGGGATTGGCGGGGGCTGCGCCGGCGGCGGTGACCGAGGCGGCGACGCACGCAGGGCTTTGGGTGGGCACGGCCTCGATCCAGGCGATCAGCGAGGCGCATTCGGGCCCATTGACCACCAACGTGGCCCTGGGCTTCACGATCCAGCTGGAGACCAACGTCGTTTCCCGGATCGTCACGACCAACCGCATTCCCAACGGACTGAGCCGCACGAGTGTTTCCATGACCCCGACGCCGACCGGCAGCGAATTCCACCTGCGGTTGTTGCTCCACGTGGACGCGGCGGGCCAGACGCGGTTGCTCAAGGAAGTGATCCAAATGTGGAAGCCGGGGACGACGACGAACGACGTCGACGGGGTGGCGGTGGTCGACCAACCGGGGCAGGAGGTGCTGGTGACCGACGACTCCAAGATCGGGCAATTCGCCGGGGTCACCGCCCGGGACGGGGTGCCGGTCGGGCGCCGGTTGAGCACGGCCGCCTTCGATTTCGCGGACAACGAACTCCCGCTCGCGGGAAATTTCGCGATCGGCGGGACGGTGCGCGGGACGAACACCATGTCGGCGACCTTCGCGAGGAATCCCTTCCGGCACAAATACCACCCCGACCACGGCAAGGGCCATGACATCAAACGGATCATCCAACTCCAGTTCGTCGCCCCTCCCGCCAACCCGCCGCCGGGGTACGGCGAACGGTTGGTCGACGGATTATATCTGGAAACCATCAACGGCCTGCACCGGACCAACATCGTGGTCGGCGGCACGTTCCGGCTGAAACGGGTGACCACCACCGCGGAACTCAATCCCCAACCCTAGACCGACCCCGATGAATCCTTTCCATCGATTTTCCATGAGCGCGAACCTTGCAGCGTGTGGCCCGTGCCGTTGGCCGGTCGTCTTTCTGTCGGCCCTGATCGCCTTGGCCGGACCGCCGACCCTGTCGGCCGCGACCGTCTCGGGGACCATCACGGCCACCCAGGGGCCGGTGGCCGGGGCGACGGTGCGACTCACCCGGGGCACGATCGCCGGCGTGGGCCAGATCCCGACCGACGCGCCCGCGGCATTCACCAAGACGGGATTGACCAAGGTGAATTTCCCGACCACCACCGGGAATTCGTTCTCGAGCGTCTGGCCCGGGGGACCGGCGGATCTCGTGGGAGCCCGGTTCACGACGCTGTTCGGCTCCGGAGCGGGAGGACATTATACCTTCTGGACGGAATCGGACGACGGCAGCGCGCTCTATGTCGACGGCAACCTGGTGGTCAACAACGACGGGTTGCACGGGATGGCCACGGCCTCGGGAAGCATCGACGTGAGCTCGGGCAACCATTCCGTGGAGGTCAGGTTTTTCGAGCAGAACGGTGGTGCCGGCATCAATGTCTTCTGGGCCTACGACGGCTTCGTCATAGGCCTTGGATCATTCGGCTCGCAGCTGATGACGTCCGGGACGACCGCCACGTATTCCGCCGTCGGCACGTGGGGGGCCGAATTTTGGACCATACCCTCCGACACCCTGTCGACCGTCACTGGGGCGGACGGCAAGTATAGCTTCACGGTGGCTTCCCTGAAACCTCCCTTCACGGTGACTCCCAGCCTGCCGGCCGCCACCTTCGCACCGGTCTCGGCCAATGCCGCGTCGAATTTCGCGCTCAAGGATTCGCCGCCGCAGATCAGCAACATCGCGGACCAGACGACGCCCGAGGACACGGCGATCACGGTGCCCTTCTCGGTGTCGGACTACCAGACCGCCCCCGCGAGTCTGGGCGTCGCGGTGGCGTCCTCGAACCCCGGCCTCGTCCCGCCGGGCAACGTGACCATCGCCGCGCTCGGCGGCGGTTCGCGTTCGGCGGCCATCGTGCCGGTTCCCAACGCCAACGGCGCGGCCACTCTCACGTTCACGGTGACCGACGGCGACGGCAAGACGGCTTCCGACACCTTCGTGGTGAACGTCACTTCGGCGAACGACCTGCCCGTCGCCCGCGCCGATACCAGTCGGCCGGCGAACCAGACCATCCTCGTGAAGAACTTCGGCCTGGTCGCGCCGACCAACGAGGTGACGATCGAGTTCTGGCAATTGACCACGGCCCAGGTGTCCCAAAGCACGTTCATGATGCTGCCGGACATTGCCGGCAACCGCGCCAATGCCCATCTCCCCTGGATCACCGGCGAAATCTTCTGGGACTGGGGCAACATCCTCTCCGGCCCGGGACGGTTGTCGTACACCCCGCCGGAATCGCCCGTGGGCCAATGGAACCATTTCGCCTTCGTCGCCAGCCAGAGCGGCAATTACATGCGGATCTATAGGAACGGCGTGCAGGAGGCGGGAAAGAGCGGGATGAGCCCGTTCGTCCGCGGGGCGCGCGACCTGGTGCTGAACCCGGTGGGTCGTCTGGCGGACTTCCGGATCTGGAACGTCGCCCGCACGGCCTCGCAGATCGCGGAGAACCTCGGCGCACCGGTGCCGCCGGCAACGGCGGGTCTGGTCCTGAATTACCGTTTCGAGGCCAGTGCCGGCTCCGACGTCCGCGACTGGGCTGCCTTCGCCGTCAATCCGGCGCAGGAAGGTTCCCAGGCCGGCCTCGTGACCACGGGGCCGCTCTACTGGGACAACACCGAGGCCTTGCTGGCCTCGAAGCTGGGGATCCAGGTTGCCGAGGATTCCCCCAAGCTGATCCATCTCCCGGGTTTCGACGTGGAGCAGGCCTCGCCGGTCTACAGCGCGGTCAGCGCCACGGCGGGCCGGCTCGTGCAGGTCGACGGCGGCGATTTCCTCTACACGCCGCCGCCCGGAGCCTCGCTTCCGTTCGGTGCCGATGCCATTACCTATACCGTCGGGGACGGAACCGATGCGGCCACCGGGTCGCTGAAACTCCAGGTCAATGCCTTCAACAATCCGCCCGTGGTCGGCCCGGGAAGCTCCGTCGCCTTGGACGGGAATTCCCAATATCTGGACGTGCCGAACGGTGTCTGGTTCGGGGACACGTTCACCGTCGAGGGATGGGTGCTCCTGCGGAACTACGCGAATTGGGCCCGTTTCTTTGATTTCGGCAACGGCCCCGCGAGCGACAATGTCCTGGGTGGCCTGACCGCGGGGAGCACGGGATTGCCCGCCCTGCACGTGTACCGGGGCGGCTCGTCGCAATCCATCCAGTCCACGCAACAGATCCCCACCGGCGTCTGGACCCACGTGGCATTCACCCGCGACGGCGATGGCATCGGACATATCTTCATCGACGGTGTCGAGACCGCGTCGGGGCCGATCCACGCGCCCGACAACGTGGTGCGGAAGAAGACCTATATCGGCCGCAGCAATTGGGACGGCGACGCCCTGGCCAACGTCCGTTTCGGCGAGGTGCGGATTTGGAACGTGGCCCGGACCGCCCGACAGTTGACGGATGGCCGTCATGCTTCCCTGCCGGACGAAACGGCCGGCCTCCTCGCGGCCTACCATCTGAACGAGAACTCGGGAGGCATCGCCCACGATGCGGCCACCGGCGACGGGGCCCAGGACGCCATCTTGGTGGGCAACCCGGCCTGGGTGCCGCTCGATGGACCGGCCAAGTCCCTTGCCTTCGACGGGACCTCGCAGTATGCGCAGACCCTCGACAGCCCGCCCATCAGCATCACCGGCCCGATCACGGTGGAAGCGTGGATCCAACCGCGGACCATCGGCACCTATCAGGGCATCGTCGGCAAATACGACGGCGACAACGGAGGTTACGCCCTGCGGTTGGATCCCCAGGGCAAGATCAGTTTCCTGACCCTGGATCCCGCGTACAAGTTTTCGAGCGTCGGCGGGCAGACGACGATTCCTGTCAACGAATGGACCCACGTGGCGGGCCAGTGGGACGGGACCCTGTTGCGGGTCTATGTGAACGGCATTCTGGATGGCTATGCCCTGTCCGGTCGCAATCCGAAGGACGGCGCGACGCCGCTGATCGTCGGGGCGATCCCGGAGAACTCGAATTCCTACCGGTTCCAGGGCCGCATCGGGGACCTGCGGATCTGGAACGTGGCCCGCAGCGCGGCCGAAATATCGGCTGGGCGCGACGGCGTGGGATCCAAGACGGCCGGATTGGTCCTGAACTACCTGTTCGACGAAGGTTCCGGAACCACCCTGTTGGACGCGGCGGCCGGCGACGGCACCCAGAACGGAACCCTGCTCGGCACCGTCGCCTGGAACGATACCGATCCCAACCTCGCGCGCCGGCAGACGGTCAACTACACGGAGGACGTGCCGCTGGATCTGGTCCTACCGGCGTTCGACGCCGAGGCGGCGAGCCTGATCTATAGCGATGTCAACTCGAGCACCGGCAAGGTGTCGCGGATCAGCGGCAAGCTGTTCCGATTCCTGCCGCCGGCCAATTACAACGGTCCCGCCACGATCACCTACACGGTGGGCGACGGGACGACCAAGCGTGGCGCGACGGTCTACCTCCAGGGCATCCCGGTGGAGGATGGTCCCACGCTCGGGGCGATCCCGACCCAGACCATCGGGGAGGGAACCCCGACGTCGACGTTGCCCATCAGCGTCACCGACGGCGATCCGGAGTTGGTCCAGGGGCTGAGCATCACGGCCACGTCGAGCGACCCGACGCTGGTCCGTGATCCCGGCGTCGTCTACACGAGCCCGGAGGAAAACGCCCAGTTGACCTACAAACCGCGCCCGGGACGGAGCGGCACCGCGGTGATTACCGTCGTCGTGACCGATCTGGCCTCCGGGCTCGCGCTGACCAACAAGTTCGACCTGGTGGTCACGCCGGTGGACGACCCGGTCAACGTGGGGCCGGCCACGGCCCTCCAGTTCAATGCCGGGAATTTCGTGCGCGTGGCGGGCTTCGGCAACGTCACGCCGGTCGACGAAATCACCATCGAGTATTGGCAGTACGCGAACACGGCGGCGGTTCAGTCGATGTTCGCGATGAATCCCGATGATCCGGCGAACCGGATCTCGGCCACGGCCCCGGGCGCCAACAACCAGGTCACGTGGGATTTCGGCAACGCGTCCGCGGGAGGGCGCCTGTCCTATACCCCGCCGGTGTCGGTCGTGGGCTCCTGGCAGCATTTCGCCTTCGTCGCGAGCCGCGCCGGGAACTTCATGAAGATCTACCGCAACGGCATCGAGGAGGCCACCAAGCCGGGCATGAGTTCCTTCGTGTCGACGGGTGCCGCCCTCGAATTGGGCCGTTTCGTCGGCCAGCTCGCCGAATTCCGGGTCTGGAAAACCGTGCGCTCCGCCGAGGAGATCCGTTCCGCGATGCATTCCTCCCTGCCCAACGAGACACCCAATCTGGTGGCCTATTACCGCTTCAACCAGAAGCCCACCACGGTGCTCCTGGATTTCGCCTCGCTGCCCGGCCAATCGGGGTCCCAGGACGGCGAGCTGGTCGCCGACTCGCTGGACGTGGACCCGCTGTGGATGACCCCGACCGGCACGCCGTCGTGGCAGGTCTCCGACCCCGCCCTCCTGGCGCTGCAGATCGTCCGCGTCCCGGACGGCACGACCACGAATCTTTTTCTCCCGGCCTCGGACGCCGAGAACGGGCTGAATCTGAATTGGAAGAACGTCAACGCCAGCACCGGTTCCGTCGTCCAGGTGCAGGGCGGGCTCTGGGCCTATACCGCGCCGAAGGACCACGACGGTCCGGCCACGATCAACTATGACGTCGAGGATGCCGCCGGCCACGTCACCACCGGCTCGCTGAATCTCCGCGTGGTCATCGCCTTGAACGATCCGCCGACCATCGCGGCCATTCCCAACGTCGCCGCGGAGGAGGATTCGGCGCGGATCGAGATTCCCTTCACGGTGGGCGACGACCGTCCGCCCTCGGCGCTGACCATCACCCCCGTCCTGTTGGTCAACGCGGAGCTGATCCAAAGCATCGCCGTGTTGCCCGGGGGCGCATTCCGGACGCTCGAGGTCGTTCCCAAACCCGGCGAGATCGGCACGGTCCACATCCGCCTGTTGGTCCAGGATTCGGGTGGCAAGCAGGTCCAGACCGAGTTCGACCTGCGGATCGAGCCGCGGCCGGCGTTCAGCGTGTTCGATCTCGGGGTGATTCCCGGAAAATCGGCCAGCTTCGGCACCGCCATCAACGACCGGGGCGCCGTCGCGGGCTACATGGCGGAGACCGCGGATCTGGAGAGCAATCCGGTCGGCTTCTTCTTCAACGGGATCGAGAACGGCGGCGTCGTGGAAGCCAATCCGCCGGTGCAGGTGGGACCCTCGCCGCTGTCCTCGCCGTTCCGGGCCTATGCGGTCAACAATTCCTACACGCTGGCGGGTGCCGGCCGGAGCGGCGGCAACACCAATGCCTGGAGCAAAGGCATCGAGGAAGCCGTGATCGATCTGGGAAGGCTCATCCCCGGCACGATCGCCGAGGCGCGCGCCCTCAACGATGCCGGCGAGTTGGTCGGCTTCGCCACCCTTGCGGGCGGTCAACGGCGCGCCTTCCGCGCTTCCAAAGGCGACGGTGCCATCGCGAACCTCGGGGTCGCGCCGCCCCCGTTCGACAGCCAGAGCGAGGCGTTCGCGCTCAACCGGAGCAACCACATCGTCGGATCGATCTACGCCGCCGACGGCCGGCGCCGGGCCATGATCTTCCGCGACGCCGCCATGCGTCCCTTGTTCGATGTCCCCGACGACACCAACAGCGTGGCCTACGGCGTCAACCAGTTCGACCAGGTGGTCGGGTCCACGACGTCGTTCGCCGTGGGCGACACCGCCCTGGGTTTCGACGGCGTCGATGCCCGCGTCACCGTCACCAACCTGTTGACCAACCCCAGCCCGGGAACCCCGCTGGTCGCGGGCAACGCCGCCCATACGGTCGAGGCCTGGATCCAGGTCCATTCGTTGCCGTCGGTCCGGTCCTGGCCCGTCCTCCTCGGCAATCCCGCCGATGGCTCCCAGAGTTGGACCATCGTCCCCGACAACGGCGGGACGCTGAATCTCGGTTTCGTCGGCTCGGGCAGCATCCCGGTTCCCGTCACCTTGAACGCGTGGATGCATGTCGCCACGGCCTATGATCCGCCCAGTTCCAAACTGGTCGTCTATATCAACGGAAAACCGGTCGGCACCAACGCCGTCGCCGGCGTGGACCTGCAGGGCATCCCGCTCCGGTTGGCCGCCGCGCAGAACGGCGAGCAGTTCTTCTCCGGGGAAATGGACGAGGTGCGGGTGTGGCGCACGACCCGGACGGCGGCGGAAGTCGCCGACAATTATACCCGTCGTCTCTCCGGCACCGAGACAGGGCTGGTGGCTTACCTGCCGTTCGACGAGGGATCCGGCACCGCCCGGACCACGAGCCTCGCGCTGGGGAATCTGGTGGGCGGGCTCGGGGGAGATCCCGAATGGACGGTCCGCGGCGGCCTTCCCTCGCCGAACCTCACGGTGAGCGATCCCGTGTTGCAGTTCGACGGCGTGAGCAGCCAGGCCGCGATGCCCCCGCTGCCGCTGGCGAACGCTTCCTTCACCATCGAGTTCCGGGCCCGACGGGCCGAGCTCGGCACCCGCGACGTCGTGGTGTCCCAAGGCACGTCCGGGGACAACCTGGGGCTCTCGGTCGGTTTCAACGCGGCCGATGCCTTCGTCTTCACCTTTGGGTCGGGCGATCTGGCGACCCCGTCGGCCTACGTGGACACGGACTGGCACCACTGGGCCTGCACCTTCAACGTCGCCAACGGCGTCCGCCGGATCTATCGGGACGGTACGATCGTGGCCCAGGACCACGTGGACGCGGCTTTCCAAGGCACGGGACCGGTGCTGATCGGCACGGCCCCGTTCGTTCCCGGGAGTTGGTTCAAGGGTCTGATCGACGACGTCCGGTTCTGGAACGTGGTCCGCTCCGGCGAGGACATCGCGGCGAACGCCGACACGCGCGTGGCCGGGAACACGCCCGGACTCATCAGTGCCTTCACCTTCGACGAGGGTGGCGGCAACACGGCCGTGAACCGGGTGCCGACCGCCGCGGGCGCCACGTTGCAGGGTGCGATCGGCTGGGCCGGGCGGGACACGGGGACGCGGCGGGCGTTCCTCTACGACACCGATTCCGGCCGGCTCGCTTCCCTGGGAACGGTTCCCGGCGGCGGCTCCAGCGAGGCCCAGGCGATCAATGATTTCGGACAGATCGTCGGCACCGCGGTGAAGAGCGCCGGCACGCACGCCTTCTTCTACAGCGCCGGCCGGTTGAACGACCTGAACGACCTGCTCCCCGAGGCGGACCAACTCGACCAGTGGAATCTGGAATCCGCCCGGGGCATCAATCGCAGCGGTGCCATCGTCGGGACCGGCACCCACCGCGGTCTCAAGCGCGCCTTCCTGGCACTGCCCGCCACCATCATCGGGCGTCCCGTCATCCGGCCCCAGGGCGCGGTCGACCGCATGCCGCAGATCTCGATCCTGAAGAAGCACCTGCCCGACGACTCCGAACTCAATTCCTTCTACTGGAGTCCCGCGGAGAAGAAGCTCTACGCGATCCGCCCGGTCACCGCGAAACTGCAGTGGTACACGTCGTTCGACGACACGGTCGGCTCCGGCAAGGACCTCGCCGTGAACACCGACCGGGTCGTGAGCGTGACGGTGAACGTCTGGCCGAAGCAGCCGATCATCCACATCGCCGGCGCCCCCGCGAACCTCCAGCCGGTGTTCACCGCGGCGACCTACACCTTCCAGAGGTTGATCTACGTCACCAACCTCGCCTCCGTCGAACCCAGCTCGAAGGCCTTCACCAGTCCGACCCCGGGTTATACCGTCCTGCATTATCTCAAGACCGACGGTTTGGCGTCCGACCCCACGACGCAGCGCCCGTACTTCGACGTCGTGCGGACCGTGGCGTGGAACGATTCGCATGCCGGCCTGAGCGAGGCGAACTGGCGCATCGGCGACGAGGTGACCGAGGCGGGCCACACCGAATACGACCAGCGCAACGGCTTCGTGTTGTTCCCCAACGCCGCCTACGACGCGGTGGGATCGGACCGCGCCTATGACCGAGGGACCCGGCTCGGGCCGATCCTCCCGGTGAACACCGAGAAGCCCGGCGGGAACCAACTCGCCAATCCCGACCCGCTGGTGGTGGTGTGGTACCGGACCAACCGCATCGGCGTGGCTTGGTCGACGGTCCCGGTGCAGTACACCCTGGACTGGCCCAAGGACGACGCGGTGGACCGGATCGTCATCGCGAGCCTGCTGGGATCCGGGATGCTGGAAAACGCGGATTACCCGGCGAAGACCATCTACAACCAGCCGGACATCGCCCAGCCCGGGTTCAATCCCAACGAGGAACACGCGTACATGCCGGTGGACACCCTGTACGCGATCCGCAACGACCTGAATGCGATCCGGAACTATTCGCAGCCCTACGCGCTGCTCAAGTACCGGGATCCGTCGACGAGTCGCTGGCGGATGAAGGTGTACAAGGTGGTCGCCGAGCAGGCGCCCTACTTCTTCACCTACGCGGGGACGGTCGGGAAAGAAATCCAGCCGCCGCTGCCCCTGAGCCTGATGCCGCTGTGCGAGGCCTCGTACCAGCAACCCCCGGACTCCCGGGTGGGCTGGGAGGACTACAAGGGCAAGGTCTATGCCCGGATGGCCGGGCCCGACGGCACCCACACCAACCTGATGGTCCGTTGGTTTTACCCGATGCAGCCGGGCTTCTTCCATCCGGACGACAAGGTGTCCGTGGGCGATTGCCTGGCCTGGCTCGACCGGCGTCCCGCCGGCCAACTCCAGGTGCCCAACGAAACCACCGGCCGCACCGGCACGCCCATCGACGTGACGTACGACATCCGTTGGGACGACCACCCGGTGTTGCAGATCGGCGAGACGCTGCTGCATTCCAAGCACGGTTTGCCCGACGTGTTCGCGATGGCCAACGCGAAGGTGATCTTCGATTCGCTCAGCCCGGACAGCCCGGCCGGCGTGCAGACGCTGACCCGGTTCTACGACCCGCTCAGCGCGCGGACGCTGAAGACCGGGGTGATCATTCCCGGCTCGATCAAGCGGCAGAACATCAACGGCAAGGACTACTTCGCGGACCTGCCGTGGATGCTGAAATTGCGGATGACCTATGATCCCGTGAACAACTGGCTCTCTTTCGGGGGCCATCTCGACGAGAACTTCGGGGTCGGGGAACCGTTGCTGCTTCCCAACGTGCTCAGCGAGCGCGAGCGCGACCGGCTCAAGAAGCTGGCCGACGGCGACGGCGGCTGGGCCTCCCTCATGGACCGCCTCTACGACCTGACCCGCAATCCCAACGCCGTGGACCTCGATCCGCGGGACGGCAGGGCGGACAAGGCACTGCGCGTGGGGCTCACCACCAACGATCGCGGCCAAGTCGTCTCGGAAACCCTCGGGGACGGGCCCAAGGCATTGACGGCCGGCATCGGGGGTCTGCCCGCGGCGAAGCCCAAACCGGGCAACGCGCTCGCCTTCGATGGCGCCAGCGGCCTCGTCACGATCGGGAAAAACGGCGGCCAGGATCTCGATCTCGCCGGCACCCCGTTCACCCTCGAGTTCTGGGCCAAGGTCACCAACCCGTCGATCGAGCAATACGTCCTCGGCCAACCCGGCGGGGACGCCGATTTCGGCCGGCTCCGCGTCGGCTTCCGCGACGGCGGCAAATTCGCCTTCGATCTCGGAACCACGCCGGCAAGCCCGTCGATCTTCAACTCGTCGTCGGCCTACACCGACACCGGTTGGCATCACTGGGCCTGCACCTTCGATCCCGAATCCAAGATCCAGGCCATCTACCGCGACGGCGTCCAGACCGACAGCCGGACCAACGTGGTGCTCACCTATGCGGGTCTCGGGACGGTCGAGATCGGCCGATTCGGCAACAAGTACTTCGCCGGGCAACTGGACGAGATCCGGGTGTGGAAGACCGCGCGCAGCGGGGCCGAGATCCGTTCCCAGATGAACAAGCGGTTGCTGGGCGCGCAGACCCCGCCGCCGGCGGGCCCCGGGTCCGAGCTGAAGCTGGAGATCCTGTATCGCTGCGACGAAATCCCTCGCGGCGGCGGGAAGTCCGTCGGTCCGCTGGCCAACGATTCGTTGGCCACGCGCGGCGGGTATGCCGGCACGGTCCTCGGCGGGGTCAGGTCCGTGGTGTCGACGGCCCCGACGGGCATCCCGCCGCGGTACCTCACGATCGCGGAGAACGACGACGAGGCGTTGGCCGGACTGCCGGTGGCCCTGCACGTGATCCGGGTCGACGACGGGCCGTTCCTCGGCGACCTGAAGGTCCTGCCGGGCGACAACGTGTTCGACGAGCGGTTGACCCTGCGGCACAGCAGCGATTTCGGCGGCGACCCCGGCCCGTTGACGTTCCAGTGGTATTACAAACCCATCGGGGCCGACTTCGATCCGACGGACCTGCCGGTCGTGACGGATCCCACCGCGGAATTCCCCGGCGACATGCGGGGATGGACGCCGTACCGGAATTACCTCCCCCTCGATGGCCGCGGGGTGAACTACGTCACCACGGGCGAGGGCGGTGAATCGGGACTGATCACGATTTCGGACAACGCCTTCATCTGCCGCTATCGCGGCTACGCCGTGAATCTGGAAAGCACGGCGGCCTGGAGCGATTGGGTCGGCGATCCCAGCGGGACGGCGGACCAACCGCGCGCCGCCCTCGCCGAGGGCTGGGTCAAACGCGTGATCCGCGGGCTCAATCCGTTCGACGCGGGCACGACCGATTTCCATGCGTCGCCGGTCAACACCTTCGCGTCGATGCTGATCCAGTTGGGCCAGCGCTACGAGGGACCGATCGCGTTCAACCCGGGTGCGGACGCGATCAACAAGATCGGGCTGATCGAGGCGTATACCACGGTGCAGCAGCGGGCCCAGGGCCTGAGCATCGACGGCGTGCCGCAGGTGGATTTCAATCCCGCGAACAACGCGTTGCTGCTGGTGGCCACCAAGCTGAGCGACTTCTACATGGTGCTGGGCAACGAGGCGTATGCGGACGCGAGCGACCCGACGATTGGGTTCGGCACGGCGAGCACCGAATACGGTTCGTTGGCGTCGAGCATCTTCTCCTTCCAGAACCAGTTGGATTCGCTGCTGGACGAGGAACTCGCGCTGCTGCGCGGGCGCGACGACAGCGCGGCAGGGGTCGGGGCACGACCGGTCTACAACCGGCTGTTCTGGAACTTCACCCTCGGCGAGGGCGAGGTGGCCTACAAACAGAACTACAACATCAGCGACCAGGACAGCAACGGGCTGATCAACGACAAGGATGCCCGCATCCTGTACCCGCAGGGGCACGGCGATGCCTGGGGCCATTACCTCATGGCGGTGGAGCAGCACTACGCGCTGTTGCGGCACCCGTACTTCACCTGGATCCCGCGCAGCGAACTCGTGAGCGTCGGCGGCGCCGCCATCAAGGTGGACTTCCTCGACGAACGGAAGTTCGCCCGGGCCGCCTCGGCCAAGGCCAAGGCGGGCGCGGAGA
>WBXI01000068.1 GCA_008933025.1 Verrucomicrobiota bacterium
CTTCACCGAGTTCGGTGGCGACCTGCTGAACATCGACGCGACGTCGGGCGCGCACTTCACCAACGGGCTGGCGAGGATCCAGAACAACCTCTGGTGGAACCTGAAGACGGACGGCACCCAGGTATTGCCCACGGCCGGCAGCGTCGGGGACTGGGTGTTCTCGAATCCCGCGAACCGCAACGTCGTGGCGAACCCGCTCCTGCGGGGCATCAGCCGCACCAACGACGTCGCCTTCCAGTTGGACCCGCGCCCGGCGGCCGGGAGTCCGGCGCTGGTCGACAGTCCGTCCCCCGCGCCCAACGACGGATTCTATACCCCCGTGGCCTATACCGGCGCCTTCAAGGGCTTCAATTGGGCGGCCGATTGGGGCTTCGCGGCCGAGGTCGGCCTCTTTGCCGGCACGGGGGCCGGGAACCCGCGGGTGCCCGCGGCTATCGTCCTCCCGCCCGCCGCGGTGACCGCCGTCGCCGTGGCCAACGGTGGCAACCTGGACATCACGTTCCCGTCCCAGACGGGGCACACCTATCAACTCGAGTTCCGTGACGAAGCCACGACGGGCGTGTGGGCGGGGCTCGGCGTCGCGGTCCCTGGCACGGGCGGTCCGTTGACGCTCGCCGTCCCGATCGGCATCGACAGGGGCTTCTTCCGCGTCCGCGCGAACTGATTCGCGTCCTCACGCTTCGGGGAAAGGGGAACCGGCAACGGTTCCCCTTTTCCTTGCCGCCAAACGGTGGCCAGCGGTGGGCAAGATGGGGATGGCAAATCGAGGGCGGATGGCGCGTCGTCGGGGACCGGGCGTTGTACCGGGTCGATCCCGAAGGGAACCGCCCGGCATCGCCGGACGCATTCGAACCATGAAGAACCCTCCCATTCCCGCCACCAACCCCGACCGGGGCCTCGCGGTGCTGCGCGACGCGGCCCGAAACAAGGACGCGGCATTCACCCGGGCCGAGCGGGAGGCCTTGGGCTTGCAGGGCCTTCTGCCCCCCGCGGTGCAGACCCTCGCCCAGCAGGTCGACGCCGAGTTGGAACATCTGGCCCTGAAGAGCGAGCCGATCGAGAAGTACATCGGTCTGATGGCGTTGCACGACCGCAACCAGACGCTGTTCTACCGGGTGTTGGTCGACAACCTCGAGGCGCTCATCCCGATCATCTATACGCCCGTGGTGGGACAGGCGTGCCAGCGGTTCAGCCACATTTTCCGAAGGCCCCGCGGTTTCTATCTCTGCCCGGACGACGTCGGCCGGATGGTGTCGGTCCTGCGGAATTGGCAGCAGCACGACGTGCGACTGATCGTGGTCACGGACAACGAGCGGATCCTCGGACTGGGCGACCAAGGCGCGGGTGGGATGGGGATTCCGGTGGGCAAGCTGGCGCTGTACACGGCCGCCGCGGGCATCCATCCCTCGCTTTGCCTGCCGATCAGCCTCGATGTCGGCACCGACAACGGGAGCCTGCTCGAGGACCCGTTCTATATCGGCTACCGCCAGCGCCGTCTCCGCGGGCCGGCGTACGATCGGTTCGTGGAGGAATTCGTCGCCGCGGTGAAGACGGTCTTTCCCCGCGCGCTGCTGCAATGGGAGGACTTCAAGAAGGCGAATGCCTTCCGGCTTCTGGATCGTTACGCCGACGCCCTGCCGAGTTTCAACGACGACATCCAGGGGACGGCCGCGGTCGCGTTGGCCGGCGTGCTCGCCGGCGCGCGCCTCCTCGGGCAATCGATCGCCCAGCAACGCGTCCTCCTGCTCGGCGCGGGCGGTGCCGGCGTCGGGATCGCCCGCCTCATCCGGCGCGCGATGCGGGCGGAGGGAATGCCCGAACCGGAAGTCCGGTTGCGACAGGTGCTCTTCGATTCGGTGGGCATCGTGCGCGAGGGCACCGAGGGGTTGGACGCGCACAAGGCCGAGTTCGCGCTCGGGGCCGGCGAGTTGGCGCGGCTGGGTCTGGAGGATGCCGCTTCCAAGACACTGGAGCAGGTCGTCGAGGCCTTCCGGCCCACGGTGCTCATCGGCACCACGGCCCAGCCCGGCATTTTCAGCGAGGCGGTCATTCGCGCCATGGGCGCGCATTGCGAACGCCCCATGATCTTCCCGCTGAGCAACCCGACCAGCCAGGCGGAATGCACGGCCTCGGAGGCCTTGGTCCATACCGGCGGTCGCGCGTTGGTCGGCACCGGCTCGCCTTTCGCCCCCGTGGAGATCGACGGGAAACGGCATGTCATCGGGCAGAGCAACAACGTCTTCATCTTTCCCGGCGTCGGCCTCGGTGCCCTCGTTGCCGAGGCGGGACGGGTGACGGAACCGATGTTCCTCGCCGCGGCGCATGCCCTCGCGGAATTCACGGTGCCGCGCGACGGCGACGAAGGGGTGTTGTATCCGCGAATCAAGGACCTGAGGGCCATCAGCCGGAAGATCGCGCTGAGGGTGGCGCAGGTCGCCCGCGAGGAGGGCATAGGGCGCTCGGTCGACGACGCCACCCTCGAGGTCGACATCGCGGGCTTCGTCTGGGAACCGGCCTATCCCGTGGCCGCGACTTCCAAGTGACGGGCATCGGGCGCCCGGCCGCAGGTCGGACGGTGTCGTGGCCTCGTTCCGCTCCCAACGTGCCCCGCGCGGAAATCAGGCCGCCGGGGATTGCGTCGCGGGCGGCGGACCGAACGGGCGCCGGCCGGTTTCACCGAATCGATTTTCCCCGCGTCGCCATCGCCGGACTCGATCCGCCGGACTCCGGTCACCGGGCCAGCTTGGCGAGCAGGGCGGTGCGGACTTCCGGCGGGACGAACTGGGCGACGTCGCCGCCGAGGCGGGCGATCTCCTTCACCAGGCGGGAGCTCAGAAACGAGTAGGTGTCCTTGGGCATCAGGAAGATCGTCTCGACGTTCTCGTTGAGCTTGCGGTTCATCAAAGCGAGCTGGAATTCGAACTCGAAGTCGCTGACGGCGCGCAGTCCGCGGACGACGGCGCTGGCCTTGCGGCGGACCACGTAGTCGACGAGCAACCCGTCCAGCAGGTCGGTCTCGACGTTGGCGAGTCCGGCGGCCGCCATCGCGGAGGAGACGAGTGCGGCGCGTTCCTCGACGGTGAAGAGCGGTGTCTTGGCATCGTTGTTGGCGACGGCGACGATCACGCGGTCGAAAAGCCGGGCGGCGCGTTGGATCACGTCGAGGTGTCCGTTCGTCAGCGGGTCGAAACTTCCCGGGTAGATGACGATGCGCATGTCCGACAGGTAGCACGCCGCCGGATTCGGTGCCGACCCAAAAAACCGGGGTGCATGGAGACGGGGGTGCGTCTGGACCGTGTGGTCGTCGGGCGGGCGGGAGGCCACGCCGGGGTTCTCGACCGGACGAGAGCCCGATGGGGCATGGCAATGGCCCCATCGGCTCCATCGTGTCCGCCGGGTCAGGCGCGGTCGCGCAGGTCCATGACCGGTTTCTCGAACCAACGGTACACGGCCCCGGCAAACGCGCGGTACGACGACCAGCAGACGATCTGGAACACGGCCTCGCCGCCCCAGTTCGTGGGCAGGTGCAGTCGCATGAAGCAAACCTGGTAGAGGGCGATCCGCAGGGGAACGTGGCTCAGGTAGAGCGAATAGGAGACGAGGCTCACGAACCGGACGGCGCGCGCCGGGGCGCTTTCCCCGGCCGTGATCCGGGAAGCCCACGGCAACAACGACGCGCAGCAAATGCCGAGCCCCGTCGGGTACAGCACGCGCACCCATCCCGGGGCGTCGGAAAAATCCCCCCAACGAACCCCCAGCGCGGCGAGCGTGGCGAGTCCGAGGGCGCCGGGCAGCGCGAGGAAACCGAGGCGGGACCAAACCGCGGGCCGGTAGCGCGCCAACCACGCCGCGGCCACGCCGAACAACAGCGCGTCCAACCGCCGCAGGACGGCCTTCTGCACGTCGTGCGACCAGGCGAGGTCGGCGTGGGTGGCGAGTCGGAATCCGACCGAGCCGACGAGGAGGATGGCGAGGCCGGCGAGGGCGGCGCGCGGTCCCGGAATCCCGAGGCGGCGTCCGATCCACAGCAGCGGGGGCAGCAGGAGGTAGGACCATTCCTCGATGGCGAGGGTCCACGAGCCGAAGAAGAACCCGGGCGGCGCGGCCAGCAGATTCTGGACGAAGAACAGGTGGGGAAGAACCGCGGCCGCGGTGAGGCTGGAATCGTGGCGCCCGAGGGCGAGCACGATGTGGACGCCGAGGAACAGGTAGTAGTTGGGGAGCGTCCGGAACCACCGGCGTTTCCAGAACCGCACGATGTCCGGGAGGCCCGCCGCGGCGGGTTCCGCGAGTTCGCGCAGGAGGATGCCGCCGATGAGGAACCCCGAAAGCGCGAAGAAGATCTCCACGCCCGGCGCGCCGAGCCCGTCGATGTAATCGCCCAGCGGCTTCCCGTACAGGGCGTTGGGCCGCGAGTGCGCGATCATGACCAGCACGATGGCCAGGGCCCGGAGCAGATCGAGGCCGAACACCCGGGGGACGGGGGGCATGGAGGCGTTGTGGCTCATGCCGGTCCTCCGGTGTCGACGAGATGGTTGTAGAACCGCCGGTAGTCGCCGGCGACGCAACGGGCGGAACGGGCGCGCACGCTGTCGCGGATGCCCTCCGGCGACCGTGGCCGGATCCGTCCGTCGAGGATGGCGGCCAGGGTTTGTCCCAGGGATTCCGGGTCGTTGGGCCGGAACATGGCGCCGGTTTGTCCGTCGGCGACCAGATCGACGTTGCCTCCCGAGGCACTGGCGACCGCGGGAATTCCCGAGGCGAGCGCTTCCATGAGGGCGACGGAACAGGGTTCGTTGGCCGATGGCAGGACGAACCAATCCGAGCGGGCGAGGATGTCGGCGATGTTCTGCGATGGGCCCGCGAAACGGATTTGCCGCTCCAGACCGTGGTCCCGCACCGCGCCGCGGAGTTCCTCGTGGAATTGGCGCGCGTCGCGGTCGCCCGGCACCGGCCCCCATACCGTCGCCTGGATGCGGGCCCGGGCTTCGGCGGGCAGGCGCCGGATCGCCTCGACGAGCAGATCCCATTGTTTCCAGCGGACGATGTTGCCGATGCCGACCAGGCGGAGGGGGGCGTTGGATTCGGGCGGGGTGGGCGCGGGCAGGGGCGTCCCGAAAAAGCGGTCGGCGACGCAGGCGGAAATCAGTTCGACACGGCCGGGCGACGGATCGATGCGGTAATGGCGCGCCATGGCCGGGGTGAGGAGAACCATCGGGAGACCCGATCGGACGGCGGCGCGGTAGAGACCGGTGCGGCGCGCGTAGGCGTGGTTGGTGAAGAGCACCGGGATGCGGCGCCGGTGGGAGAGCCAAGCCAGCGGCAGGGAACCGCGCGAATGCGCGTGCAGGAGGTGGAATCCCTCGGCCTGCCGCAAACGCAGGAGGCCGGGCCATGATTTCCACGCGGCGACGAGAAGGCGCAGGTGGCTCGGCGATTCGTCCAGCGCGGAAGGCGAATACCGGCAGGGCAGCGCCGGTTGGCGGGTCTGCAGGAAACGCGAGTGCATCCACAGCACGTGCTCCCAGTCGTCGCCATGCCAACCGGTCGAGAGACTGCGGACGACGCTGAGGATGCCGCCATGGTCCTCGGAGGCGCCGATCAGGTGCAGTACGCGGCGGCGGGTCGTTCCGGCATTCATGCCCGGTGGGGAAGGGCTGCGATGGGCGACAAGGCCGGCACGAACGAGGGGCGCGGTTGCGTGGCCGTCTCGGGTACCAGATCGCGGGCGCGCCGACGCAGGGCCCAGTCGCAGGTGATCACGGTGCCCGCCAACAGTCCGAAGGTGTTCATGGCAAACTCGGCGTCGCCGTGGATCACGAAGAAGACGAATGTCTGGGTGAGCCAAAGCGAGGCAATCACGCAGCACATGCGGCTGAACCGGTCCTCGGTCCCGTGGGTCCGCACGTGGACAAGGATGCGGTAGGCCACCCGGCTCACGAAGAAGAGGAATCCCACCAGACACACCGTCCCCGGAATCCCGGTGTTCACCATGAGGCCAATCGGCCCGTTGTAGAACCGACCCATGCTGACGTGCTCGGTGACCACGCCGTAGGGATCGAATCCATAGAACGGCACGGCCTCGACCGAGAGCCCGAACCCGCGGCCGCGCCACAGATAGCTCGGGATGAGTTGCAGCCCGACTTCGCGCATCGTGATCCGGCCCTCGAACGTCGCCCGGGCGTCCTCGACCGCCACCGGGTTGAGATCGATGCCCGGCAGCACCGCGAGCGTGCGCTGGGCAGCCAGGGGAAGGTCGCGGGCGGCGGTGTAGACGACGGACAGGAGGAGCACGGCGATCGCCCCGGTCAGCAGGATCCGCGGCACCGTGAAAAGGCGCTGGCCCCAGGCACTCAGGAGTCCGATGCCCGCGAACATGATCAGGACGCCGCGGTGCCCGCCGGGCAGTCCCATCGCCAGGATCACCAGGAACAGGGGCACCATGTAGATCGCGTGCCGGTTGAAGAACCGGCGCATCGGATGCATGACGAGCAATAGTTGGTACATCGCCACCGCCACGAGGGTGAACGACTGGAACCGCCGCATGCCGGTCGCCGAGGTTCCGATCTCGAACGAGATCGCGTCGTTCGCGACGTCGAGGAAGTAGAAAACCCACCAGAGATCGCTCCCGCCGGCCAGGGCGAAGTCCGAGATCATGAAGGTGAAGCTCAGGAGAAGGTGGGCGACATAGAGGCGGTAGAAGGACCGTTCGTCGAACCGGAGCGCGCAGAACAACAACGGAAACACGGCGCAGGCCACCTGCTGGATGTACACGCGGCCGCCCATGCGGTCGCCGCCCATGGCGCGGATGCCGAACCCGTGGGTGCGCATCAGGTAGAACAGCACGCAGGTGTAGGCGAGCGAGGCGAGGACGATCCACCGGTAACGACGGAGATTGGCGCCGAATTCCGGATCGGTCCGCCGCAGGATCACGAGCATGACGATGCCCGACCATCCCAACAACGCCGAGACCTCCCACAGGAACGGCCGGCCGTTGATCATGGGCAGCATGAAGGCCGAACCGTAGGTGGTGATGGCCATCATCGCCGAAATCCGCCCGTGGTACGGCAGCGTGGCGAGCCAGACCAAGCCGAGCGTGGCGAGGATCAGCAACGGGCTGTCCACCGCCATGTAGAAGCCGAACACGATCGCGGCACCGAGGACGACGATCCAGAGGAACCCCTTCTGGACCTGCATTCGTGCTTCGATGGCCGTCATGGCGTTTCACCTACCTTTCACACCGCGCGGAGGCAATGGTTTTCCCGGAAGTTGCGCCCCCGCGCGGGCGTTCCCGGACAATTGCCCGGGGATTCCGGTTGCGCCTTGCCGGTTGCCCTCGCTATTGAACGCGTGGGCGTCGGAACCCCGGTGCCCCTCCCATCGCTCGTGGCCCATGAAGATTTCCCTGCCGCGGCCCTCCCCCCCGTTCTTGCCTCCGGTGAACCCGGCTGTTTTTTCGCGGAGGCCCCCGCGTGGTCGCCCCCGCCGCCTTCCCGCCACCTCGGACATGCCGGGTGCCGCCGCGGCCGCCGCGACGCACGCCGGCGTGCCCAGACCGTTCCCCGCGGTTTCCCGCCCCCGTCGCCCCCGCCGGCGTCTGGATCCGGTGTTTTGGCCGAAACCCGCCCCGCTCCTTTCCGCCGCGACCGTTTCCGCCGCGCCCCAACCCCGTCGCCTTTCCCCGCGTCGGCCCACGGGGGTGGCTTCCGTCGCGCCGCCCGTTGCGAATCCGGAAGGGCCCCTCGCGTCGATGGTGCCGTCCCCGGCACCGACGGCTCCCGTTCCAACCGCGATCCCCGCGGTTCCATCGGTCCCGGCCAAGACGCGCATCGGCCTTCTTCCCATCCGTCCCGCGCCGAAATTGCCCGCCATCCTGTTCGAGGAAGACCGGGTGCCTTTGCCGGGATTCCATCCCGCGACGTCGCACGTCCGGCCTTCGGGCGGACCCGGGGTGGCCGACGCGGCCGAAGCAGGATCGCCCGACGCCGGCCCGGACGGTGAGTTCCCCGGGGTGGAGTCCATTCCGGAGGCTCCGCCCGGCGAATCCGGCGTGCTGCCCGCCACCTATGGGACGGGCTCCATCTGGCTGGCGGCGCGGGATCCGTTCCTGGTCCTCGCGCACTGGGATTTTGCCGCGGAGCAATTGGCCATGGCCGCGGCGGGTTGGGGACCCGGCGGTTGGCAATTGCGGTTGCACCAGGGCGACGTCCACGGACGCCGGGTCATGCGGCGCGCCTTGCCGGCGGCCTCGGGAGAGGCGTTCCTGCCGGTGAACGAGGCCGGTTGCCGCTACGTCGTCGAGTTGGGCTACGAAACGCTTTCCGGAAAGTGGTTCGGCGTGGCCATGTCCGCCCCCGCCACCACGCCGCATGAATTGGTCGCTCCTGCCTTCGGTGGGCCGGGGCCCGCGGCCGAAGCCCCCGCGGTTGCCTGGGCCGCGCCCGCACCCGTCGTGCCCGACCCCGACGAACCGTTCGGCGGGGTCGTCGAGTGGTTGGACGCCCCGGCATCGGCGCCTTCCATGGACGCGGTGTTTGCCGATTCCGGAATGGAATTCCAGGAAACCATCCCGCCGCCGGCGACCCCGGGCCCGATTCCCGGGCGATCCTGGGAACTGGCGCGCATGGTGTGGCGCCTGATCGAGCGGACCACGCCGGGTGCGTCCGGCGAATCGGCCGGGCACGCTCCGGAGTTCGCGGAGTTGCGGGAGGAGGGGATGGATGCCGCGAAAAAAACGTCGGGTCCCGGGGCGGCCCGGCCCGGGCAACCGGCGGTGGCGGGGGAATTGCCGTCGAGCGGGCAGGTGGCGCTGGGACCGGGGGAATCGGCGGGACCCCGTGGATTCTGGTTCGAGGTCAACGCCGAGTTGATCGTGTATGGGCGCACCGAGCGGGACGCGCGGGTGACGGTGGCGGGTCGCGAGGTCGCGTTGCGGGAGGATGGTTCGTTCGCCTTCCGTTTCGTGTTGCCCGACGGGGAGCACCCGCTGCCCGTGGTGGCCGTCTCGGCGTCGGGCGAGGATACCCGGGGCGCCGCGCTGCGGTTCGCCCGCTCGACGCGGTACACGGGCGAGGTCGGCGCGCATCCCCAGGATCCCGCGTTGCGGCCGCCGGTGCCGGAGGCGATCGGGTGAGGGTGGGTCCATGAGCGGCGGGTTGGCGTTGGTCTTGCACGCGCACCTGCCGTTCGTCCGGCATCCCGAGCACCCGCGGTTCCACGAGGAGACCTGGTTGTTCGAGGCCATCCTCGAGTGCTACCTGCCGTTGCTGGGACTGATGGAAGGATGGGAACGCGACGGCGTGCCGTGGGCGCTGACGATGGCGGTGAGCCCGGTGCTGGGCGCGATGCTGCGGGATCCGCTGCTCCGCTCGCGGTTCGAGTCGCATCTGGAATCGCTCGCCGAACTCGCGGCCCGCGAGGAGGAGCGCCACCTGCTGCAACCGCGGGAACAGGCGGTCGCGCGCTGGTATTCGGGGCGGATCGCCGCGGCCCGGTCCTCCTGGCGGCGCCTCGGCGGCGATTTGCCGGCGGCCTTCGCCGGGTTCGCGCGCACCGGCCGCCTCGAAGTGCTGACCTGTGCGGCGACGCACGCGTTGTTGCCCCTGCTGGTGGACGAGCCGGCCGCCTTGCGCGCCCAGTTGCGGGTGGCGGTGCGGGCGCACCGCGAGTTGTTCGGGGTCGCGCCGCGCGGCATCTGGTTGCCGGAATGCGCCTACGTGCCCGAGTTGGATCCTTTCCTGGCCGCGGAGGGCCTGCGGTGGTTCGTGGTGGAATCGCACGGGATCCTCCTCGCGCGGCCGCCCTCGCCGCATGCCGCCTTCGGGCCGGTGGTGACGCCCGGTGGCCTGGCGGCCTTCGGTCGGGATCCGGCCAGCGCGCGGCAAGTGTGGAGCCGCGACGGCGGGTATCCGGGCGACCCCCGTTACCGCGAGTTCCACCGGGACATCGCGCACGACGCCGAGTGGGGCTACGTCGCGCCCTATCTCGGCGGCGCGCAAAGCCGGGGATTCACGGGGCTGAAATACCACCGCGTCACGGGAGCCGGCGCGGCGAAGGAATTGTACGTCCGCGAGGAAGCGATGGCGGCGGTGCGCCAGCACGCGGCCCACTTCGTGGCCCAGCGTTCCCGCCAGTTCGCCGAGGCCGCGCCCTGCATGCGGCGCCCGCCGCTGCTGGTGGCCCCGTACGACGCCGAACTCTTCGGGCATTGGTGGCACGAGGGACCCGAATTCCTCGATGCGGTGATGCGCGGTTGCGCCGACGGCCGGGCCGGTTTCGTGCCCACCACGCTCGCCGGTTACCTCGCGCGCCATCCCTCGAACCCGGTGGCCGTCCCGGCCCGGTCCTCGTGGGGCGACGGCGGCCAGTTGGGCGTGTGGCTCGGCGGTTCGAACGCCTGGATGCAGACCCACCTGCGGGTGGCGGCGCGGCGGATGTCCGCGATGGTCCGGGACGGCATCCCCGCCGACGGATGGGAATCGCGGGCGTTGGCGCAGGCCGGACGCGAACTGTTGCTGGCGCAGGCGAGCGACTGGCCGTTCCTCGTGGCGATGGGCACGGCGGCCGCCTACGCGCGGCGGCGCTTCGAGGACCACGTGTCGCGGTTCAACCGGCTGCACGCCCAACTCACCGGTGCCGAACCGCGGGACGCGGCGTGGCTGGCGGAAATCGAGTCCCGGGACAACCTGTTTCCCTGGCTCGATCCCGGCGCGTGGGCATGACGCGGTGCCCGGCCCGCCCCCGTTTCACTCGGAACGAAACATCTCCCGCAGCGCCGGATAATCGATCTTGGCATTGTGGCGTTTGTCCACCGGGATCCGGGACACGATCCGGACCGCGTCGACGAATGCCCAGCCGAGCCGGGATTTCAATTCCCCGGCATCGACGGGTCCCTTGGCCTCGATGGCGAGCACCCGGCGTCCCTGGTGCGAGAGCAGCGCGGCCCGGCGGACCCCGGGATGTCCGTGCGCGACACATTCGACCTGGAATGGATGGAGGATGCCGTGGCCATCGCTGATCCGCGCCCCGCACCGGCCCAGCAGCCAGAGGCGGCCGCGCCCGTCGAGATATCCGGCGTCCCCGGTCCGATGCCAAACCGTGCCGGCGACCCGGAGCCCGGCATCGCCGGCGGCATCGCCTTCCCGGCCCGTGGGCCGCACATGGGGACCGGCCACCACCACTTCCCCCGGTTCGCCACCCGGCGCCGTTGCCATCCGGAAACTTTCCTCGGTCATCGGGCTCCGCCGTGGATCGAACCCGGCGCGCAGGATGCATACCCGGGTGGCTTCGTCGGGGAAACCGGCCAGCAACCCGCGGCCGGCCGCCATGCCCGCCCGGTCCTCGGGCGACACCTCGCGTCGGTCGAGAAGCGCGATGGGCTCCGCCTCGGTGGACCCATAGACGGCCTTGATGTCCGCGTTCGGCGCGACGTCGGCGAGTTTGTCCAGCAACCCCGGGAATACCGGCGCGCCGCCCGTCAGGATTTTCCGGAAGTCGCCGAGCCGGATCCCGCGTTCGGCGCAGTGGTCGGCCAGATTCTCCAGCAAGGCGGGCGAGGCACCGATGCGCCCGGGCCGGTACGTCCGGATGTCCCGCAGCAGCGAGGCCGGCGGGATCGAGCCCGGCGACCGCAGATCGGCCCGCGGAATCAGCGAGGCGACGCCCGCCGCGAGATTCGAGAGCACGAACATCGGCATGGTCACCAGATCCAGTTCGCCCGGCACGAGGGCGAAGCTCCTTTCGATCACCCGATGCTGTGCCAGCAGGAATCCATGGCTCCGCACCGCGGCTTTCGGCGGTCCCGTGCTGCCGCTGGTGAACCGGATGATGGCGGGGGAATCCGCCGGACAATCCTCGACCGCATCCCGGGTGGCGCCCGGGTCGCGATGGTCGAGCCGCCGCGCGCCCGGGACCGGGACGCCCACGGAAAACTTCAGCGGAATGCGGCGTATCGCGGGCGACACCAGCCGGAGCCAGTGCGCGCGGGCGCAGCCGACGAACGCTTTCGGCGGGTGGTCGGCGCAGCAGAGTTCGATGTGTTCGCGGCCGGCCGCGGGATCGATGAAGACGGCGACCAAGCCCGATCGCAGGATCGCCGTGAAGAGGATGTAGAGTTCCGCCGACACCGGTTGGAGCAGCAGGACCGCGTCGCCCGGACGCAGGCCGGACGCATGGAACCGCGCCGCGATCCGCGACGCGGCGGCATCCATCCCCGCGAAGGTCAGGGTTCGGTTGGCCCCGCGGGAATTGTCGACGATGGCCGTGCGGTCCCCGTCGGTGGCGACCCGCTCGCCGAGCACGCGGGCAATGTTCACAGGGGTTTCGCGAAGAGGGTGTAGCGCCGGAAAACCCGCGCCTGGCGCGCGCTGATGCCGCGCGACTTGTTGGCGTCGTGCATCAGCGCGTGGATGAGCCGCCGGAATCCGAGCGCCCGGGCCGCGCGCCGGTTCTCCGCGACCAGATGGCTTCCCAAACCGGCGAGGCAACGCCCCGGCAGGACGGCGAGTGTCTTGACGATCGCCGTGTCGATCGTCCCGCCGGCGCGTCCCTGGAGCACGTCCGGCAGCGTGAAGACGAATCCGACCGGGCGATTCCCCTGCATCGCGATCGTCACCAGTTCGGGGCGCACCCGGGGAAGGACCGGGGCGTACAGCGCCGCGAACTCCGCCTCCGAAAGGGGGTGGTAGAGGAATCCACCGCGGAAACTGGCCGTGACCACGCCGTGGATGGAACGGAGTTCCTCGTCGATGCGCGCGGGGTCCAGGGAGCGAAGCCGGATGCCTTCCCCGGCAAGGCGATCCGCGGCGCGTTTGGCCTGAGGGTCGTCGTCCGCGGCGAGATCCTCGTCGACGGCCGAACAGTACCGCGCCAGCGGCTCCAGTCCGTGCGCGGCGAATTGGAGCGGCCATTCCGGCGGGTTGGCGGGCTCGAGAAAGAACGGTGCCCCCTCGTCGCCCCCCGTGACGAAGCGATACTGTCGCCACGTGTCGCCGTCCATCGGGCCGATCGCCACCGTGCAGTGCCGCGCCGCCAATTCCTCGCAGGCGCGCCCCAGCAACGCGGACCCCGACGCGGCGCCGTCCGACGCGTAGTGGCCGATGATCCCGGGCCGATGACCGGGCAGGGGCGGTGTCCGGCGCCACCACAGGGAGAACCGTCCGGCGATCAATCCGTCGTCCCCGACGAGGATCCAGTGGGCGTCGGGCGCATCCCGGACCAGTTGCGTGGCGTCGAAAGCGGGCAGTCCGGCCCGGGCCTCCCAGCCGGCGATCGCGGCGGGATCGGGAACTTCGACGAATCGCTTCACGGCGTCCGCCCGGGTTGCGGCCGGTCGCCGGCGGGAACGATTTCCTCCACGACGAAGGCGCAGTAGAAGAACGCCTTGTCCCTCGCGTGCAGGGAACGGCTGAGGGCATCGAGCGAGCGCAGGCAATGCGCCATGGATTCGGGCCGGCGCCGTTCGGCGAGCGTGTTCCAATAGGCCAGCCGCGCCCCGCCGCGCCCGGACCGGACCAATTGGCCGAGCAACCGGTGGTAGTTCCCGGCGGAGATGTACTCGAAAATGTCGCTGAGATTGAAGGCGCCGAAGGTGCCGGGATCGACCGTGTCCAGATAGCCCTCCAAGGGCTCGCAGCGCCACTCCAGGCGGTCGAGGTTGTCGCGGATAGCCTCGAAATTCTCCGCGCGCAACGCGAAGGGCAGGGCGGTCCCGTGCCGGCCGGTGAGGATCCATTGCATGTATGGATTCCCGGCGGGATCGAGTTCGGTGAGCGCATGCCGGCTGCGCGCCAGCAACCGTTCGGCCACGTGCCCCTCGACGTAGCGGAAGAAACTCGGGTCGCGTCCCAGGCGCCCCATCACGAAGCGCGAAAAGAAGAGGCGGAACATCACCTGCCACCGCCACGTGTCCCACTCGTCCGCGTAGAAGGCCCGGCACTCGTCCGGGGTCCCGCCGCGCAGCAGGCGCTCGATCCGCCGGCGTGGGTGGACCCAGGGGAGCACGCGCTCGCGGAAGGTGGCGAAATAGCGTTCGAATTTCCCCGCCCCGCCGATTCCCGCGGCAATCTCCGCGGGTTGCGCGTCCCAGATGCCGCGCGCGCGCGCCGAGAGCCGGCGCCGGCATCGGGCATAGAGCGCCGGCCGCCGGTCGCTCGGACGGGAGCCGATCAGTTCCAGGAGTCCGGCGTGGTCGAGTTCGGCGTACGCCGCCACCCGCAGTTCGAGGCACGCCAGTTGGCTCGGGTTCAGGTCGACGACCACCACCCGTTCCGGCCGCCGCGCCAGCAGGGACAGCGCGTTGTCGCCCGCCGAACCGATGGAGAGGCAGACGTCGCCCGGCTTCACGTCCAGCGCTTCCAGCAGGATGTCCGCGTCCTCCCAGCACTGGGCGTAGCGGATCCTCGAGAAATCGGCCCGGCCGGCGGCCTCGCTTCGCGGCGTTGCGGGTTCCGCCGGGGCGGCGAGGACGTCGGCCGGGGTGCTCATGGGCGATGGCGCGGAACCGTGTCGGTGCTCAGGCCTTCTTCCGTTTGCCGAGCACCACCCCGGCCACCAATCCGACCACCAATGCGGTCGCCGCGGCCCACACCAGGCTCCCTTTGGCGGCCGCGAGGATCGGGTTGTCCAGGACGTTCATCGACACGTGGTAACCCGCGAGCAACCAGTGGCCCTCCTGCTTCACGAGCGTGGCGGTCCAGCGGCTCTTCAACTCGATCTCTTTTCCCAGGAGCCTGTACGCGGCGACGGTCTCGCCGAAGGACACCCCCGTGTCGCCGCCGTGGAGGATCGTCAGCTCGTCGGGAGTGGGCGGCACCTTGTAGCCCTTGAACACGTCCTTGCCCATCCGGTTGAAAAAATCGCGGAGCCCCTGGTGTCCGCGGCAGACCTCGCCGTTTTGCCAGGTGATGACCACGTTGGTATGCACGTGCCGCATCACCCGCTCGATGTCGCCCTTGGCGATCGACTCGATGACCTCGGTCCGCAGGGCCCGCAGTTCGTTGTGCGCCGGGTCTTCCGCCGCGCTGGCCCGATGCCACGCCGTCGCGCACGCCAACCATCCGCACATCGCCAGCATCCATGTCCGTTTGTTCATGTGTCCTTTCCGTGGGCAGCTCCACGTTTGTTGGGGTTCTCCGACGCCGCCGAGGATGCCGTGTCGCCGGGTCTACCGGAATCCTCCAATTCGACGAATCCGCCGCCGCCGTGCACGGCCACGCGCGCGCGGTCCGGAATCCGCGTCGTCGCTCCCGGCACCCCGAGCACCGCGGGGATCCCGTACTCGCGGCAGATCACCGCGGCGTGCGACAGCAATCCCCCGGTCTCCGTCACGACCCCCGCGACGCGGTCCAGCACCGGCGTCCATCCCGGATCCGTGAAAGGACAGACCAGGATCGAGCCCCGCTCCACGTGCATTGCTTCCTCGATGTCTCGGGCCACGCGGGCCACGCCGCGGGCGCTGCCGCGGCTCGCGCCGATGCCGCGCAACGCGCCGCGGACCGGTCCGGGTTCGAACCGGTAGCGCGAGCCGATTTCGTTGGGCGCCCTGAAATTGCGGAATCCTTCGTGGCGTTCGCGGCCGCGGGCGACGTTGGAGCGGTCGTCGTCGACGATCTCCCGGAACGTCATGAAGAAGATGTCGTCGCCCAACCCGCGTTGTCCGGCGATGGCGAGGACATGGCGGCGGACGAGGTGGTACATGCGGCTGGAGAGGTCGCGCATTTCCTCGCGCAGCCAGAGGAAGTGGCGCAGGCGATCCAGTTTGCGCGCGAAGGCACGCCGCCGGTGCCATGGAAGGCGTGCCAGGCTGTCCGCGCGGGCCGCCTCGTACGCCGGCCGGGGGTCGCTCCCCGCCGCGCCCCCGTGCTGTTTCAGCAACGCCGACACCCACTCCGGATCCTCGTCCCAGCGCGGCGCGCGGATGTCCAGTTCCCGGCGGCTGCGATGCGCGAACCGTTCGAGCAACGGGCCGATGTCGGTCTCGCCCCGTGCCGCCATCTCCCGGAGCACGAGGGTCGGATCCAGGTGTTTCATCGCGGGCAGGGCCGAGACCAACGCCGGGTAGTCGGCCTCGGGAAACGATTCCACGAAGCTGAGTTTGGCCAGCGACGCGCAGTAGATGGTCCGGAAGTAGTTGGTCTCCGTGATCCGGTAGCCCGTGTGGACCAACTCGCGGAACGCGGCGGTCGGATCGGCCGCCGGCAGCGGGTGCCGGCGCAGCAACGCGTCGAAGCCGCCCGCCAGGAACGCGCGGTCGAAACGGTCCTGCCGCTTCCAGATGGCCGGGATCGCCAGCAGCGTCGGGAGCGAGCGCAGGATCCCGCGCAGCGTCACCGGGGTGCAACGCCCGTCGCCCTCGTAGTGCCCCTCCACGCCCAGGTCGCGGTCGAACTCGCGCTCGACGAACCCCGGCAGCCGCGCGAGGCATTCCTTCACCGCGCCCAGGTTCCAATAGGGCCGGCCGAAGAACATCCGCCCCGCCGCAAAATCCCCGTCCAGCAGCCGGATCTCCCGCAGGAAACCCTTCAGCGAGTCCTCCCAGATGTAATCGTACAGCGACCACATCAACGGCGTGCACACGGCGCACGACACCCCGCCGTCCCGGAAATCGGCGTTGGTCCATTCGCCGGTGCCGGGTGCGAAATCGATGCGCGTGACGGGCCGCGACTGGAGGATGTGGATGCGTCCCGATTCGATCGCGAACTCGATGTCCTGCGGCGCCCCGAAATGACGCTGGATGGCCCGGGCGACCTCCCCGATTCCCGGGGCGTGCCGGCGCACCAACGGGTGGTCCGGGGGCAATGCCGGCTTGCGGCCGGCGAGCAATTCGTCGGCAAGCCCCTCGCAGGCCTCGATGACGATTTCTTCCGCGCCGGTCGACGGATTGACGGTGAACACGACGCCCGCCAACTCGGGTTGGACCATGCGTTGCACGATCACCCCCATGGACAGCGAATCCGGATCGATCGCGTTCCTGCGGCAATAGTCCGCGACCGACGGCGCGTGGACCGATTCCCGGCATGCCTGCATCGCGGACTCCACCTCGCCGGCCGTCCGGAGGTTCAGGAAACTCCGGAACTGCCCCGCGAACGAAACGTCCCGGCCATCCTCGGCGGATGCGGACGACCGCACCGCCAGCGGCAATCCGAGGATCTCGATGGCGCGCCCGATGTCGGCCGGGGAACACAGGAACTCGGGGACGCGGAAACCGGCGCGCTGCAACTCCAGAAGTTGCCGCGCCTTGCCGCCGACGGTCCCCCGAGCGCCATCAACCGGCGACGGCATGGGCCTCCTCCCTGCGCCCGTGGCCCAGCACGTCGGCTCTTTTGTAATCGGCCAACCGGAAGCCGTGCCGGGCAGCCATGGCGGCGACCGTCGCCACCCGGGCCGCGCTCAGCGAGCCCGTGAAGGCCGCGTCGTGGATGCCCTCGAACCCCAGCAGCATCGCCTCCGCCATGCACCCGTAGGTCTGGCCCCGCGGCAGGGGGAAACCGACGATGCCCAGATCCTCGCCATGGGGCAGGGCGACGATGCCGCCCCGGATGACCAACAGGTCGGGTCGCGCGGCGGCGACGCCCGTCGGCAATCCCGCGGGCACCGAGAGATCGCAGACGATGGCGCCCGGCGCGAATCGTTCGGCCCCCAGCGGTGCGTCCACCGCATTGAGTGCCGCCACCACCACGTTGCCTTCGCCGACCGCGGCGGGATCGGTCGTCGCGACCGCGTTCGGGATGATGCCGGCGAGGGTCCGCAGGCGTTGGTGGGAACCGGGCCTGTCGCTGCCCAACAGCACGGTGCGACGGTAACGCGGGGCGAGGAGTTCCGCGCAGGCGCGGCCGATGTTGCCCGCGGCCCCGGCGACGACCAACACCGAGGACGCGGCTTTGCGCCCGGTTTCCCGGTGCGCGTGCTCGATGGCCTGGATGGCGAGGGCGACGGCGAAACTGTTGCCGGTGGTCACGCCCATGCCCCGGGACGCGAGGCGCGTGCCGTCGATCGTCGCGATGGAGGTATATTGCCCCAGCGCCACCGTCCGGCAGTCCAACCGGTGGGCGAGGTCGACGCCGCGCTGGACCAGCGCCTGCGGCAGCCGGAACCGACGCGCGTCGATCCGACGCTTCACCCACCGCGAGGTGAACGGCAGCAGGATCGGATAGACGCGGACCTCCGCGCCGGTCGCGGAGCGGACATCGACCGCGCCCATCACCACCGGCGCGGCGTGCGATGCGAATCGGGCGAGATAATCCTCCCGTTCCCCGAACGACAGGGCCGCGAAGGACGGCTCCAGGGAAAGGAGGTCGTCGGCGTCGACCAGATGGAACAACCACCCGACCTTCGTGGTCGGCGCCTGGCGCTGGCGCCGGAGGAACAGCGGTTCGTCGTGGGCCGCGAACCGCGCCTCGGAACAGGCGGGGGCGATGTCCGTCGCGTCGGCCGGGGTGCCGCCCGCGAGGAAACGCGTCAACCCCAGCGCGTCGCCGCGGGCCAACAAACCGCACACGTCCGCGATGGCCGAGAGAAACCGGTCGATGTCCGGTTCCCCGATCAGGGCCGACGGCTCCAACCGCAGCGTGAAGCGGTCGCTGAGCGTCGGGGCGACGCGGATGCGATGGACGTTCAGCAGGTATCCCGTGATCACGTGGGCGAGGTCTTCCTGGGAGTCGAGGAAGCGCAGCAGGAAGCTGGGGGAGCACGGCAACCGGGCGAACTCGAGGGCGATCATCAGGCCGCGGCCCCGGACATCGGCGATCACCCCGGGGAACGACGCGGCCAACCGGCGCAGGCCCGCCAGCAACCGCCCGCCCTTGTCGCGGCAGGCCGCGAGGACGGAGTCGTCCGTCAGTTCCAGTGCCTTGAGCGCGATGGAACAGGAGTGGTCGTCCTCGGCGTAGGTGCTGGTGTGTTGGAGGTCGAACTCGTCGCGGTAGCGCCCGCGGCGCACCAGCAGCGCGGAGATCTTCGCCAAGCCGCCCCCGAGCGCCTTCGAGAGGACGATGTAATCGGGCCGGATCCCGAGTGCCTCGACGGCCAGGAAC
>WBXI01000069.1 GCA_008933025.1 Verrucomicrobiota bacterium
CGCAGCGCTTCCGCTCCCGACAGGTACATGCCCCCGGCGATCATCTCCTGCGTCTCTTCCACCCGCCCTCCCCCCACCTTGATCCGTGCCCCGATCCCCTGCGTGTTCCCTCCCGCTCCCCGCAACCCCACCGCCACCCGCGCGCCCCCGCCCTCGTTCCTCAGCACGCTCGCCTCCCCGTTCAGGTTGTTCATCACCACGTCCAGGTCCCCGTCGTTGTCCAGGTCGCCCATCGCCAGTCCATTGGCGGCGCCGACTTGGTCGAAACCCCACGCGCGGCTCCGGTCCTCGAAGACGAGATTCCCGCGGTTCCGGAAGGCCAGATGTGGCAGGGGCATTCGCGGAAACAGCGTGATCGTCTTCAGGCGCGCCGCCGCGTCGGTCGCCGGCGGCAACCGGTCGATGGCCGCAAGGGAATCGGAATTGGCCAAGTCGCGCGAATGCCCGTTGGCGATCAGGAGATCCTCGTACCCGTCCAGATCGACGTCGAGGAACAGCACGCCCCACGACCATTCGGATCCGGCGACGTCGGCGAGGTGGGATATCTCCGCATAGGTCCCGTCCGGTCGGCCCAGCGAAAGGGTGTTGTGCATTGCCTGCACACGGGCCGTCAGGTCGCCCGGGCGCCAGCCCCACCCCCAGTTGGGCAGGGGTTCCACTTCCAGCAGACTGTGCTGGGTCAGGCGTCGGGCATGGTGCCGGCTGAGCATCTCGGTCACGAAAATGTCGTCGATGCCGTCCCGATTGATGTCGGCGACATCCACCGCCATCGCGGCCCAACTCGTTTTCCGCAACGCCAGCCGGGGAAGGAGCCGGAAGGTTCCGCGCCCTTGGTTGATCCAGCAGCGGTCCGGGGTGAAGTAGTCGTTGCAGACATAGAGGTCCGGCAGTCCGTCGCCGTTGAGATCCCGGAACATGGCCGACAGTCCCCAGTCCCGCGGGGCCTCGGCCAGCGTTCGTCCTTCCTCGTCGAGGAAACGCCCACTGTTCCAAGGTTCCGGCGTGAAATGACCGTGACCGTCGTTCAGATACAGCACGTCGGGCTCGCCCGTCTCGAGCAATGCCACCGCCCCGGTCGCGTTGGTATCCACCAGGAATTGGCCGCGGTGTTCGGCAGGCACTTCCCAGCGGCCACTGGTCTGCCGGAGCTTGACCCGCACCGGCGAATCCTTGGCCGTCGTCGCCCGATAGTTGGTCACATAGAGATCGAGATCCCCGTCGCCATCGATGTCCGCCAACGCCAGCGAATGGCTGCCTCCCCGCCGGATCAAACCCGAATCGGGCGACTCGTGGAAACGGCCGTGGCCATCGTTGAGGAAAAGCCGGGTGCCACCACCGAGCGCATTGACCAACAGATCGAGATCGCCGTCGCCGTCGACATCGGCAAACGCGGCTCCGGTGGACGCTTGCCCGGGACAGGCGACGCCCGCGGATGCCGTCGCGTCCTGGAACTTCCAACCTCCGAGATTTCGGTAGAGGACGTTGGCACCCGACAGACTGCAAAAATAGACATCGCAGAGCCCGTCTCCGTCGACGTCTCCCAAGGCCACGCCGGATCCGTCCTCCAGAAGCCGATTCTCGGCGATCCGTGAATCCGGCAGCGCGTTGGTGAACCGGATCCCGGTCGATGCTCCATCCAGCGCGGTGAATCCGGACCGATGGGTATCGACGACCTTGGCATCGCGGACCGTGGTTCCCGCGAGAACCAGCGGCATGGCGGCATGCACCAAGCCGATGACCGGCACCCAGACGGCGGTCATCCCAAGACGCACGAGGAACCGGCGGGCGCTGGGCAACCGACCCCAGTGCCTGCCGGCGGAATGCGACCGTTCGGAGCCAAACGACACGATCGCGGAAGCGTGCCGCAGGGCGATGGCGGATGAAACCCGATTCCGTCGGACCCGCGGGCTTGGGCGCGCTTCGACCGTTCCGTGGGCGGGGTCGAACCGACGGGGGATGTCGGCAGAGCCTCAGGCGATGAATCGCGTGGCCCAACCCGTGGGAGGCGTCGGGCAAAAAAAAAAGAGGCCGGGCACTAGGCCCGGCCTCCCGTTGATTGATTCTTCGCGAATCCGCTTACTGAGCGGCGCGATAGAACTTGGCGGCTGCCGACGCCGGGATCGTCATCGGGCTGGCGCCGGCCACGGGCGCGAAGCCCGTGAGGGTGTCGGACGCCTGCAGGCTGCCGACAAACGTGATGGTCAGGCTGCCGTCGCCATTGCGGACGATGGAGACCGAGGGCTTCACGTTGGAGGGCGGCGCCACATTGGTGCCGATGCGAACGCGCTGAACGGAGTAGTTCGACTCGTTCTGGTTCCCGAAGAGCGTGTCATCGGGGAGGTCGTGGCCGTTGCCACCGTAGGCGTTGTTGGGCGGCGCATTGCCACCGGTGTCGTTCATGGTGGAGAAGCCGAAGAGCAGCTTCGAGGGCAGTTCCAGCGTCGTGTTGCCCATCGGGTTCCACGTCTTGCCGTCATGCGAGTTGGAGAACGTGAACACATTGCCGGAACGGGCGATCCGCAACCAGCGGCCCGACAGCGGCGAGGAATCCAGATCCTGCTTGCCGGACGCATCCGTCGCGGCCTGACCCGGGTAGTAACCCTTCACGCCACCGATCACGGTTCCCCAACCCACGGGGCCACCGTTGCCGTAACCGGCACCGGTGGTACCACGCCACAGCGGGATCGCGGAGCGACCCGGAGCGTCACCTTCCATGTAGGTCGTCAAAGCGACCATGGCGGCCTTCGTGCCTTCCTGAGTGTACTCCAGATCCTTCACGTACACGGATTCGCGCATCATGAGACCGGAGTTGCCCCATCCAGCCGTGTTGGCCGGACGATCGTTGCGGCTCACCTCGGCCATGACGTCGAAGTCACCGTTCAACTGGGTGCCATTGTTCAGGTAGTGGATGTAGTCACCGGGGCTCCAGGCATTAGAACCGCCGCCGACGATTTCGATTTCGGTTTCGGTGGCGCCGGAAGAAACGGCAACCGCCTGGCCGACAACGTAGGGATCATCACCCGCCTGGTGGCGCGTGGGCGGATACACGCCTGTGTTCGGGTCGGGCTGGAGGAGACCGATGTCGGTCGACAGCCAGTTCGAGACCTTGCCGTTCGCGACCGAGTTGGCCGCGATGACATTGCCCACTGCGTCCTGGACGCCGCCGAGCACGGTCACCGTGAACGTGTCGGAGACCAAGCCGGTGACATCGAGGTAAACGCTGTCGCCGCTGATGCCCGGACGGATGTTGTTGATCGTGCCCTGGCTGAGCTTGTAGTTCTGGCGGAGGGTCGCCGAGGCCGTGTTCACGACTTCGGAGAACTTGACGCCGATGACCTTCTTGTCGCCGGTGCCGACGGAGACCAGCGCCGGAGCGACGGTGTCGGTGATGACGGTGTCGCCGTAGTTGGCGAAGGTCGCCGTGGCAACCGCGTCGTTGCCGACGGCATCGGTCGCATTGTAGGCGGCCGACAGGGCGTAGACACCCACGAGCACCTGGCCCGGGAGGGTCGTCGAGTAGCGTTGGCCGACCAGCGACCACTTGACGCCATCGGTGCCGACGTAGAACGAGAAGTTATTCCCGGCACGACGGACGCGGAGCCATTGGTTGGGCAGGCTGTCCTTCACGCCGCCAAGACCGCGGCTGAAGACGCTGTAGTTCTGGCGATCGATCCCGCGGCCGAGCACGTGAACGGCGTTGTCGCCTTCGGGGTTGCTCGCATTGAGCATCAGCGAAGAGGAGAGCGGGTCGAGGCTGGCGCGGACTTCGATACCGGCGGCCGCGGCGTTGTTGGGGACCGTCGCGTCGGTGGTCAGGCTGGTGAGCTTGACCGCCTTGTCGAAGTCACCGGCGATGGCCTCGTAGGCAAACTGCTGCACGTCGCCCGCTTGATCGGGATCGGTGGCACCGGGACGGGCCTTGAGGCCGCCGCTGGAGACCGTGAGGGAGTTGGCACCGGTCGGGATGGTGTTGCCGGCGTGAACCGGGACCGAGAGACCTTCCGGAACGATGTCCACGTGGGTCAACCGGGTCTCGTTGCCAGTGACGGCGAGGGACGCCGGAGCGGTCTGGCCCGCGCCGCTGATGGGGTTGGTCCACTTCAGCTGGTAGCTACCCACGTCCGCCTGGGTCGCATGGATGATCTTGAGGGACGCCTTCTTGACGCCGCCGAGATAGTACGACTTCGGCGCGAGGGGCGCACCGTTGAGGTACCACTGGAAGTCATTGGGGCTGCCCGCGACATTGGCGGTGAGCGTCACGTCCGAGCCCGCCGCAACCGTCTTGCTGGTGGGGCTGGAGACGAGGCTCGCGGCCACGTTCTGGACGGTGTACACACCGAAGCCAGTCGCACCGAAGCTCACGAGGAGCTCGGCCTTGCCCGAGTTCGCCGGAGCGGCCTTGTCGGGGTTCAACTCGACCCACGGGTCGTAGAGGTAGTCACCACCGGTGGCGCCGTAGGGGGTGATGGGTTCGTCGACTTCGGTGAAGTCGAGCTTGAGCGAGCTCTTGCCGCTGGCGATCGAACCGTCGAGGCGATGGATACCAATCCACGCCGGCTTCTTGATTTCACCGAACTGGTTGTCCCAGCTGGGCATCGAGTAACCGACGACGTAGGAGAGGTTGGGATCCGACGCGAGCGCACCGTTCCAGTTGCCGTCGTAGTGATCGACGCCGTCGGTGGTGTGGTCGATGGGCAGACCGTCCTTGCCGGCGGCTTCCCAGTTGAACTTCGGCAGACCCGCGTAACCCGTCTCGTTGCGCGCATAGATCGCAACGTCCGGCTGCTGGTTGTAGGCCGGGCTCGGCAACGGATTGTTGGAATCCGAGGTGTAACGGTTCGGGCGGGCGCCATAACCGGTACCGGGATAGTGACCCGCGTAAACCACCGAGATCGGGGTTCCGGAGCCGTAGGTGTTGGCGATGTCGACCGGGAAGCTCGACAGACCGCCGAGGGCGTAGTCGTTACGACGGGCACCGTTGTCACGGTTGTCGACGCGTCCCTTCGGGACGTATTGCAGGCCATCCGTGGTCTTGAGGACCTGGGGATGCGCACCGGCACGCCACGTGCCGCCGCCGGCATAGATCACGGTGTTGACACCGGAGCCTTTGACGTGGAAGTCACGCCAACGCATGCTGGCATTGCCGTCGCCGTTGGTGAGCTTGTCACCGGGGGCGCCCGGGGTGGACTCGATGTAGGCGACCGTCGGGGTGGTTTCCCAGCCGCCACCCGCCTTGGGGGCGTAGCGCAGGATCACGTTCTTGAACGCGCTGTACAGCGCGCGGGAACCTTCGGGACCCTCGTCGAGGGCCACGCGCCACCAGGCGTACGAGCTGCCTTGGTTCATCGTGGTCACGTCGACCCCGGCCAGCAGGTCGGGACGGAACGATTCCTTCCACGCCAGACCCAGCGGCTTGCCGGTCTCGGCGTCGAGGAAGATGAGCGAACGATCGGGATACTGCGCGGCGAGCGCGAGATCCGCGGGCGAGGTGGCGGGATCCTTCTCGTCGATGCCGTTTTCACGGACACCCAGCAGCAACCGGGTGGCATCGTAGCGAATCAGGTTCGCATAGCCGTCCATCAACTCGCGGCCAGCGTAGGCGGGGTCCGCTTCCTGACCTTGCTTCTTGAGGATCGGAAGCTTGTTCGCGTCGGAGACGCCAAAACTTCCGTTGATGTGCTGAAACCACTTGGGAGTGATTTCCTGACCGTTCGCCATTTGGGCGGCCATGGCCGCCGCAATGGCTGGTAGGAGTGCTTTCTTTAGTTTCATGGGATTCACTGCGTGACTTTGTGACTGCTCTGAATCGCTCCGGTTTTCGCCAGTTTTGGCAGCATTTCGCCACTGCCTGACACCAACTCGCCCCGGGAACACCGGCAATTCACCACAGGGTACCGAACAAATCAAGAATTGTTCCGGCGAAGTGGCGACTGTCCAACGGATTGTAGGGTAACAGCGAACCCGCGCCCGAAGGCACCTTCGAAAAGCGCCCTTCCATCGCCAGTCCGCCCCATCACCGCACCACCACGACGACCCCATCCACACCGACCGCGATTTCCCGGGCGGATCCCTGAAATGGGGTCGTTTGGGGCGCTTTTCCGGGCCATCGAATCCACAGGGCTTCCGGCATCGACGCCTTGCCCAGCACCGTCACCGGGCTGTCCTGGGACCAGTAGCCGCTTCCAGCCCGAATCTCGCGCAGCGGTCCCCGGGCGCCGTCGGCATATACCAAGCGCAACTGCACGCCGACTCCGGTCGGGTTTTCGCGAGGGCCCATCAACCGCACCCGCAGCCCCGGCCGCCCGGTGGAATTCCGCAGCAGTCGGGTTTGCGCGCCATTTTGCCCCACGACAAGATCCGGGCGCCCGTCCCCGTCGAAGTCGGCCACGGCGGCCCCCCGCTGCGCCCCGGGAATTCGGATTCCGGACTGCACGGGATTGATCGCCCGCAGTCCACCCCGGCCATCTCCCAAGAGCAGCAACCCCTCGCCGGCGTCGTCCCGTTCGGTCTCCACCCCCGGTTCGGAGAAGTTCTGCCCAAGAAACACGTCCTCGTGTCCGTCCCCGTCGAAGTCGGCGGTCGCCACCGCGAAGGCCGGCGACCACTGGGCCTCGGCCGGCAGCGGTCGCACCAGAAAATGATCGCCGCGATTCAACAACACCACCGAGTCCAGGGTGACCGCTGCCAACCGGTGGGCCCGTGCCTTGCGGTCGCCGAGGATCTCGTCCACCGACGCCGCGCCGAAAGCCCGGCGCGTCGGGAATCGTTCGCGAACGAAGGGAAACGCCTCGATCAAGGTGCCCCGGCTGGCAAACGGCAACTCGCGACCCGTGCCCGGATCCCGGAAGGCCGCGAGGAGGTCGACCCCGCCCCGCCCTTCCAGATCGCCGTGGTAAAGCGCTCCCCCTCCCCCGTCGCCCCATTGGCAGCGGGTATTCCGTCCCCAGTTGGCCACCACCAGATCCAGACGGCCGTCGCCATCGAGGTCCACCGCGCCCAAGCCGTTCCACCAACCGGTCAATTCCCGGAGCGTGGACGGATGCGGCCCCGCGGATTCCCAGCGGAGGGCCATGTCGCGCTCGCTCAATTGGCCGTGGTCGTTTCCAAAAAGCCGCACCGCGCCCCATTCCGTCGTCGCCACCAACTCGGGCCACCCATCGCCATCGAGATCGGCGAAGAGTGCCGCGGTGACCAGACCCAGCCGGGCGAATTGCGGGTTGTTGGCCGCGTCGGGAACGAAGCCCCCGTCCTTCCCCAGATTCAATGCCGATGGCGCTGCCTCCGGGTAATGCCCCGCCAACACCCGGCCGCCCACGAAGAGATCGGGCTGGCCGTCGCCATTCACGTCCGCCAGCGCCATCGGCCCGATGGCCGCCGCGAGCCGTGGGCCACCCAGACGGATCCCGTTCGTGCCGAGATCCATCATGCGGAGACCGGAAGGACCCTGCGTCGCCTCGTAGTTGCTGAAGCTCACCAGCAGCAACGGGGCGTTCGTCGCCTGCGCCTGGATCAGGATGCCGGCATGATCGAGCATTGCCGGCCGCTGGTAGACGGTGTGTTCGCCGGGACGGAAACCGCCCTTGCCATCGTTCAGGAAGACCCCCAACCGCCCGCCCCGCCCGCTTCCGATCACCAGATCGTCGGTACCGTCCCCATCGAGATCGCCCCAACAAACCGCCGGGCCCAGACGCGACAGACCGCGCGGCAGCAATGGCTGGGCCTGAAAATCGTCGAAGGGTTCCTCGTGATGTTCGTGACCGAGCCGGTCGCTGACATCGACGAACAACGGGACGGCGACGGGCGGCCGGGCCGCGAGCGGGCCGTCGGCAGGCTCGATCACCTCGATCTGTTGGTTCGCCTCGACCCCCTCGCAAACCGTCTCGCGCCCCCCGCGCCAGCGAACCCGGACGGTCAACCGGTTCGTCGCCGTTCCCGCGGCAAACACCCGGACCGAATCGTCGCCCGAAAGGTAACGTCCGCCGGCAACCATCTCCTGGCTTTGCGGCACCGGGCCGCCGGCAACCTCGATGCGCGCGCCGATGCCGGAACCGTTCGGCGCTTGCCCGCGCAAACGCACCGCGAGCCGGGGCGCGGGGGAATCGTTGCGCAACAGAAGCGCCGGGGCGTTCTGATTGTTGATCACCACGTCGAGATCCCCGTCGCCGTCGAGATCCGCCAAGGCCACGCCCTGGGAAATCCCGATCTGGTCGAATCCCCAGGTCTTGCCGGTTTCCTCGAAGGTGAAATCGCCGCGGTTTCGGAACGCGAGGTTCGGTTGCGCCAGCGACGGGAATCGGCGCCGCAACTCGATCGCCGCCGCGTCCGACAGGCGTTCTTTCTTCCGGATCGCCTCGATTTCCTCCGCGACGTCGGCGTCCTGCACGTCGCGCTCGAAGCCGGTCGTGACCAGGATGTCCTCGTAGCCGTCCAGATCCACGTCCAGCAGGACGGGGGACCACGACCATTCCGTGGCGGCGAGTCCCGCGTACCAGGCGATCTCCGCGAAGGTGCCGTCGCCGCGACCGGCGAAGAGCGTGTTGCGCGCCGTCTGCGGACGCGCTTCCACACCCGTGAAATCCTCCGGCAAGACCCCGCGCATCGCCGCGTCCACCTGGCGGCGCACCGGATCGCGGCTCAGCATGTCGGTGACGAGGAAATCGTCGTGCCCGTCCCGGTTCAGGTCGCCGAAATCGACGCCCATCGAGAACCAGCTGGTCTTCCGGATCGCGGTGCGGGCGATCGCCCGGAACCCACCCTTCCCGTCGTTGATCCAGATGCGGTCCGGCGAATTGAGATCGTTGCAGACATACAGGTCCGGCGCGCCGTCGCCATTCAGGTCGCGGAACATCGCCGCGAGTCCCCACTCGTAGGGGGCTTCGGCGAGCGGTTTTCCGAGTTCGTCGCGGAAGGCCCCCCCGGTGAACGACACGGGGACGAAATGTCCCTTGCCGTCGTTGAGATACAGCCGGTCGGCCTCGCCGCGTTCGGTGATGTGCCCCGCGTCGTCCACCACGAACCGTCCCACCAGGTCCGGCTCGGTCGTCGGCCGCCCGTTCACCGCGGCGACCACCGGATGGCCGCCGGCGTGCCGGATGTCGAAGCGTTGCTGGAACGCGTCGCGCACGGTCGAACTGCGGTAGTTCACCACGTACAGGTCGAGGTCCCCGTCCCCGTCGATATCGGCCAGCGCGAACGTGGTCCCGCCCGCGCTCGACGCGATCCCCGCGGCGGCGGTCGCCTCGGTGAATCGGCCGTGCCCATCGTTGCGGAAATACCGCGGCCCGCGGCCGACGGTGTTGACGAGCAACTCCGGCGCGCCGTCCCCGTCGAGATCCGCCAGCACGGCACCCGACACGTCCAGACCGGCAAAGGGTCCCGCACCCGACGCGTCCGCGACGAACGCCGTCCTCGTGACGTTGGTGAAACGCCAGTCGCCGAGGTTCCGGTACAGCGCGCTGCCGCCGTCCAATCCCCCGAGGAAAATGTCGCAACGCCCGTCGCCATCGACATCCGCGAGCGCCACGCCGGACCCGTTCATCAGGATGTGGTTGGTCAGCGAACGACCGATGGGCAGTCGGTTGGCGAAATCGACGCCGCTGCGATCCGGCGCGATGGCGACGAACCCCGGACGCCCGCCCGCCGGTACCGCGAGGCGGGTGGCCCGAAAACCGGCGGGCGCCGCGGATGCCGCGGAAAACCCCGCGAGAAGCGCCCCGCAACGGACGATGGCCAGCAGTCTCCGGAAGGAGGCGATGCGTCGTGGTCGGGCGGAGAACACGTCGAACGCTACGAAGGGACGCCCGGGGCGTCACGCCCGATGTCGGCGGGCTGGCTGCCCGAATCGCGCGAAGGCATGGCCCGCGCGCGAAGCACCTTGGACTGCGGTGACAAGGCCCACGGAGGGCGGCGATTGCGCCCGGCATCCAGGCGGCGGGGTCGGTCGCCCCCTACCGGAAGAAATCCTTGGCCCGGTTGAGAAAACTCTTCGACTGCGGGTTCACGTTCTCGTCGCACAGTTTGGCGAACTCCTCGAGCTTCGCCTTCTGGTGCGCGTTGAGCCGCGTCGGGACTTCCACCGACACCCGGACGTGCAGGTCGCCGATGCTCCCGTCCTGGAGGTTCCGCACGCCGCGTCCCTTCAGGCGGAACAGCGTTCCGTTCTGGGTCCCGGTGGGGATATGGATGCGGGCCTTGCCCGTCATCGTCGGGACGTCCACCTCGCCCCCGAGGGTCGCCTGCACGAAACTGATCGGCACCTCGCACAGCAAATCGTCGCCGTCGCGCTGGAAGATGTCGTGGGCCTTGACCCGGAGGACGACGTAGAGGTCGCCGGAGGGTCCGCCGCGATAGCCGGCCGCGCCATTGCCGCTGGAACGCAGGCGCGATTCGTTGTCGACGCCGCCGGGAATGCGGATGCGGACGGTGTGGGAGTGGTTGTGGCGACCCTCGCCGCGGCAGGTGTGGCAGGGTTTCTCGATCACCTGGCCGGCGCCCTCGCACTTGGGGCAGGTCTGCTGGACGCTGAAAATGCCGCGGGACATCACCACGCGGCCGCGGCCGTTGCATTGCGTGCACCGCACGAGCTTCGAGCCCTTCTCGCCGCCGGTGCCGCCGCAGGTCTCGCACTTCGCGGGCTTGGTGAACTTGATCTCCTTCTCGCAACCCGCGACCGCGTCCTCGAGGGAGATCTCGAGGTCGTAGCGCAGGTCTTCGCCGCGGGTGGGTCCGCCGGGCTCGCGCTCCTCCCCGTTGCCACCGCCGCCGCCACCGAAAAAGGCGTCGAAGAAATCGGAATTGCCGAACGCCTGGCGGAAGACGTCGAACGGATCCTGACCGGGCCCGGGGCGGAACCCGCCCTGCCCGGCGCGGCTGCGCGGGTCGAAGGCGGCGTGCCCATGCTGGTCGTACGCCGCGCGTTTCTGCGCGTCGCTCAGCACCGCGTAGGCCTCGCCGAGTTCCTTGAACTTCTCCTCGGCCGCCTTGTCCCCGGGATTCTTGTCCGGGTGATGCTTCACCGCCGCCTTGCGGTAGGCCTTCTTGATCTCGTCGTCCGAAGCTCCCTTCGCCACGCCGAGCACCTCGTAGAAATCGCGCTTGGCTCGCATGGGCGATCAGTTGCCGGACGGATGGTCGGTCGCGGGGGGGCGGGCGACCACGACGCTCGCGGGGCGGAGCAGGCGCTCGCGGTTGCGGTAGCCCTTGCGCAGTTGTTGCACCACCTGGCCCTCGGGGACCTCGGTGGTTTCCACCTGCGAGACGGCCTCGTGGACGGAGGGGTCGAACGGTTGCCCGACGGCGTCGATCTCCTCGATGCCGTACTCCCCGAAGGCGCCCTTGAACTGGCCGTGGATCATGGCCACGCCGGTGCGGATGTTCTCGACGCCCGCGGACGGCTGCTGGGCGGCCGCCAGCGCCATCTCGAGGTTGTCGAGGACGGGCAGGAAGCGGGAAACGACGGACTCCACGGCATTGCGCCGGGCCTCGTCGCGTTCCCGTTGGGCGCGCTTCTTGAAGTTTTCGAAATCGGCGTAAAGGCGGACGTACCGTTCCTGGGCCTCCGCCCCGCGCGCGGCCGCGGCCTTCAGTTCGGCCCACTGGGCCGGGGTCGGCAGTTCGCACGTCGGGTCCGCGTTGGTCTCTTCCGGCCCGTTCGCCGGCGTCGTTTCACTGCTCATGTTCTTCTTCCAGAAATTCCATTTCAAAAGGCCCGGCAAGCTATCGGACGCTTTGCCCCCCCGCAAGGCGGGCTTGGCTCAGAGCAGGCCGGCGGTCTCGGGAAATCCCAACACCACGTTCATGCTCTGCACGGCCTGCCCGCTCGCGCCCTTCACCAGGTTGTCTTCCGCGCTCATCACCAACAGCCGCCCGGTCCGCGCGTCCAGTCGCCACGCCAGTTCCAGCACGTTGGTCCCCACCACGTTCTTGGTGTCCGGCAACGCCTTCCCTTCCAGCAACCGCACGAACGGCTCGTCCGCGTAGGCCGCCGCGTAACACGCCGCGATCCGCGCCCCCAAGGCCGCCGCGCCCGCCGCGTCCGAGAACGCCTCGCTCGGCGCCAGGTACAGCGTCGTCAGGATGCCACGGTTCACCGGGATCAGGTGCGGCGTGAACTGGATCGTCACCGTCGCCCCGGCCGCGAGCGACAACTGTTCCTCGATCTCGGACAAATGCCGGTGCTTGGGAACGCCGTAGGGACGGACGCTCTCGTTGCACTCGCAGAAAAGGTAGTCGGTCTCCGCCTTGCGCCCGGCCCCGCTCACGCCGCTCATCGAATCCGCGATGATGCCCGTGGGCCGCACCAAGCCGGCGCGCAGCAGCGGGATCACCGGCAGTAGAATGCTCGTCGGATAACAACCCGGCGACGCCACCAACCGGCTTCCGCGGATTCGCGCGCGGTGCACCTCCGGCAATCCGTAGACGGCCCGGGCCAACAAGGCGGGCGCGGGATGCTCGTGCCCGTAGAATTCCCGGTAGGTGTCCGCCGAACGCAGTCGGAAATCGGCGCTGAGATCGACGACGGTGCAACCGGCATCGAGCAACGGCACGGCGAATTCGGCGGCGACGCCGTGCGGCAACGCGAGGAAGACCACGTCGGCCTGGCCGGCCAGCGCCGCCGCGTCCGGTTCGGTGAATCGCAGGGCCCGGGCCACCGGATGGCTCCCGAACCGCGGGAACACCTGCGCCAGCGATTGTCCCGCGGACTGGCGCGAGGTGACGGCGACGAGTTCGACGTGGGGATGGCCGAGCAGGATGCGGACGAGTTCCTCGCCCGAGTAACCGGAGGCCCCGATGACAGCGACGCGTTTTTTCATGTCTGGAAACGAAAACTCCCCGACGGCCACGGCCGGCGGGGAGTGAAACCGAGCCAATGGCTCAGCGCTTCGAGAACTGGAAGCGCTTGCGGGCGCCGGGCTGACCGTACTTCTTGCGTTCCTTCATGCGCGGGTCGCGGGTCAGGAAACCCTCGGCCTTCAGCAGGGGACGCAACGCGGCGTCGACCTCGAGCAGCGCGCGGGCAATGCCGTGACGGACCGCACCGGCCTGACCGGTCGCGCCGCCGCCGGCCACGTTGACCTTGACGTCGTATTTGCCGGTCGTCGCGGTGACGACGAAGGGCTGGAGGACCGCCATGCGTTGCGACTCGAGGGGGAAGTACACCTCGAAGGCGCGGCCATTGACGAGGATCTTTCCGGTGCCGGGCGCGATGCGCACGCGGGCCGAAGCGGTCTTGCGGCGGCCAGTGCCGATGAAATCAGTATTCTGAGCCATAATCTCGGGACGAAATGAAAATCAGGAACCGGTTCAACCCTTGTACGCGGTCACGGCGGGTTGCTGGGCCTCGTGCGGATGCTCTCCGCCGGGGTAAACTTTCAGCTTGGTGAGAAGACGATCCCCGAGGCGGTTCTTCGGGAGCATGCCCTTGACGGCGTGCATCAGCAGACGTTCCGGATGCGTCGCGCGCAACTGGGCGACCGTGCGGTACTTCTCGCCGCCCTTCCAACCGGAGTAGCTCATGTACTCCTTGTCGGTCTCCTTGCGGCCGGTCAGGACCACTTTCTCGGCATTGATCACCACCACGAAATCACCCGCGTCCAAGTGCGGGGCAAACACCGGCTTGTCTTTGCCACGCAGGGCGTCCGCAACCTGGACTGCCAGACGGCCCAATACGGCCCCCTGGGCGTCAATCACGCGCCATGAACGGCGCTGTGTGTCGATCTTCGGCAGATACGTCTTCATCGATTTCCAAACAAAAAGGAGCGCGATTTCTATCAAAGCAGCGACTCGAGTCAACACACGATTCCCGGAATCTGCGTTCCACTGCCTCCGGATGCCCTCGCGACCGGCGTGTTCGGGCCCCGTGCCGCGGGTCGTGCCGGGCCGCGGACACGGCATCGTCCGGTCCCATCCCGCTGCCATCCCGTTCCAACCAAGTCGCCGGATCCCCACCCTGTCCACGGGGTCGTGACCGCGGGAACACCGCGACACGAAGGGGCGCCTCGTTCCCGCAACCGCCGCAACCCGTCCCCCATCGCCGCGCCCCGGTGTCCTTGCGGCGAATCACCGGCCATCTCCCGCACCCATCGAAGCCGACAACGCCGGCAGGATCCATCCCCGGCTTCGTCCCACCTTGACCGCCCTTCCCACCCGCCGCTTTTCCCGGTGTACCCGGGCCCCGGGATTGACCGGCCGTGCCGCCCCGGTCTCCATCGACCGGATGCCCGCCCTGCCCTTCCACACCGCACGTCGCGTCGCCCTTGGCTGCTTGTTGGCAGGTTTTCTAGGACGACTCGCCGCCGTCGCCGCCGATTATTTTCCGCCTCCGGACGCCACCGGCGGTTGGCGCACCCTTTCCGATCCCGCGGCGATCCGACGCGTCGCCGGTCTCGAACCGCGCGGACTCGACCAGGCCTGGGACCTCACCCAACGCGCCACCCAGCACGGGGGCCTGCTGGTCGTCCGTCACGGTTACCTCGTGTTCGAACGCTACTTCGGCAAGGCCCAGCGGGATGGCCACCCCGACATGGCGTCCACCGGCAAGGCGTACACCAGCATCGCCTGCGGCATCATGCTGCGGGAGTTCGCGTCCGCGTTTCCCGACGGGCTCGCCCAAAAGGTTTTTACCGAACGCTACCTGCCCGAGGCGTTCCCGCTGGACGACCCGCGCCGGGCCGACATCACGCTCGGGCAATTGCTCGACATGACCGCGGGCTACCACGGCGAGGGCTCCAGCCCCGGCGTCGTCCGCGGCCGCGTCGTCCCGCTCGCGCCCGTTCCCGGCCAGGATCTCCGCGATCTCGACGGATCGTCGCTTCGCACCGCGATGTGGACCAATGCCGGCGCGGGTTATTCGTACTCGTCGCCCGCCCCGCACATCGCCTCGATGGTCCTGCGCCGGGTCACGGGCCGGGAGTTGGACCGGTACATCGACGAGAAACTGGCGAAGCCGATGGGTTGGGGGCCCTGGGGCTACTGCCTCCACCGCGGCACCCTGACCCTCCCCCACGCCAACGGCGCCGGCAGCATCTCGGTCCGGGCCACCGACGCGCTGCGGTTCGGATACTGCCTCCTCCACCGGGGCCGCTGGGGCCAACGACAACTCGTGCCCGCGGACTACGTCGCGGCGTGCGGCCGTCCCTCGCCGTCCAACCCCCACACGCCCTATTCGCTGATGTTCGAGCACAACGCCGACGGCCATGTCGCGGGCGCGCCGCGGGATGCCTTCTACAAGTCGGGGGCCGGCGGTTTCGGATTGGCGGTCGTGCCTTCGCTCGACCTCGTGATCTACAAGTTGGGCGGGCGCGATTCGCAGTACGAACCCGGCTTGACCGGCATCCCGCAACCGCCCGTGAAGGATCATTCCCGCGACGACTGGCAACCGATCCCGCGGGGTCCGTTCCACGAGGGAAGCCTGGGCGGCGACGACGGACTGCGGCGGGTGATCGAGATGGTCTCGGCGGCGGTCCGCGATTGAACGGGCACAACACGCCCGTCCCGGTGCATACCCCGCCCGCGTGGGCGTTCTGATCCAGAAAACCACGCCACCGGCCGCCGCGGACCCGGGAGACAGCGGCGCCCATTCCCCAACCCACTTTCATCCTGTCCCCATGCGGCCGGCGAGCCCCGGGGACATCCGTTCGACACCGCCGTCAAGACGCGCGTCCGACCGTCCACCCGGCCAATTCGGGCATATCCAAGACCCCGGTGTTTCGCCACGAAGCCACTTTGGCATGAGAGTCCCCACAACCCGGTTCCCACGTTTCCTCGCATTCGCCGCGATCTTGTTCGCGCATGTTTCCGCCTTCGCGCAGGCCCCGGGCTCGATCGACGTCCCATTCGCACCGACGGGTTTTTCGGGCGGCGGGGTCGTGGGCCCCTATCCGGGCGGCAAGGTCGTGGTCTCGGGACAGAGCCTGTACCAAAGCGCGGCACCCGTCGGGGTTCGCCCGGCCATCCAACTTCTCGACAACGGAACGATCGACCCGACGTTCAACCTGACGACCGGCGCGGGCGACGTCACCGGACACGTGGTGACCGCGGACGGACACCTGATGCTCTACGGCCGCTTCTCGAGCTTTGGTGATTTCGCGACCCAGTACGTCGTGCGGTTGAACGACGACGCCAGCACGGACACCTCGTTCAAGTTCTTCGCCTCGCCCTCGCTCGAAGCCTCCGCGGTCCTTCCCCTCGCCAATGGCGGTGCATTCGTCGCCATCGGCCAGGGACTGATCTACCGCGTGGGTCCCGACGGGACCAAGGATCCGGCCTTCGTCGCGGACCCCAGCGTGTCCACGCTCCAACTCGCGATCGCGCTGCAATCGTCGGGCAAACTGTTGGTCGTCCAAAACGGCTCGATCTTCCGGCTGGATGCCGCCGGCAAACGGGACAACACCTATGCCGAGACCACGTTTCCCAACGTGGTGGCCGACCAGAACCACGTCGTGGCGGCACCCGACGGCAGTCTCTACGTCGCGTCGGACACGCGGGCCGTGAACGGCGGGGCCCTGCGCACGCTGGTGCGGTTGCTGCCGGAGGGCGGCGTCGATCCCGCCTTCAAATTCGCCTACGACGGCACTTCCACCGGTTCGCGCAGGGTCGCCGCCATGGTCCTGCAACCCGACGGCCGCCTCGTTCTCCAGGGCATCTCGATGCCCCAACAAAGTCTTTTCCGCGTCCTGGCCAACGGCGACTTCGACCCGACGTTCGTGAACAACGCCACCGTGTCGTTCCTCGGCATCGACTCCGAAAGCCGCATCCTCGCGTCCGGGTCATACCTCCAGTTTTCGCCGACGGTGGTTTTCCGCAACGGACTGTACCGCCTGCTGAACAATGGCGTGCCGGCCAAGCCCACGATCACCGGCCCGCCGAGCCCGCTCGCCGTGAAGGCCGGCAAACCCGCCACGTTCATCGTCACCGCAGTCGGCGCCCCGACTTTGTCGTACCGTTGGCAGTTCAACGAGCAAGACATCCCGACCGGCACCGACCGCGTGTTCACGATTCCCGCCGCCGCGAACAAGGACAACGGCAACTACCGCGTCATCGTCTCGAATCCGAACGATTCCGCCACCAGCGCGCCCGTCGCCCTCACGGTCATCAGCAAACCGTCGGTCGACAAAGACCCCGTCGGGTTCGCGGCGCTCGAAAACACGGCGGGCAGCCTGGTCGCCGAGGTCTCTGGCGAGGCGCCGCTCGCGTTCCAATGGTACCACGATGGCAACCCCGGCCCGGTGACGCCTTCGCCCACCCTCGCGTTCCCGTCGCTCGGCGCGTCCGACGCCGGCTCCTGGCAACTCGTCGCCAACAACGCGTTCGGCGCCGCCACCAGCACGATCGCCAAAGTCACCGTGTTCGTCGTCCGTCCGCAATGGCTCGTGCTCACCAACGGCACGCTCGCCAATGTCTTCTCGAATGCCGACAACCCGTTCCGGCCCGACACCGCGCTCAGGATCGTCGCCGACCCGCCCCGCGGTCCGGTCCTCCTCTATGACCGCGGCGTCGAACGCTGGAACGACGCCGGCCAACGCCTCTGGTCCGTCCGCTACGTCGAACCCGACTTCGGCAGGCTGGGTTCCATCGCCGTCGATCCCTCCGGCAACATCTACGTGGCCGGCCTCCTCCATTACACCGCCACCCTCGGTGACATGGGAATGACCAACAATTCCGCGGTCGCCGGGCCGAACGGCCACAAACAGGCCTTCGTCGCCAAACTCGACCCCGACGGCCACGGGCTCTGGTATCGCCTCTACGAGGCTGCCGGACCGGCCATCGGTTCGATCGCGGTCGCGGCGGATGGCGACGTCGTGTTCGCCGGCAACAACGGCGGCAAACAGGGCCGTTCCTACCTCGGCACCCTGAGCGTTTTCGAGGACGACTACATGGCCGCGGTCGCCGGCAAGATCGGACCCGACGGCACGCCCCGTTGGCTCAAGTCGTTCCCCCAATTCACCTTCAACCGTTCCACCTGCGAGGCGGACACGATCGTGGCCGACGCCGGCGGCCTCTATCTCGGCGGCCTGATTTCCTCCTCGATCCAGTTCGGGACCCTGCAACTCCAGGGCAACGGCGGTTGGATCGGCAAACTCGGCAACGGCGGCGACGCCGTCTGGATCAAGGCCACCGGTGGCACCGCCGGCCAAGGCGATCCCCTCGCCGTCCGCAACGGCCAACTCTGGCGCCTCTTCCCCCGCGACCGCACCCTCCAGCGCTGGACCACCGACGGCGTCTTCCAGAACTCCTTCAATGCCGCCGGGTCCACCGCCGGCGACAGCGCCCTGCTCCGGGACATCGGCATCAATGCCGCGGGCGAACTCCTCCTGCTCGGCACCGGCGTCGGCTCCACCCGCGTGGGCGCCACCATGCTCGACCCTGGAATCGGAAGGAAACTCGTCTGGATGGGACGCTGGGCCACGAACGGCGACTTCGTGTCGGGCCGCATCCTTGCCACCACCACCAACGCCAACCCGAGCTCGTCCACCGACAGCGTCGGCCTCTCGTCCTACACGGTCGCCGCCAACGGCGATCTCTACGCCGCCGGCCCGTTCTACAACGCCTTCCGGCTCCTCGGCGTCAACCACACCGCCCCGCCCAAAGGCTACAACGCCGACTTTTCGCTCGCCGCATCCTGGCTCGCCAAACAGTCCGCCGCTTCCCTGCTAGCGCCCGAGATCACCCAGCATCCCATCGCCGCCTACTCCATGCAGACCGGCGACGCCGTCCGCATCGGCATCAAGGCCACGGGACCGGGCCCCATCACCTACCAGTGGCGCCACAACACGGTGCCGGTGCCGGGCGAGACCAGCGACTTCCACCAGTTCTCCGACGTGACCGTCGCCGATGCCGGCGCCTGGGACTGCGTCGCCACCAACCCGTATGGGTCCGCCACCAGCGACGCCAGCGCGATCACCGTGGCGCCGCCCTTCGTCATCCGGACCCAACCATCCTCCCAGGTCATCCTCCTCAACGGGGCCGTGCTGGCCG
>WBXI01000070.1 GCA_008933025.1 Verrucomicrobiota bacterium
AACTCTCCACCCCGGCCGTCTGGCAGCAGAGCGGCAACCTCTACCAGCGCACCAACGTCGTCGTCCCCCGCCACAACCAGTCCGGCGGCACCTGGTGGGGCCTTTATCCCACGGCCATCAACACCTACGCCCTCACCAACGGCGAGTTCCGCGGCGCCGACCTCGTCGTCACCAATTTCCATTGGCTCGCCGGAAGCGTGAACCGCAGCACCGCCGGTTCCTCGCCGGTCGTCACGGTACCCGCCGGCGGACAACTCAACATCGTTTCGGGCGGCGACCATTACATCGGCACCTACATCGCCGCGTCGCCGAGCCGACTGGTCAACAACGGCACCGGCATCTGGCAGACCGGCCGCGTGCTCGGCAACTACGCGTCGAGCCTCGAGAACAACGGTTCCCTCTCCGTATCCGGCTCGCCGACCTTCGTCTACTCGGGCGGCGGCGCGGCACCGGTGTTCCTGAATTCCGGCACGGCGAACTTCGGCACCGACGTCACGTTCTCCACCGCCAACGCGACCAATTCCGGGACTTGGAACGCCAACGCGGGCACCACCACCTTCGCGTCGTCGTCGTTCGCGCAGACCGCCGGCGCGTTCAACCTATCGGGCGCCGCAGTCGACGGCTCGGGATCCAGCGCCGCCTTCCAGGGTGGCATCCTCGCCGGCAACGGCCGCTTCAACCTGCCCGTCGACAACCAGGGCGCCACCATCCGCCCCGCCGTCAAGGCGCCCGGCATCCTCCAGTTCGCCACCTTCGTCCAGGGCGCCGGCGGCACCCTCGACGTCGATCTCGGCCGCGGCATTCCCGGCACCAATTCCGACCTCATCCGCGTCACCGGCACGGCCACCGTCGGCGGCAACCTCAAGATGCGCCTGCTCCCCGGTGTCGGGGTCAACGACCAATACACGGTCCTCACCACGTCGGCCCGGTCCGGCACGTTCGCCAAGCTCCAGCAACCCGGCAACGGCGTCCTCGACGCCACCTATTCGACGACCAACGTCGTCCTCAACCTGAAGGAACTGTTCGAGGGATCCGCCCCCAACATCGGAATCCAACCCCTCGACATCACCACCAACCAGGGGGCCGCAGTCACCTTCGCGGCGACCGCCACCGGCTCCGAACCGATCGCCTTCCAGTGGTTCTTCAACGACGTCGCGCTCGATGGCCAAACGTCGTCGAACCTCGTCCTCGCCGCCGTCGCGAGAGATACCCATGCAGGCAACTACTTCCTCGTCGCCGCCAATGATTTCAATTCGATCACCAGCCGCGTCGCCCGCCTCGACATCCGCATCCCTGCCGTGATCCCGGCCGGCAACCTGGCGCCGGTCGCCCAGTGGCACTTCGACGAACCCGCCGCCTCGCCCGTCGCGCTCGACAGTTCGAGCAATCGCTACGACGGCATCCTTTCCACCAAGGGTTCCTTGTTTGCCGGCGGCGGCATTGCCGGCCGCGCCGTGTCGTTCGACCGCGCCAGCGGCGGGCTCGTGAACATGGGCTCCGTGCTGCCGCTCACGAACACCGACTTCACGGTCAGTTTCTGGATGCGCGCGAATGCCGGCGACAACGCCGGGGCCGCGGTGCCCGTGGCCCGTCACGCCACCGGCACGGTGAACGGCTACTTCGTCGGCCTCAATTCCCAACCGGGCTACGGCGCCGCCCACAAGGCCTGGCTCTACGCCTCCACGCCCGGGAGTTCCGGCCGCGATCCCCGCTCGACGACCGACGTCGACGACGGCGCCTGGCACCAGATCGCCGCCGTCCACCGCGCCTCCGGCGCCAATGACATCTATGTCGACGGTGCCCCGGTCGAGGCGTCCACGGCTTCGGATCCCGTCGTCGCCAACACCGCCGCGTTCCTGGTCGGCGGCGTGACGACGGGGGGGGCGCCCGTCGCCGGCTTCACCGGTTCGGTCGACGAATTGTCCGTCTACGGCACCGCGCTCACGACCGCGCAGGTCGATTACCTTTTCCGGAATCCCGCGGCCGAGAGCGTGCCACCGCTGGTCGCGCCCACCATCGGGCAGTCGCCGGCCGACGCCATCGTGCCGGCCGGTTCCAGCGCCAACTTTTCGGTGGGCGCAACGGGCATCGAGCCTTTCAACTACCAGTGGACCTTCGACGGCGCCGACATCCCGGGTGCCACCGGACCGACGCTGCAGGTGCCGAACGCCACGGTGTACCTGCCGTCGCGCAACCTCGGCCGGTACGCCGTCCGGGTCGGCAATGCCTACGGCACCAACACCAGCGGCGCGGCCCGACTCGATGTCACCGGGGTGCTGCGCGGGTTGGCCGCGTACTTCCCGTTCGACGGCGATGCCCGTGAATTCGTCGCCGCGCGCAACGGCTCGCCGGTGTTGAACGTGGCGTCGAACGGCTTCGCGGTCACCGGCTCGTCGTACCTTTTCAACGGCGTCAACGCCTTCGTCGGCAGCACCAACTTGCTCGGGTCGATCAGCGACAATTTCACCGTCTCGTTCTGGGCCAAGCCCACCGCGGGACGCACTGCGACCGGCGAGGCCAATGCCGGCATCCAGGGAACCAGCGGCCAACGCTACGCACTGGGCGCCGCATGGGAGGCTGCCGGCGACGGCGGCGGCGTGGCCGCCATCAGCGTCGGCACCAACGGCGTCTCGGTCTTCGAACACCAGGCCAACCACCTCCCCTCGCCTCTGGTCCTCAACACCAACATCGGCGACTGGACCCTCGTCACCGTCGTCTACGCCGCCAAGACGCCCACGCTCTACCTCAACGGCACCCGGGTGCGGTCCGGTCTCCCCAGCATCCGCGGCACCGTCCATCCCGGCATCCTCTTCGGCGACATCAACGGCTACGGACCCTACGCCGGTTGGCTCGACGAGGTCCGCATCTGGGACCGTTCGCTCGGCGACGACGAGGTCGCGTCGCTCTTCATCCCCGACATCGCGTCGCCCTTCCTCGTCGCGTCGCCCGGCGACACCAACGTGGCATCCGGGGTTTCCGCCAACCTGACCGTCGTCGCGACCGGTTCGGACCCGATCTCGTATTCGTGGACCCAGGACGACGTCGCGGTCGCCGGGGCGGTCTCGCCGGTTTTGCCGTTGCCGGCGTTGGTCGGACTCGACGACCGACTCGGTGACTACCAGATCCGCGCCGTGAACCGTTACGGCGCCGTCGTCTCGACCAACGCGCGCGTCACCGTGACGCCGTCCACCGGCGAGGCCGGGTGGATCACGTGGGAGGCGAGCGGTGGCAAACAACCCGATTCCGTCGACGCCGCGTGGCAATTGTCCCTGAACAACCAGGCCGTCGCGCCCCGGTTTGATTTCGGCGCGCAGCACATCGCGACGGCGTCCAACGGCGATATCTCCGGATTCTCGACGTTCGGCCGCGGGTACGCCTTCCCGCAGGCCGCCGCCATCGAGTTCCGCCTCCGCATGGGGCCGGGATCGACCTCCCACGACGCGCGCGGCTGGGCCATCGTCACCTTCAGTCTCGGCGGCGGATACCTGGGCTTCCTCCATTTCACCGACACCGAGGTCTGGTTCAACACGGGCGCCAACTCGGCGGGACCGAAGGTCACGATTGCCAACGACGACGCGTACCACCTGTACCGGATCGATTTCGACGGCCGGCCCGGCGTGCGCGCGTTGACGCTGTCGCGCGACGGCGTCGCCGTGGCCACCGGCTCGACCTACGCCTCGGCGAGCGGCGCCGTACCCGGCATCGACTTCGGCGAGTTGTCGACCCTCGCGCGCGGCACGAGCGATTGGCGTTCGTTCCGCTACACCGCCGCGATCGATCCCAACCCGAAGATCACCCGCGATCCGGTCGGCGGGACGTTCCCCGCGGGGGCCATCGTCACGCTCGACGTGCAGGCGACGGGACAGGCGCCGTTGGCGTACCAGTGGTACCGGGGCGGATCACCGGTGACCGACGCGACGGGCAGCACGCTCGTGGTCACCAACATCCAGCCCGGGCAGGCGGGCACCTACACGGTGACCGTCGCGAACGTCTACTCGACCGCGACCTCCCAGGGCGCCGTGGTTTCCGTCGCGCCCGGCGTGGTCCCGGCGCCGGTCACGGATCCCGGTGTCGGCGGGCGGCTCAACAGCATCACGTTCCTGAATTCCCTGTTCGGTTTCGTGACGGGCGACAACGGGCAGTTCCGCTACACCACCGACGGCGGCGTGACGTGGCTGGTCAGCGCGCCCGGCGTCCCGAACCGGATCACCGGCGCCGCGTTCTACGGCGGCGCGTACTGGATCGTCGGCTCCGGCGGCCTCATCTGCGCGAGCTACGACGGCGGCCTCACCTGGGTACCCTTCAATACCGGCACCACCGACGACTTCAACGGCATCGCCTTCGGGCCCGATGGCACCGGCTACGCCGTCGGTTGCTGCGGCCGGATCTGCATCTATCGCAACGGCGTCTGGAGCCCCGCCCAAGGGATCCCCGGCAACGTCGATTTCCGGGGCGTTTATTCCTACGGCGACACGGTCTGGGCCGTCGGCTCGAATGGCACGATCTGCGTCTACCGCAACGGGGCCTGGTCCAGCGCCAACACCGGCGGCTTCGGCGGATCGTTCTATGGCGTTGGGTTCTCCAACGGTTCCAATGGCCTCGCCGTCGGTTGCTGCGGACGGATCTGCATCTCGCGCAATGGCGGCGCTTCCTGGACCCCCGTCGGCTCCGGCACCGGGGCTGACTTGTACGCGGTGTCCTGGGCCACCGGCGACATCGCGTTCTACGGCGGCGCGGGCGGCGTGATCGGCGTGACCCTCGACGGCGGCGCCACCTGGACGCCCTTGGCATCGGGCACCACCGACGACATCACCGGCTTCGTGTGGCGCGATGGCATCGCCTACTATGTCGATGCCTCCGGCCGCTGCCGGGCATTCCGGTTCCGCAATCTGGTCCCGAACCTGCCCCCGGTCGGCCGGATCGTCGCGCCGACGAACTACAGCACCTACACGACCAACATCGAGACGCTTCCGGGCGGCATCCTGAGCACGAACATCTTCGAGACCCGGCACGCGTTCACCAACCTCGCTTGCGTCCCGGTCAACATCGTGGCGACGGCGTCCGATCCGGACGGCTTCGTGACGCTCCACGAACTCTTCGCGAATGGCGTGCCGCTGGCCGCGGAGAACGACGGGTTCATCCGGACGAAATGGACCAATTGCACGCCGGGCAGCTACTGGATCACGGGCGTCGTCACCGACAACCGGGGTGCCGTTGCCTACAGCCCGCCCGTCCAGGTCGGGACCATCCCGCCCTACCACGTGCTCGTGCCGGGAGTGCTCCCGGACGGCGTGCTCCGCCTGTGCTATTCCGGCGACCAGGGCCGCGACTACGGGGTCGAGTTCAGCAACGACCTGCTGGGCTGGACCTATCTCGGACCCTTCATACCCACCAACTCGATCCTCCAATACTTCGACGGATCGATCACCAACCTCCCGTACCGGATGTACCGCGCGGTTGAGCTGCCTCCCAAACCCTGATCGGCATTTGGGCCCGCCCGCCTCGTGGCCGCCGTGGCCGCGAGGCGGCGACCAACCGGGTGGATCCCGTCGTCAGACGGTCTCCGCGATGTCCAGGGGACTCCGGGCCGGGTTGTCGAGGGCGGTGGCATCCGCCAAGGCCCAGCCGCGGATATAGGACGGAATGGAGACGGGGCGCCGCGGTCCCACGCTCCGCGGCGGCCCCGGGTTTGGAACCCCGGGCAAGCCCCTTCGCGACGGCGCCTGGACGCATCCCCGGCGAGTCGCCATTCGATTTCCCACTCCCCACGCAGCCGCCTTCGTGCTTCATCTGCGTGGACACCGATGAGTCATGCCGCCCACAAGCCCGCCGCAAAGATCGAGGCCGCGCGCCGATGGCTGCGCCGCCGCGGTTGGCTCGCACGCTGGCTCCCCTCGCGCGACCAACGGTCGACCTTGCTGTGGTCGTTGTTCGCCGGCCTCACCGGCGCCGTCTGCGTCCTCTCCATACGGAGCGCGTTGCTCGGCGTGCAGTGGTTGCTGACCCGCAGCACCGGGACGCTGATCGACACCGCCCGCGCACTGCCCCCGTGGCAACGCATCGCGACCCCCGCCATCGGCGGTCTCCTCGCGGGACTTGTCGTCCGGTATGGACAGCGCTTCGTCGGGAACCAGGCCGGCACGGATTACATGGAGGCCGTCGCCGTCGGCGACGGCGTGGTTCGCGGCCGACCCGCCCTGCTCCGCACCCTCGCCTCGTTGCTCAGCATCGGGTCCGGCGGTTCCCTCGGACGCGAGGGCCCCCTCCTCCAACTCGCTTCCGCCATCACCAGTTCCGCGGGCCGACGCGCCGGACTGCGCCCACCGCGACTGCCCCTGATGATCGCATGCGCGGCATCGGCCGCCCTCGCCGCCACCTACCACGCTCCCCTCGGCAGTTCGCTGTTCGTGGCCGAGATCGTCCTCGGCAGCATCGCCATCGAAAGCATCGGCCCGCTCGTCGTGTCGTCGGTGGTCGCCCTCGCCATCACGCGGCCGATCCTCGGGGGACAGGCGGTTTTTCCCGCGACCGTCTTTCGCTTCGATTCGGTGCTGGAGTTGCCCCTGCACCTGCTGGTCGGGGTGATCCTCGGGGCCGCCGCCCCGGGATTCGTCGCCCTGCTCGCCGCCGCCCGCGCCTCCTTCGCCGCGCTGCGCCTCGGGCCGCCCCTCCAACTCGGGCTCGGCGGACTCATCGTGGGCGGCATTTCCGTCCTGGTCCCGGATGTCTGGGGCAACGGACACACGGCCCTCGACACCATGCTCCGCGGCGATGCGTTGGGCTGGACGGCCCTTCTTCTCCTGCTCGCCGCGAAACTCGCCGCCACGCTGGCATCGGTCGGCTCCGGCGCGGTCGGCGGCGTCTTCACGCCGACGATGTTGCTGGGGGGCCTGGGCGGATGGTGTCTCGGGGCCGTGTTCCAAAAGGTGCTTCCGGGCCACACCGCCGTCCCCGCCGCCTATGCGCTCGTCGGCATGGGCGCCTTTCTCGCCGCGGCCACCCACGCGCCCCTGACCGCCGTGATCCTCGCGTTCGAGATGACCCTCAATCCCGATGCCATCGCTCCCCTGATGATCGCCACGGTCTCCGCGTATTACGTCGCCCGCGGACTCGGCCGGAATTCGATCTACACCGAACAACTCCGGCCGTCCCGGAGCCGGACGACGCACTTGCTGCAGGTCGAGACGCTCCAGCGGGAGGCGCCGCCGACGGTACCCGCCGACGCCACGCTCGACCGCATTGCCAGCGCGTTCTCGCGCGCCCGCGCCGGGGTGGTCGCCGTGGTGCTCCCCAACCGCCGGGTCCTCGGTTCGATCCGCATCGACGGCATCCAACCCTTCCTCGCCGACGCGGATCTCTGCCATCTGGTGACGGCGGGCGACCTCGCCGCCGACACGGCGGAGACCGTGCCGGCCACGGCGACGTTGACCGAGGCCTTGGCCGCGTTCCAAAAGACCGGAAGTCCCTACCTCGTCGTGGTGGACGGGCCGGACGGAGGCCATGCCGTGGGTTTGCTGTCGCGGCGCGATCTCCATCTCGCCCTCGCCCACGGGACGGAATGGTGACGGAAGCCCGCCGCGGGACTGGAAAGCAGATGACCACGAATGGTTGACTGCTGACCCATGAGAAGCCGCCCCGTTCACGGACCATTCGCCGATTGCCGCGGATTCAGGCCGTTCCGCGGATTCGCCCGCTTGGCACGGCCCCGGCATGCATCCGGACGACGGCACGGGCCTTGCGCCCGTCCCGTGGTTCCCGTGTCCGTGAAAAACAGCGTTTCGTCAGGATCACAAAGTCGGCCGTTCCGGCGCTTGGCCATCGTTTGGGCCGCCGCGTTGGCGTTCCTGGCCGGCGCTCCGGGGCTCCGCGCGGAATCCGCCGCCGCCGCCACGGCGCCACCTCCCGCGTTGTCGGCGCCGATCGGCCTCGGCGAGGCCCGCCGAATCGCCTTCGAACGCAACTGGGACCTCCTCGCCGCGAAGTCCGACGTCGATATCGCGGTCGCCCAGCAGATCGTTGCCAGGTCGTTTCCGAACCCAATCCTCGCCCTGTCCGTCGCCAAGGTCCCGGCCGACAATGCCCCGTCCTCCACGGCGATGGGGAATTCCCTGTTGCACCGCAGCTACGACACCATCGCGGCCGTCAACCAACTCGTCGAGATCGGCGGCAAACGCGACGCCCGTCGGAGCTCCGCGCGCGCGGGCATCGCGGGCGCGGAAGCCCGCTTTGCCGAGGCCCGACGCCAACTCGAACTCGCCGTCACCCGCGCCTACGTCGCCGTCCTGTCGGCCGACGGACAGGCCACCGTCCTCCGCGCTTCCGCGGCCTCGCTCCGCCGCGAGGCCGACATCGCGGAGACACGTCTCAAGGCCGGGGACCTCTCGCGCGCCGACCGCGACCAGATCCGGATCGCCGCCGACCGTTTCGAGATCGACGCGAACCGCGCCGAAGGCGACGCCCGCACCGCCCGGATCCAACTCGGCGTGCTTCTGGGCGAGTCTTCCGCCTCCGGCGGCATCCGACTTTCGGACATGCTCGAGCAATTGGCCGGACGCCCGGTCCCGTCCGGTTGGGAGATTCCCTCGCCCTCGGTCGTCGCGAACCGCCCCGACGTCCTCGCCGCCCGCGCCGATGCACGCAGGGCCGAGGCCGAACTCCGACTGCAGAAAGCGCAGCGCGTCCCCGATCCCACGCTGCTCGCGCAGTACGAGCGCGAACCGCCCGACAAGGCGAATTCGGTCGGGCTCGGCGTCTCGTTCCCGCTGCCGCTGTGGAACCGGAACCGCGGCCCGATCGCCGCCGCCACCGCGGCCGCCGCCCAGGCCGACACCCGCGCCAACCAGACCGTTGCCGCCGCCGTCGCCAACTGGATGGCCGCCGCCAACGACTACCGGACCGCCGCCGAACGGCGCGAACGCTACCTCACCCGCATCGTCCGGGATTCCGCCGCGGTCCTCGATTCCGTCCGCTTCGCCTACCAGAAAGGCGGCGCTTCGCTCCTCGATCTGCTCACCGCGCAACGCAACGACAACGACGTGCGCCTCGCGTCCGCCAATGCCGCCGCCGATTTGGCCAACGCCGTCGGCGGACTCGAGGCCGCCATGTCCACGCCCGTGCCCGGCCCTCCCGGCTCGAAACCCATTTCCCGCCCATGAAAACGCCGTTCGTTTCCTGCCTCGCCGCCCTCGCCGCCCTCGCGTCCGCCACCGGATGCGACCGCAGCCACACCGCCGCCGCCCCCGCGCCCGCCGCCCGGGTCGCCGAGGGCAACAAGGTCGTCATCCCGACCGACAGTCCCCAACTCGGCGTGCTCGGGGTCGAGAGCGCGACCCTGTCGCGATCGCCCGTCCTGCGCCTCAACGGACGCCTCGCCTGGGACGACCGCGCCACGGTCCGCATCTTCTCCCCATTCGCGGGACGTGTCGTCCGGGTGCTTGCCGAACCCGGCAAACCGGTACGCCAGGGCGATGCATTGGCCTTGGTGACGTCGCCCGATTTCGGACAGGCGCAGGCGGACGCGCGGAAGGCCTCGGGCGATTTCACGCTCGCCGAGCGCACGCTCGGACGCGTCCGCGACCTTTTGGAACACGGTGCCGCGCCGCAGAAGGACCTCGATGCCGCGCTCGCGGATTATTCCCGGGCGCAAACCGAACTCCAGCGCGCCACGTCCCGGCTCTCGACCCTCGGCGGCAACACCAACGGCGTCGACCAGGTGTACGAACTCCGCAGCCCGCTCGACGGCGTCGTGGTCGAACGCAACCTGAATCCCGGCCAGGAAATCCGGCCCGACCAGATGCTGGCGGGGACGGACAAACTGGCCGCGCCGCTCTTCACCGTCACCGATCCCACCCGGCTCTGGATACAGCTCGATGCCACGGAATCGGATCTGCCGCATCTCAAGGCCGGCCAGGCGTTCGCGTTCTTGCTGCGCTCGATGCCGGACAAGAAGTTCGTCGGCACGGTCGATTTGGTCGCCGACTTCGTCGATCCCAACACCCGCACCGTGAAGGTCCGCGGCAGCATCGCGAACCCGGACCGACTGCTCCGGGCGGAGATGTTCGTGACCGCCGAGGTCGAGACCGGCGGCGGCAACGAGACCGCCGAGGTTCCCTCGAGGGCCGTTTTCCTGCGTGGCGAGCGATACTTCGTCTTCGTCGAGGAGGAACGCGGAACCTTCGCGCGCCGCGAGGTCACCGCCGGGCCGGAATCCAACGGACACCTGCGGATTCTCGGCGGAATCCGACCGGGCCAACGCGTCGTGTCCGACGGCGTGCTGTTGCTCGAGCAACTCCTGCAGCCTCCCGAGGGAGGCTGAGCCCGCCCGCCCCGGATCCCCATCGGGACTCCGGAAACGCAAGGTCCTTGCCCGGCCCCGCCGGTTTTCCACACGCCATGATCCGACGCCTCATCGCCTTCGCCCTGCACCAACCGCTCTTCACGCTGTTGCTCGCCGCCCTTTTCGTCGCCGGCGGTGCCGCGGCCTTCAAATCGCTGCCCATCGAGGCTTTCCCCGACGTCTCCGACATCCAGGTCAACGTCATCGCCCTCTACCCCGGACGGGCCGCCGAGGAGGTCGAGAAACAGGTCACGATCCCCCTCGAGATCGCCCTCTCCGGCCTTCCCCACCAGGTCCGACTCTTCTCCCACACCCAGTTCGGCCTCTGCTTCATGATGCTCACCTTCGACGAGAAGGTGACCGACTATTTCGCCCGCCAGCAGGTCCTCGAACGACTCCAGGGCGCCGACCTTCCACCGGGCGTCGTGCCCCAACTCGGCTCGCTCTCCACCGCCATCGGCGAGATCTACCGCTACCGACTCAGGGGCGACGGCCTTTCCCCGCGCGATCTCCGCTCGATCCAGGATTGGACCGTCGAACGCCAACTCCGGATGGTCCCCGGCATCGCCGACATCGTGACCCTCGGCGGTTCGATCAAGACCTACGAGGTCCAGCCCAACCTCGCCAAACTCCGCTACCAGGACGTCACCCTCCAGCAACTCTTCGCCGCGCTCGGCCGCGGCAATGCGAACGTCGGCGGCAGCAAGGTGGAACAGGGGGTCCAGCAGTACCTCATCCGCGGCATCGGCCTCCTCCGGTCCACCAACGACATCGGACAGATCGTCGTCGCCGCCCGCAACGGCACCCCCGTCCGCGTCCGCGACGTCGCCGACGTCACCCTCGGCTCCGTGCCGCGCGAGGGCATCGTCGGCCAGGGGGACGACGACGACATCGTCAACGGCATCGTGCTCATGCGGAAAGGCGAGAACCCCTCCGAGGTGCTGGCCGGTTTGAAGGCCAAGGTCGAGCAACTCAATGCCTCGGTGTTGCCCAAGGGCGTCGCCATCGTCCCCTATTACGACCGCACGTGGTTGATCGACACCACGCTCCACACCGTCTTCCACAACCTCCTCGAGGGCGCCCTGCTCGTCACCGCCGTCCTCCTCCTCTTCCTCGGGAATCTCCGCGCGGCCCTCATCGTCGCGCTCATGATCCCGCTCTCGCTCCTCGCCACCTTCATCGGCCTCACCTGGCGCGGCATCCCCGCCAACCTGCTGTCACTGGGCGCGATCGACTTCGGCATCATCGTCGACGGCGCCGTCATCGTGGTCGAAAACATCTTCCGCCACCTCGGCGAAACCCACCAGGACCCGAAACACGCCCCGCACAAATTCCGCGACACCATCCTCCGCGCCGCCGCCGAGGTCGGGCAACCCACGTTCTTCTCGATGCTCATCATCATCGCGGCGCATCTCCCGATCTTCACGCTCCAGCGCCACGAGGGCCGCATCTTCGCCCCCATGGCATGGACCGTCACCAGCGCGCTCGTCGGCTCGCTCCTCTTCTCCCTCACGCTCGTCCCGCTCCTTTGCTATTTCCTGCTCCGCAAACCCATCCCGCACGACGACAACTTCGTCGTCCGCCTCGCGAAACGGATCTACCGGCCGGTGCTTGCCTGGAGCCTGTCGCATTGGCGTCCCGTCCTCGCCATCGCCATCGCGTGCCTCGTGGGCGCCCTCGCCCTCGGCACGCGTCTGGGCACCGAATTCCTGCCCGAACTCAACGAAGGCACGATCTGGGTCAACACCACCCTGCCCGCCGGCGTTTCCATCGCCGAGGCCCAGCATCGCTGCGCCCAGATGCGCCGCTACATCCGCACCGTCCCCGAGGTCAACACCGTCGTATCCAAGGCCGGCCGGCCCGAGGATGGAACCGATCCCAAGCCCATCAACATGCTCGAGTGCTTCGTCGACCTGAAGCCCGTCGAGCAGTGGCGTCCCGGCGTCACCAAGGAGCGGATCCTCGAGGAACTCGATCGCGCCCTCGATCCCCTCCTCGGCCTCGAGACCTCGTTCTCGCAACCCATCCGCGACAACGTCCTCGAGTCCATTTCCCAGATCGACGGCCAGGTGGTCGTCAAGGTCTACGGCGAGGATGCCGCGACCCTCCAGCAAACGGTCGACGCCATCATCCGCAAGGTCGTCGGTGTCCCCGGCGTTGCCCGAGCGTTCGTCGACCGCGCCGGCGACGTGCCCCAGACGGTCATCGAGGTCGACCGCAACGCCGCCTCGCGCCTCGGCCTCAACGTCCAGGACGTCGAGGATGTCATCGAAACCGCGCTCGGCGGCAAGGCCGCGACGGAACTTTGGGAAGGCGAAAAGCATTTCTCCGTCGTCCTCCGCCTTCCCGATCCCGAGCGGGCCCTGGCCCGCCTGCCCGACGTCCTCGTCGACACCCCCGCCGGCGCCCGGATCCCGCTCCGGCAGGTGGCCACGTTCAAGGTCACCAGCGGTGCCATGAACATCAGCCGCGAGAACGGGACCCGCGTCAAAGCCGTCGGCGTCTTCATCCACGGACGCGACATGGGATCGGTCGTCAAGGACATGCAGTCGAAGGTCGCGGAACTGGTGTTTCCCAAGGGCTACACGGTGTCATGGAGCGGCGAGTTCGAGAACCAGCAGCGGGCCATGAAACGCCTCGGGCTCATCGTTCCCATCAGCGTGTTCCTGATCTTCCTGCTCCTGTTCAACACGTTTCATTCCGCGAAGTGCGCGTTCCTCATCCTGCTCAACGTGCCGTTCGCCGTCGTCGGCGGCATCGTCGCCCTCTGGGCCACCGGCATCCCCCTCAGCGTCAGCGCCGCCATCGGGTTCATCGCGCTCTTCGGACAGGCCGTGCTCAACGGCGTGGTCATGGTCAGTTGCTTCAACCAACTGGTCGACGGGGGCCAGTCGCCGTTCGACGCCGTGTCGCACGGCGCGCTGATCCGGCTCCGCACCGTGCTCATGACCGCGATGCTCGCCATGCTCGGTCTCCTGCCCATGGCCCTCAGCCACGGCATCGGGTCCGAGACCCAGCGTCCGCTGGCCATCGTCATCATCGGCGGCCTGCTCAGCGCCACGCCGCTGACGCTCCTGGTCCTGCCCACCTTCTACCTCCTGATGGCCCCCAAGAAGGACGAGGAACGCATCCCCGAACCCATCGTCCCCTGAACCCGCCCCCTCCTCCCCCCTCCTCCCCACGGAATTGCCCTACGGCCAGACAAAGCCCGGATGCTTTGCCCGCAGTTGCGGGCGCAGCTTCGGGTATTCCTTCTCGCGCCACGCCGGCCAATCGCGCGTGCTCCCCACCCGCTTGCCGCCCGGGTCCATGAGCCACACCCGCACCGCCACCCGGCCTTCGGCCACGCGCGGATGTTCCCTCCATCCGATCCACTCAAGCAACTTCACCTGCACCTCGGGCACCGGGGCGGCGTCCGGGTCGTCCTTGTCCTGCACGTACGCCAACTTCAGCGCCTTTCCTTCCGGACCCGACACCGTGAGCGGCGCCAGTTCGTCCACGAAGGATCGCAGTCCCGGATCCATCGCCGACCGGAATGCCGCCGCGAGATTCACCGCCTGGGCCTCGCGCGCCAGCGAGTGCCCGTGGAACGCCCGGGCCAATGCGCGGCGCAGGCCCTCGCCCCGGTAGGTCGGCATCTCCAGTTCCGGCACCGCCACCCGCAGGCACTCGACCCGGGCGATCCACTGCTGGGCCGCATGGTCGAGGTTGGCGAGTTCGATCCATCCGCGCACCGCCGCGTCCGCCAGGCACGCCCCGGAAGCCACCGGATCGAGGTCGCGCTGGTGCTCGTGGTCGATCACCAGGTCGAGGAACCGCACCAACTTCACCGCGGCCACCCGCTTGTTCCCGCGGTCGTAGAGATGCTCCACGCGCGACGAGAAATGCTGCGGGAACATCTCCAGCAACCACTCGCGTTTCACCGCCGTGCATTGTCCCAGCAAGGTCATGTGCCCGGTCCGGCCCGACACCTCGCGCACCGACGCCACCACCATCAGCGTCGCTTCCTGCACCACGCTCTCGCGCACCAGCGTGCCGCGCCGGCCCTCGGTCAGGTCGCAATCGAGCGAACCCGGGTCCCGCCGCACCGCGAGCTGGTCCACGAATCCCGCCGCCAGACAGTGCTCCAGCGCGTCGGTCGTCGTCGCCGCCCGCCCCCCGGCCGCCTCGTCGCGTTCGTCCACCAACCGTTCCCGCCGGGCCACCATCAGGATCTGGCGGCAAGTGTCCTCGACCATCCGCGCCGTCTGCGCGTGGATCCCCGCCCGCCGGCATGCATCCACCGAGAACCCCGAGTTCTTCGCGTGCTGGAAAGCCCGCATCAAGGTGTGGAAGTCGCTCGCCCCGCTCCCCTCGAACACCTCGCGCGTGTCCTTCATGTGATGGTCGTCGCGCCCGATCCGCATCAGCAGGTCCCGGCCGCTCACCAACGCCGCGCACAACGCCGCGGCCGGCACGCACCGGCGGCAGGACGCCTCCACCAGCATGCGCGCGTACCGCGGATGCATGGGCAACCGCAGCATCTGGCGACCGACCGGCGTCAGGTCGTGGCCGCCGTCCCCGGCGCCCGGCGTCAACGCGCCCAGCGTCGTCAGCAATCGTTCCGCCCGTTCCACCGCGCCGGGATCGGGCCGGTCGAGCCATCCGAACTCCACCGCCTTGCGGATGCCCAGCGAATGCAGCAGCAACACCACCTCCGCGAGATCGGCCCGCTGGATCTCGGGGGTGTTGCGCGCGGGTCGGTTCAGATGCGCGCTTTCCGTCCACAGCCGCCAGCACGTTCCCGGCGCGGTGCGGCCGGCGCGGCCCGCCCGTTGGTCCGACGAGGCCCGGCTGATTTCCTCCACCAGCAACGTCTGGATGCCGCGGTCCGCGTCGTAACGCGCCACCCGCGCCAATCCCGAATCCACGACGTGCCGGATGCCATCGATGGTCACGCTGGTCTCCGCGACGTTGGTGCTGACCACGATCTTGCGGCGGTCGCTCGGCTGGAACGCGCGGTCCTGGTCCTCCGGCGAAAGGTCGCCGTGCAACGGGATGATCGCGACCGGCGCGTCGAAGCGGGAAGCCCGCAGCGCGTTCATCGTCGCGTTGATCTCTGCCATGCCGGGCATGAAGACCAAAACGTCGCCCTCCCAACCGCTCGCCACGATCCGTTCCACCGCGCCGGCGGCCTGTTCCGACGGCTCGCGGCTGTCGTCGTAGTCCGCCCAGCGCACCTCGACCGGGTACGCGCGGCCCTCCGACACGATGATCGGCGCGGGCCCCGAGTCGTTCGCCAGATAGCGGGCGACCGGCTCGGCCTCCAGGGTCGCGGACATCACCACCAGGCGGAGTTCGGGCCGGCGCGTCCGCTGCAATTCGCGGGCGAGGGCGAGGGCCACGTCGCTGAGGAGGTTGCGCTCGTGGAATTCGTCGAAGACGAGGACGTCGATGCCCGACAGGTCGGGATCGTCCTGCAGCCACCGGAGGAGGATGCCCTCGGTGACGAAACAGATGCGGGTGGCGTCGCCGATGCGGTCCTCGAAGCGGACCTGGTAGCCGACCTCGTCGCCGAGTTTGCCGCGGCGTTCCCAGGCGACGCGGGTCGCGACGGTGCGGGCGGCGACGCGGCGCGGTTGCAGGACGACGATCCGGCCCCTGGGCACGAGACCGCCGTCGAGCAGCATCTGCGGGACCTGGGTGGTCTTCCCGGAGCCGGTCGCCGCGACGAGCACGAGACGGTTGCCGGACGACAGCGCGGACACGATTTCGGCGTGCCGCTCCCAGATGGGCAGTTGGCGGGGTTCCACGGGATCAGCCGCGACCGAGGACGAAGGTCAGGGCCAACGCCACCGCGGACAGCCCGATCATGGGGAACGCGGGCATGGGCTTCCTGGTGCGGGCGTACCGGGAGACGAAGACCCCGATGAGAAGGCCCATTTCCACCTGCGCGACGACGAGTGGCAATCGGCCGAGGGCAACCAGGGCGACCACGACGGCGGCGACGAGCGACACGACGAGGGAGATTCTGCTGCCGGCCTTGACGAAGCCCATGACGCCCCCCGCCAGGACGATGGCGGCGTAGGCCCACAGGAGGTTGACGACGGACGAATTCATGTCGCGCGATCATGGCGTGCCCACCGCGCACTCCGCAACAATTCGTGCCAATTCCGAGGAGGGGCGGGTCGCCGTCGGACCCGCCCGCCTGCCACCGGTCCCGAAATCACGGCTTCCACGCTTTGCTCCACAGCACGTAGGTCTCGTGGATCGCTCGACGTTCGAGCGGGGTCCATTCGGCGGTGCGCTCGGCGAGCGTCCTGTATTCGCCGAACCGCGGGTCGCGTTCCACCGCCAGTTGGTAGTTCTCGAGGGCGCGCCGGGTGTCGCCGACGCCCCAGCAGCCGAGCACCATCGAGTAGTAGTCGTAGCGTGCCCGGGAATTGCTCGCCTTCGCGGCGGCCTCGAATTCGCGCAGGGCCGCGGCGTAGTCGCCCAGATTGAAGTACGCCCATCCGACGCGATTGCGCATGGGGGCATTGTCCTTCAGCGCGAGCGCCCGTTGCAGGTCGGCGCGCGCCTCCGCCTTCCGGCCGAGCAACGCCAGCGTGTAGCCCCGGTTCGAATACGCCTGTGCATCCGACGGATTGGCCCGGATCTGCGAGTCCAGGATCTCGAGTTTCGGGCTGGTCCGGACCGGGGCGATTTCCCGATGGGCGCAACCGCAAACCAAAGCCGCAAGGACGAGGCACAGCCATGCCACGCGTGGGTTCATACGACGGACACTTACCAACCCCCGCGCCCGGCGCGAAGGCTTTTGACACGGCGCGCCAACCTAAGGAGCCGGACGGGTTGGCGGACCGAAGGGCGGACCACGAGTGCCATGGAGGCATCCTCCCGCCTGACTTCCCGTTTTCGACCTGTCCCCAAACCGACGGCGAGTCCCGACGGGCGGCACGGCCGTCGAGCAAGCGGTCGCGATGCATGCGGAGACCGGGCCCGGGAATCCGCTCTGGCAACCGGGGCCGGGTCTCCGGTTAACCTCCGGGACGCTCCAACGCCGTCCCGCATGCACCCCCTTCGAATTTTTTCCGACTCGCGCCTGACCGAGGATGCCGAACGCCTCCTGCGCGAGGGTGTCGCGCCCCACTCGCTCATCCGGGCCCGCCGCGTGGTGTCGTCCGTCCTCGCCAAGGGCGAGCCGGATCCGGCATTCCTCGAGGCCGAGATCGCTTTCGGCCAACCGGACCTTGCCGACATCGAACGCTCCGAACGCCTGCGCTGGGTGCATCTGTCGAGCGCGGGCTACACCCGCTACGACACGGAGGCGTTTCGGTCGTTGGCCCGGAGCCGCGGGCTACGGTTGACCACCAGCTCGCACGTGTATGCCCAAGCGTGTGCCGAGCACGTCTTCGCCTTCCTTCTCGCGCAATCCAGGGGCCTCGTCCCCGCCCTCCGGACCCGGACGCCCAACGGTTCTCCCGAATGGGAACGGCTGCGCGCCATGCCCCGTTCGCCCTCGGGACAGGACATCCTGATCCTCGGTTACGGCACGATCGCCACCCACCTCATCGGGCTCCTCCAACCGTTCCACGCCCGGGTCAGCGCCCATCGACGGCAACCCAAGGGCGACGAACTCGTCCCCATCGTGCCGTCCGACCGACTGGCCGAAGCCCTCGGCCGCGCCGACCACGTCGTCGACATCCTGCCCGACAATGCCGGTTCCCGGGGTTTCTTCGACACCGCGCGGTTCGCCGCGATGAAGCCCGGCGCGGTGTTCTACAACATCGGGCGCGGCACGACGGTCGACCAAGGCGCACTCCTCGCCGCGCTGCGATCCGGACGGTTGGGCGCCGCGTGGTTGGACGTCACCGATCCCGAACCCCTGCCGGAGGATCACCCCTTGCTGGCGGAGCCCCGCTGCCACATCACGCCGCACACGGCGGGAGGCCATCACGGGGAGGTGGAGACCTTGGTGCGCCACTTCCTGGCCAACCTGCGGCGCTACGAGACGGGCGCGGACTTGGTGGACGAGGTGAACAACCGGTGACGACGGCCGGTGGGCCGCGGGGATCACCCGCCCGCCATCACCGGCCTGAAACCCGCGGCCGCGAGGATCCGCGACACGGCTTCCCGCTGGTCGCCCTGGATCTCGATCTGGCCGTCCTTGACCATCCCGCCGGTCCCGCAGGAACGCTGCATTTCCTTCGCGAGCTTTTCCTTCTCGGGCAACCCGATCCCGACGAAGTTCTTCACCACCGTCACCGTCTTGCCACCCCGCCCGGCCTTCTGGCGCACGATGTCCACCCGGCCGCGGTTCTTCGGGGGCACCACCGCCGGCTTGGGCGCGTCGGGTTTGCCCGGCGGGAACCCCGAGCTGTCCAGACTCCCGAACGGATTGTTGAGATCGCTCATGGCAACGTCGACCCGCCGATCAGCCGCGGACCTGCCCGGTTCCCGTGCCGATCCACTTGTAACTGCAGAGCTCGTCCAGCCCCATCGGCCCGCGCGCGCCGATCTTGTCGGTGCTGATGCCGATTTCCGCGCCCATGCCGTATTCGCCGCCATCGGTGAAACGCGTCGACGCGTTCCAGTAGACCGCG